>DASRJS010000001.1:0-6209 GCA_035649355.1 Candidatus Polarisedimenticolia bacterium
CCGCGCGCTCGGGGTCGCCGAGGGCGAAGTCGTACTCCTTCACCGAGAAGATGTCCGCGAAGTCGTTGCCGAGCTCGAGCGCGAGCTCGAAGGAGATCGTCCGCTGGGAGTGGTTCGAGACGACGATGTGCTCCTGCATCGCCTGGCCGACGAACCGCTCGCGGCCGATGGACAGTTCGTCGTTCTCCAGGTCACCGACGACCGGGTTCCGTAGGAAGAACGCGGCCGAGTAGTACTCCACCTTGCGCGAGGAGAGCATGAGCGGCCGCGCGCCGTTGATCGTCAGCGCCCAGCGCGAGAGGAAACGTGTGTCGTGCGCGAAGAAGCCCATCGTCGGCTCGACGATGTCGCCCCGCTCGTCCGAGACGCAGAAGGTCGATCCCTCGAGAATGGTGAGAGCCACGTGTGGCCTCAGTCCCTGACGATCGCGTCCTGACTCGCCTGCTTGAGCGGCTTCACGACCATCTCATCAATGACCATGTGGGCCGGCCTCGTCAACGTCCAGAGGATGCAGTCGGCGATTTCCTCGGGCGTCACGTACTCGACGCCGCGGTAGACCGCGGCCTTCTTCTCCTGGTCGCCGCCGAAGCGGACGTCCGAGAACTCCGTGTCGCCCACCATTCCCGCATCGACGGTCGAGACGCGGATGCGGCCGACGAGCTCCTTGCGCATCACGTACGTGAGCGCGCGCACCGCGGTCTTCGACCCCACGTACATGCCGCCGCCCGCGTAGGCCTCACGGCCCGCCCAGGAGCCCATGTTGACGATGTGGCCCCGGCCGTCCTCCATGTGCGGCAGCACGAGCCGTGTCATGCGCACGAGCCCTGCGACGTTCGTCTCCCACATGATCGCGTCGTCCTCGTCGGAGCCGTCGGCGATCTCCGTCCGCCCCAGCGCGAGGCCGGCGTTGTTGAAGAGGATGTCTATGTTGTCGAACTCGCCTACGGCGACTTCGACAAAGGACCTGCAGCTCTCGGCATCGGTTACGTCCAGTTGCGCCACGACGTGGCCGTTGCCTAGCTCGGCCTTGATCTGCTCCAGGCGCTCCACGCGGCGGGCACCGAGCGCCACGCGGGCGCCCTCGGCCACGAGCGCGCGAGCGGTCGCGAGGCCGATTCCGCTCGAGGCGCCTGTGACGATCGCCGTCCTGCCGGTCAGGGCGGGCATCGGCGCAGCCTATGCAGATGTACCGACGGTCGCGTCGACAAGCTCGCCCAGATCGCCTCCGTGGCGACCACGGGCGAGGCCGACCAGGTAGCAGAGAAGCGGAGCGTTCGTCCGCTCGCCGCTTTCGTGCGCCGCGATACGCGCCAGCTCGAGGAGCTCTTCGACCTCGGCGCGCGTCAGGTCGTAGGTCGAGGGCTCGTCACCGACCTCGGCGGCCAGCTTCGCCCGCGCCTCTTCCAGCCATCCGTCCATCGGACCAGCTTAGACTCCGCCCGACGATGAAGGTGGGGGTTGCAAAGGAGACGGCTCCGGGGGAAACCCGGGTGGCCGTCGTGCCGGACACGGCGCGGCGGCTCGGCGACGAGGGCGTCGAGACGATCGTCGAGCAGGGCGCCGGCGAGACCGCGACCTTCGCTGACTCCGCCTACGAGGAAGTCGGCGCGCGGATCGTCTCGACCGACGAGCTCTACCGCGAGGCCGACGTCGTCTGCAAGGTCCGCAAGCCCTCGCCGGACGAGGTCGCACGTCTGCGCGAGGGCCAGGCCCTGATCGCGCTGCTCCAGCCGCTCGTCGACCCGGCGATCGTCCAGACGCTGGCCGGCCGCAAGGTCACCGCCTTCTCGATGGACGTGATCCCGCGTGTGACGCGCGCGCAGCCCATGGACGCGCTCTCCTCGCAGAGCACGATCTCCGGCTACAAGGCCGCGATCCTGGCCGCCGAGCACCTGGGCAAGTTCTTCCCCATGCTCACGACCGCGGCGGGGACGATCCCGCCCGCGAAGGTGCTCGTGCTCGGCGCCGGCGTCGCAGGCCTGCAGGCGATCGCGACCGCACGGCGGCTCGGTGCCGTCGTCTCGGCATTCGACGTGCGCCCCGTCGTGAAGGAGCAGGTGGAGAGCCTCGGCGCGTCGTTCCTCGAGCTGGACGTGGAGGGCGCCGAGGGCGTCGGCGGCTATGCGATCGCGCTCGCCGAGGACCAGCACGCGCGCGAGCAGGAGCTGATCGCGCGCCACGCAGCCGAGTCGGACGCCGTCATCACGACAGCGCTCATCCCCGGCCGCCCGGCGCCCGAGCTGATCACCGAGGAGGCCGTCGCGGGCATGCGCCCAGGCTCCGTGATCGTCGATCTCGCGGCCGAGGCGGGCGGGAACTGCGCAGTCACGAAGCCGGGCGAGACGATCGAGAGCGGCGGCGTCACCGTGGTCGGCCTCACGAACCTGCCCGCGACGATGCCCGTGCACGCGAGCCAGATGTACTCGCGCAACGTCCACTCCTTCCTCGGCCTGCTCGTCAAGGACGGCGAGCTGGTGCTCGACTTCGAGGACGAGATCGTGCGCGACACGTGTGTCGCCCACGACGGGCGCGCGACGAAGGAGGCGAGCGCATGAGTCAGACCCTGCTCACCAGCATCACCGTCTTCGTGCTCGCCGTCTTCCTCGGCTTCGAGCTGATCTCGCGTGTGCCGACGCTCCTGCACACGCCGCTCATGTCGGGAACGAACGCGATCCACGGGATCATCCTCGTCGGCGCGATGCTGATCGCGGGCTCTGCGGACTCCGACCTCGAGAAGGTGCTGGCCTTCGTCGCGGTCGTCTTCGGGACGATCAACGTGGTCGGCGGCTTCCTCGTCACCGACCGCATGCTGGAGATGTTCAAGCGCAAGCCGGCGGAGCGCGACGAGTGACGCTCGCCGTCTCCCAGACGAACATCAACCTCGCCTATCTCGTGGCGAGCGTCTGCCTGATCATCGGGATCAAGCGGCTGTCTTCGCCGGCGACCGCGCGCTCCGGGAACGTCGTCGCGGCGGTCGGGATGGCGATCGCGATCGTCTTCACGTTCCTCGACCCGGACATCGACACGTACTGGATCATCATCGCCGGGATGGCCGTGGGCACGGTCATCGGCGTCGCCTCGGCCCGCATGGTGAAGATGACCGCCATCCCGCAGATGGTGGCGCTCTTCAACGGCGTCGGTGGGGGCGCGGCCGCCCTGATCGCCGCGGCCGAGTTCCACCGGCTGGCGCCGGCATCGGGCCACGTCTTGCCGGAGTGGATGGGCGCGATGCTCTTCTCCGCGCTGATCGGGTCGATCAGCTTCTCGGGCAGCCTCGTCGCGTTCGGCAAGCTCCAGGAGCTCCTGCCGGGGCGGCCGATCGTGTTCCGCGGCCAGCAGATCGTGAACGCGATCCTCTTCGCCGGCCTGCTCGTGGCGGGCATCCTGGCGGGATCGACCGAGGCGGGGATCTGGGCCGTCCTCCTGCTGCTCGGCGCGCTCGTCTTCGGCGTCCTGCTAGTGCTCCCGATCGGCGGCGCGGACATGCCGGTCGTGATCTCGCTCCTGAACGCGTTCACGGGCCTGGCGGCGGCCTCGGCCGGCTTCGTGCTCGAGAACACGGCGCTCATCATCGGCGGGACGCTCGTCGGCGCCTCGGGAACGCTGCTCACGGTCCTCATGGGCCGGGCGATGAACCGCTCGCTGGCCAACGTCCTCTTCGGGGCGTTCGGCGCGCCGGCCCCGGCCGCCGCGGGCGGCGCGGCAGCCTCCACCAACGGGAAGAGCTACCGCGAGGTGACCGCCGAGGATGCCGCGGTCATGCTCGCCTACGCGAGCCGGGTCGTCGTCGTGCCCGGATACGGCCTCGCGGTCGCGCAGGCGCAGCACAACGTGCGCGAGCTCGCCGACCTGCTCGAGGCGCGCGGCGTCGACGTCAAGTACGCCATCCACCCGGTCGCGGGCCGCATGCCGGGCCACATGAACGTCCTCCTCGCCGAGGCGAACGTCCCCTACCCGCAGCTCTACGACATGGAGGACGTCAACCCCGAGTTCCCGCGCACCGACGTGGCCCTGATCATCGGCGCCAACGACGTCACGAACCCGGCCGCCCGCGATGATCCCGAGAGCCCGCTCTACGGCATGCCGATCCTGAACGTCGACCAGTCGGCCAACGTCGTCGTCCTCAAGCGCAGCATGAGCCCGGGCTTCGCCGGGATCGACAACGACCTCTTCTACCGGCCGAACACGGCGATGCTCTTCGGCGACGCCAAGTCGTCGGTGGAAAAGCTCGTCGCCGCCGTCAAAGCGGCCTGACGTCATCGCCCACCCGGACCTGTCCGGTGCGGACGACGGAGGCGAGCATGCCGCGCTTGCCCTCGAGCTCTGCCTGGAGCCCCGGGCGGATCTCCTCCATCAGATGGCACGGATCGCAGACCATGGAGATCTCGAACTCGGCCTCGCCGACAGCGACGCGCTGGCCGACAGGCCACCGCATCACCTCGTCGCCGCTGACGGTGAAGTTCTCGCGGACGATGCCCGGCTCGAGGTCGAGCGACGCGAGGTCCTCGGCCGCGACGAAGAGGATCGAGCGCTTGCCCGAGCGCGCATGCGCGCAGCCGTCGAGCCCGTCCTCCCGGACCGTCGCCTCGTCGAGCGACTCCATCGGGATGCGCCGCGCAGGCGCACGCCAGATGCCGACCAGCTCTGCCACGCCTCCGAGTCTAACGACCGGGGTTAACGGTCACGCTTGTCGCGCGTGACGGCGCGGAGCGCGTTGACCACGCCCTTGCCGTAGAACCCGTTCTCGTTCTTCTTCGAGACGCAGCGCGCGTCGGCAGGGCACGGGAGCGGATCCGCGGTCTGGCGGAGGATGAGCGAGACGTCCTCGGGATCCATCGTCCCGCCGCCGCGCTTCCACCACTTGTCCTTGCCGAACTTGCTGACGACGAGGGCCGCCACGCCGCTGACCTGGGCCGCCGCCTGGGACGTGCCCGCGAAGTAGCGGTAGAACGCCGCGCCGGGGCCCTCGCACGGGTCGCAGACGAGCCGCGGGACCTGCATGGCCGCCGGCCACGGGCCCAGGATCAGGCCCGCGGGCGGGGCGCCCTGCATGAAGTCGCCGCCGGGCGCCGTCAGGTCGACGTAGCCGAGGCCGAAGTTCGAGGGCGGGCCGGCCGCGAGGCCGTCCATCAGGCCGATCGAGGAGACCGTCAGCACGCCCGGCAGCCCGCTCGGGAGCCGGCTGCAGCGGTCGAACGCCGGGTCGGACATGTCGCGCCCGTCGTTCCCGGCGGAGGCGATCATCGTCACGTTGCGCCGCTGCGCGTACTCCACGGCGCGAGAGACGGCCTTGATGACGGTGCGCTGCGCGTCGTCGGCCCGGCAGTAGGTCGTCGTCCCGCCGGACAGCGCGCTGTCGACCGAGTAGCTGTTGTTCGCGACGTCGACGCCGTGGTCGGCCGCCCAGACGAGCGAGCAGATGACCGCGTCGGCGAGGAAGAAGTCGCTCGCGCCGGAGTGCACGCCGGCCTTGATGACCGCCAGCTTCACGCGCGGCGCGATGCCGACGATGCCCTGGCCGTTCGCTTCGGCGGCGATGATGCCGGCCACGTTCGTGCCGTGCCCGGAGTCGTCGTTCCACGCAGCCGGGTCCTGGTTCGGGGCGCCGCTCACGCAGGAGACGCTGCGCGAGGCGTCGATGTTGCCGTCGATATCCGGATGCGTTGCGTCGACACCGGTGTCGATGACGCCGACGGTGACCTCCGGGGCCCCGCCCGTGACCTGGTGTGCCTCGGGCGCCTTGATCCGCTTGGCGTACCACTGGAGCGGAGACAGCGGATCCGAGTCGGTGACGGGCTCGTTGTCGAGCCGGTTCGAGCCGCCGTCGAAGCCGAAGCCCGAGGCGCTCGCGACGACGCTACCGACCGCGGCGACGCCCTCGACGGACCGCAGCCAGTCCATGTCCTTGACGAAGTCGGGATCGCTCGATTCGGCGATCACGACGTCGACCTGCGGGTACGTCGCGACGACGGAGCCGCCGGCACGCGTGATGTCGGACTTCGCCGACCAGTTGCCGAAGCCGTGCTCCTTGTAGAGCACGATGTAACGCTCTGCCGAAGCAGTGCCCGCGAGCGCAAGCGCCGCCACAGCAGCGATGCACAGCACGACAAGTCGCATGGACAGGAATGGCCGCATTTCTCTCCCTGTTGGTACCTCTACCCGATAGGCGCGAGCGCCTTCTTGCATACGGGACTATACGGGCGGTCGGC
>DASRJS010000002.1:0-12848 GCA_035649355.1 Candidatus Polarisedimenticolia bacterium
CGCCGAGCTCTGGACCTCCCGAGTATGGCCGGGCGCGGTCCTCGTTGGGGGCGAGGTCGTCGGGACCTGGCGTCGTGCGGACGCCGACCTCACGATCGAGGCCTGGCGACGGCTCTCGCCGGGGGAGCGGGCAGCGGTCGAAGCGGAGGCGGCGTCTCTGCCCTTGCCCGGACTCCGAGGGCCGATCCGGGTCACCTGGGCGTCGTAACGGCTCGGTCCCGCGTGGGTTAGGGCAGCTCGTTCGCGGTCATCGTGACCGTGCTCGTCACACGCCCGGCCTCGACCGTCTGGTACTTGACCGGCATCCCGGGCGCAACGCGCGCGAACCAGAAGGTGTTTGTCGTGTCGCCCTCGACCATGTCGTAGCGCAGGCATTCGAGGACACCGAACGGGAGCTCGACCGTCGTGGTCGTGCGCGTTGTTCGATCGGCCGGGAAGGCGGCGTGTTCCTGAAGCTGGAGCCACGTCGAACGGTCCGCGACGGGCTCGCCGATCGGCTCGCCTCCGATCGTGAGTCGCCGGCTTTCGATGATCGCCCCGTCGTCATCGGCCGCGATGAAGCGATTCGTTCTGAGGCTGGGCTCGGCGCCATCGCGCTCGACGAGCAGCCGGATCGTCCGCCCCACGGGGCAGCCGGCCCGGATCTCGTCGGCCGAGAACGGCGTCGGCAGCAGGCCTGGCCCCAGGACGTGCGGATCCCTGGCGTTCATCGACGGTGGCGCTCGCGCAGGGCACCAATGACGTCGGACGGGGGCAGGCCCCGTTCGGCGAGCAACACGAGCGCGTGGTAGACGAGGTCGGCTGCCTCGCCGGCGAGCTCGGTGCGAGTCTTGTCGCGCGCCAGCCCCGAGGTCTCCGCGGCAGCGTCATCCTTGGCCGCGAGGAGGAACTCCGTCGCCTCCTCGGTGACCTTGCGCCCGACCGCGTCGACGCCGCCGTTCAGCAGCGTGGCGGTGTAGGAGCCAGCTGGTCGCGTCGTGGCGCGTTCCTCGATCGTCTGCCACAGCTCCTCGAGCCAGGCAAATCCTTGTGGCGCGGCTGGCTCGGCAGCCGCATTGTCGGGATCGAAGCAGGAGCGGGTGCCACGATGGCACGTCGGGCCGACGGGTTCGACCGTCGCCAGCACGGCGTCCGCGTCGCAATCGAGCGCGAGGTCGACGACCCGGAGTAGGTTGCCGCTCGTCTCGCCCTTGCGCCACAGGCGGCCCCGGGAGCGCGAGTGAAAGTGCAGCTCGCCGGTCGCCCGCGTCGCCTCGATCGCCTCCTCGTCGGCGTAGCCGAGCATGAGCACGCGACGGTCAGCGACGTCCTGGGCGATGACCGGCACGAGCCCATCGGCGCCGAACTTCACGGATGTCGAATCGATCATGCCGCCCGCACCGACAGGCCGGCCGCCTGCATCGCGGCCTTGACGTCCGCGATGGCGTGGAGCCGCTGGTGGAAGATCGAAGCGGCAAGCACGGCGTCGGCGCCGCCGTCGCGAACGGCCGCGACGAAGTCCTCCGGACCGGCCGCGCCCCCGGAGGCGATCACGGGAACAGGCACTCGCGACGAGATCGCTCGGAGGAGCTCCGTGTCGTAGCCGGAACGCGTGCCGTCGCGGTCGATCGAGGTGACAAGCAGCTCGCCCGCCCCGCGCTCAACCGCCTCGAGCGCCCAGGTGACCGCGTCCCGTCCGGTCGGCTCACGGCCGCCTCGGACGACGACTTCCCAGCTCGCCGTATCCGCCCGACGACGAGCATCGATCGCCACGACGACCGCCTGCGACCCGAAACGACGCGCGCAGCGCGTGATCAGCGACGGATCCGCCACCGCCGCGGTGTTCAACGAGACCTTGTCCGCACCCGCGCGCAGGACCGCGCGCATCTCGATCACCGACCGGACGCCGCCGCCGACCGTCAGCGGGATGAACGCACGCCGGGCGGTGCGTTCGACGATGTCGAGGAGGGTCGAACGGCCCTCGGGTGCAGCGGAGATGTCCAGGAACACGAGCTCGTCCGCGCCCTCATCGGCGTAGCGCGCGGCCAGCTCCGGCGGATCGCCCGAGTCCACGAGGTCGACGAAGCGCGTGCCTTTCACGACACGCCCGCCGGCAACGTCGAGGCACGGGATGACGCGGCGACGGAGCATCACGCGGCCCGCGCATTCGCGGTTGCCGCCAGTCGCACGAAGTTCGACAGGACGCGCAGGCCGTCCGCCCCGCTGCGTTCAGGATGGAACTGGACGCCGAGGAGGTTCGAACGGGCGACCGCCGACACGAACAGCCGTCCGTGCTCCGTTTCGGCCAGGATCGCGTCGCTAGCGGCGGCGGTTGGGGCGCCGACATACGAGTGGACAAAGTACAGGTCGGCATCATCCGAAAGGCCGTCGAACAAGGGATGCGAACGTCGCCGCCGAACCTGGTTCCAGCCGATGTGCGGCAACGTCGGGGCGTCGACGAGCCGGCGGCTGACCCCGGGCAGGATGCCGAGCGTTCGGGCGCCGTCCTCGTCGCTCGAGTCGAAGAGCAGCTGGAGCCCGAGGCAGATCCCCAGGAACGGCCGGTCCGCCGCGATCCAGTCGCGGATCGGGTCCACGAGGCCACTTCGACGAAGCCGGGCCATCGCGGATCCCGCGGCGCCAACCCCGGGAACGATGAGCGCGGCTGCATTCGCCAGTTCCGCGGCCCGCCGGGCTCGCCAGGGCTGCGCACCGACGTGCGTCAGCGCCTGCTCGATGCTCACGAGGTTGCCAGCGCCGTAGTCGACGACCGCCACGGGCAGGGGAGTCCCGCTCACCCGAGCGAGCCCTTCGTCGAGGCGACGCCGCTCCGCCGCGGGTCGGGAGCGATTGCCGCACGGAGCGCTCGTGCGAGCGACTTGAACGCCGCCTCGGCGATGTGATGGTCGTTTCGACCGGCTGCCCGAACGTGGAGTGTGACGCCGGCGGTTCGGGCGAACGCCTCGAGCGCGTGTTCGACGTTCTGGAGCGTCAGCTCCCCGGCGCGTTCGCCGCGGAACGGCAGCTCGATGACGGCGTACGGCCGGCCACCGACGTCGACGGTCGCGAAGCCGAGCGCCTCGTCCATCGGCACGCTCGCGTCGCCGAACCGGGCGATGCCGGCCCGATCCCCGAGCGCCTCCGCGAATGCCGCACCAAGGACGAGCGCGGTGTCCTCGACGGTGTGGTGGTCGTCAACCTCGAGGTCGCCGGTCGTGCCGATCTCGAGGTCGAGCAGCGCGTGGTGCGCCAGGGTCGAGAGCAGGTGGTCGAAGAACCCGACGCCTGTTCGAACGTTCGCGCTGCCGGAACCGTCGAGGTCGAGCGTCAGCGCGACCGTCGTCTCGCGGGTTGCGCGTCGCACGACGACGCGGCGTCCGGTCCGTTCGAGGACCTCGACCGCGCCCGCCTGCCCGGTCACGGCTTGCCGCCTTCAATCTCGAGCGCGGCCGCGATCAGCCGGTCGTTCTGGGCCGTGTCACGGATCGTCAGCCGGAGGTGTGCCGCGAGCGGATGCGTCGGTCCGAACGTGCGCGGCACGAGGCCGCGTCGGAGCATCGCCTCGGCCACGGCGGCGGCACGTTCCGGGTTGCCGAAGTCGGCCAGGAGGAAGTTCGTGACCGAAGGCCCGATCGACCAGCCGGCCTCGGCCAGGGCTCTCGCCAGCCGTGCCCGCTCGCCGACGACGCGCTCCAGGTTCGCGTCTGTCGCGGTGTCGTCCTCCAGCGCTGCGGTCGCGACGCTGACGGACACGACCGAGACGGAGCCCGGAGGCCGGTACGGCGCCATCTCGGCGATCGTCGCCGGATCGGAGATCGCGAATCCGACCCGCAGGCCGGCCAGGCCGTAGCCCTTGCTCAGCGTCCGAACGATGACGAGGCGGGGATAGCTTCGCCGGAGCTCCACCAGCGACTGACCGACGAACTCCGCGTACGCCTCGTCGAGCAGGACGGCCGGCGGCCGGAACTGGTTGGTGACGGCGTCGGCGGCGAGGGAGTCCAGGAGCCCGGCGATCGCGCCGTCGGGTTCGGGCAGCGCGGTCGGGTTGTTCGGGCTGCAGAGCCAGATGAGGCTCGCGCCGCGGGCGGCGGCGCGCGTCGCGTCGAGATCGATCGCATATCCGTCGGCCGCGCCGCGCCGGGGGACCGCCGTGACGACGGCCGCGCGCTGCTCCGAGAGGACTCGGTACATGGCATACGAGGGCGACGGGATGATCGCGATGCTCCCGGCCGGCAGGAACGCTTTCGCGGCGATGTCGAGCACCTCGTCCGCGCCCGCGCCGACGAGGATGTCCTCGCGGTTGACGCCGTAGCGGCGAGCGGCGGCATCCACGAGCCGGCGGTAGTCGGCGGGCGGGTACTCGGAGAGCCCCGTTTCGAAGGCGCCGCGCGCAAGCCTGCGCTCGGCAACAGCGGGAGGCGTTGGCGACGTGTTCAGGTCGAACCGGGCGATCGCTTCGATCGGCAGGCCGTAGCGTGCGGCGACTTCCTCGTCGGTCGCCTCCCAGGCGTACGCGGTCGGGGGCGAGGGCGCGGTGAAGGTCACGGGCGTCGGGCTCACGGGCGTTCGTCCGCGAATCGGAGATCCGCCGCGGCCTGGTGCGCGAGCAGGCCCTCGACAGCGGCGAGCCTGCCGATCGTCGGCCGAAGCGCGGCGAGGCCGTCGCGGGTCAGCCGCTGGACCTGGACGAACTTGCCGTACGTCTCCGTTGCGAGCGCGCCGCTGGCCCGCGCGAGGCCGCCGGTCGGGAGGACGTGGTTCGCGCCCGTCGCGTAGTCGCCGGCGGACTCCGGCGCCCAGCGCCCGACGAACACCGAGCCGGCGTTCCGGATCTGGGCGACGGTGGCCTCGAGTGGCTCGACGTCGATCGAGAGGTGCTCCGGCGCATAGTCATTCACGAAGCTGACGGCCGCGGCGAGGTCCGGTGCGAGGACGATTTGGCCGTGGCGTTCGAGCGCGGTCGTCAGGATGTCGCGTCTCGCGGCGTTGGCGAGCTGGCGCGCGACGGCGGCTTCGATGCTGTCGGCGATCGCCGGATCGGTCGTCACCAGGATTGCGGGCGAGTCGGGCCCGTGCTCGGCCTGCGTGAGCAGGTCGGCCGCGGCGAGCTCCGGATGGGCGCTGCCATCCACGAGGACGAGGCCTTCCGACGGTCCGGCGGGGAGGTCGATGCCGACGTCCCCGGCGAGCTCCAGCTTGGCCGCGGTGACCCAGGCATTGCCCGGCCCGACGATCCGATCCACGGGTTCGAGCCCCGCATCTGGCAAGCCGAACGCCAGCGCACCGATGGCCTGGGCGCCGCCGGCGACGACGAACGTCTCGATCTCCAGGAGCCCGGCCGCGCCGAGGAGGACCGGATCCAGGGTCCCGTCGGCCGCGGCGGGGGAGGCAACGACGACCTGCTCCACGCCCGCAACCTGGGCCGGGACGACAGTCATGATCAGGCTCGAGGGATACGCCGCCGAGCCACCGGGCACATAACAGCCGACGCGGCGAAGCGGCACCCAGCGCCGTTCGATCGACACGCCGGGGACGATGTCCGTGGTCGCGCTGATCGGGCGCTGGGTCTCCGCGAAGCGACGGACGTTGGCGATGGCGGCCTCGAGCGCTGCGCGCACGTCTGTCTCGAGCGCGTCTCGCGCGCGTTCGAGCTCGCCTCGATCGAGCAATAGCCGGCCGTCGGCGAGGCCGCCTCCGAACTCGACGTTCGCACGCCGAACGCCGTCATCGGTGTTCGACCGCAGGCCATCGAGGATCCCGCGGGTCAGCTCGCGAACTCGCGCGTCCGGGACGGCGCCGCGGCGACAGAGCGCACGGCGGGCCGAGGTCGTTTCGGCATCCGTTGCCGCGAGGTCGAGGCGGGGCAGGCGGAGGGCCGTTGCGGTGACAGCGGTCACGCGGTCTGCGGTCACGCGACGATCTTCTCGATCGGAAGGACGAGGATGCCCGACGCCCCGGCGGCCTTCAGTCGCGGGAGCAGGTCCCAGACGTCGTCCGCGCCGACCACGGAGTGCACGGCGATCATGCCCTCGTGGGCGAGCGGAATGACGCTCGGCGACTCCAGGCCGGGGAGCAGCGCCTCCAGCTCCTGGAGGTGGCTCGCGGGCGCGTTCATCATCAGGTACTTGCGGCCGCGGGCGGCAAGGACGGCGCTGAGCATGGTCTCGATCGCCGCCATCTTCGGTGCATGTCCATTCATCGCGTCCGGGCTGGCGACGAGGACAGCCTGGGATTCGAGGACGTCGGCAATCGGACGGAGGCCGTTCATCGCGAGCGTCGAGCCGGTCGACACGAGATCGACGATCGCCTCCGCCAACCCGAGCCGCGGCGCGACCTCGACAGCTCCGGAAAGCGCGATGACGTCGACCTCGACTCGTTCCTTGTCGAAGAATCGGCGCGCGGATGCGGGATGTGCCGTCGCAACTCGGAGGCCACGCAGGTCGCTCACCTGGTCGTATGGCGCGTCGTTCGCGACGGCCACGGCGAGGCGGCATTGCCCGAAGCCAAGGGTTCGGACCTGCTCGAGCTCGACGCCGCTCTCGGCGAGGAGGTCCAGCCCCGTGATCCCGAGCTCCGCGACACCGTCCCGGACGAACTCGATGACGTCGGTCGTCCGGACGAACAGGATGTCGAGCTCGTAGTTCGAAACGTGTGCCACCAGGCTTCGATCGTGCTCGTCGAACACGAGCCCCGCGTCGTGGAGCAGGGCCAGTGCGGGATCGACCATCCGGCCCTTGTTCGGGATCGCGAGGCGGAGTCGGTCGCGGGTCACCTTCGACCCGATGCCTTCGGCTTGGCCGGCCTTGCTGGCTTGGCCGATTTGGCCGGTTTGGCCGGCAGCTGGTCCTGGGCGCGCTCGAGCATCAGCTTGTAGCCACCTTCGCCGTGATTCAGCCACGAGGCGATGCGCGTGATCGTGGCCGTGCTGGCCCCGGTCAGCCGCGAGATCTCCGTGTAATGGAGGCCGGCGGCCAGGAACCGGACGACCGCCCAGCGATGAGCGAGATCGCGCAGCTCGCCGAGCGTGCAGAGGTCCCGGAAGAAGCGCTCCGCTTCAGCGCGGGTCTTGAGTCGGAGGATCGCATCGAGGAGCGCGTTCGTGTCCGGCGTCCGCCAGGAATCGTCTGCGACCATCGGCCACCTGCTTCCACTTCGTTGTGCTGCCGTGCTGCCACGCTGCCATGCTGTCGTAGTAGCGTGTTAGTGTGTTAATACGATAGCATGATGAAGAAGTCAATGGCTGAGTTCGAGATCCTGGCGGCGATCGACCTTCGAGGCGGACGCGTGGTCCGCCTCCGCGAGGGCGACTTCGATCGGGAGACGGCGTACAGCGACGCTCCCGTCGCCACGGCGCTCGAGCTGGTGGGGCAGGGGACTCGCTGGCTCCACGTCGTCGACCTGGACGGAGCGCGCGAAGGGCGGCCGGTCCAATCCGAGCTCGTCGACGGGATCATCGAGGCGGTCGGCGACACGGCGCAAGTTGAGGTCGGTGGCGGGGTCCGCGACGCAGCGACCGCCGAGCAGTACCTCGAGGCGGGAGCCGCGCGGGTCGTGCTCGGCACGGCTGCGCTCACCGGGGACCTCGTCGGGCAGCTGCTCGATTCGTTCGGCGCGGACCGCGTCGCGGTCGCCATCGATGTTCGCGGAGGTCAGGCCGTCGGCGGCGGATGGTTCGTTGGCGGCGAGGCGGCTGACCTCGAACCGGCCATCGAAGGGTTGATCGGGCAAGGGGTGGCGACATTCGAGGTCACCGCGATCGACCGAGACGGCACGCTCGCAGGACCGGATCTCCCGCTCCTGCGGAGCGTGCGAGCCTGGGCAGGGAATGCAAACCTGATTGCATCGGCGGGAATCCGGTCTGTCGACGACCTCCGAGCCGTCCGCGACGCCGGTTGCTCGGGAGCGATCGTCGGCCGCGCGATTTACGAGGGCCGACTCAGGCTCGTGTCGGCCCTTGCGGAACTTCGCAGTAACCCGACACGGTGAGCCGAGATTCGTCAGATTGCCACTGAGTGGCAGTTAAGCGGGCTCACGTCCTCGAGAGCCACTTCGTGCGAGGCGGGGACACCATCTGGGGACGCACCTCGCGCACGAATGGCGAGGTGATGGCCGTCGACTGAGGTCGACCGGGCGCCTTCGTCTTGCATAACTGCCATGGGGCGAGAATCTGCAAGAGACTGCCACGCCGGGCCCTGCAAGGCGGGCGCCGGTCGATGCGCTAGCGGCCTCCGCCCGGGGCGGGCGCCTCGCCCTTGGACGGACGCTTCCGGCGCCGGGACCGACGCCGGCCGATGAGCTAGTGGCCGCCCGGGTGGCCCGTCGCTTCGAGCTCCTTGCGGTGGACCTCGATCACCTTCTCGGCGAGGTGCGCCGGCACCTCCTCGTAATGGTCGAGGCTGGCCGAGAACGTGCCGCGGCCGCCCGTGATCGAGCGCAGCTCGGTGGCGTAGGAGAACAGCTCGGATTGGGGTACGTGCGCCGAGATGACCTGTTGGCCGTTCGCGCTGTCCATGCCTAGGACGCGGCCGCGCCGGCCGTTGAGGTCGCGGTTGACCTCGCCCATGTACGCCTCGGGAGCGCGGATCTCGACGACCATGATCGGCTCGAGGAGCACCGGCTTCGCCTGGTGGACGCCTTCCTTCAGCGCCATCGACGCGGCGATCTTGAACGACAGCTCGTTCGAGTCCACGGAGTGGAATGAGCCGTCGTAGAGCGTCGCCTTGAAGTCCGAGAGCGGGTAGCCCGCGATCACGCCCTCCGCGGCGGTCTCGCGAATGCCCTTCTCGACGCCGGGGAAGAACTGCTTCGGCACCGAGCCGCCGACGACGCGCGAGCCGAATTCCACGCCGCCTCCGGGGTTCGGCTCGAGCTCGATCCAGACATCGCCGAACATGCCATGGCCGCCGGTCTGCTTCTTGTAGCGACCGTGGACCTGGGTCTTGCCGCGGATGGTTTCCTTGTACGACACGCGCGGCGTCCGGGTCACGATCGCCGCACCGAACTTGCGCTTGAGGCGCTCGACGATGACCGAGGTGTGGGCCTCGCCGATCGTCCGCAGGATCTGCTCGCCGGTGTCGGAGCGCTCGACGCGTGCCGACGGCTCCTCCTCGAGCATCCGCTGAAGAGCGGGACCCATCTTGTCGAGATCGCCCTTGGACTGGGGCTCGACCGCGAGCTGGAGAGTCGGCTCGGGGAAGGCGATCGGCGGCAGGACGAGCGGCTTGTCGCGTGACGAGAGCGAGTCGCCGGTGGCCGTGACGGCAAGCTTCGCAACCGCGCCAATTTCGCCGGCCTTGAGCTCGCCGATCGGCTCCTGGTCTTTGCCGTGGAGCAGGAGGAGCTGGCCAATTCGCTCGTCCTCGTTCCGCGTCGCGTTCCAGGTGTGGTCCTGGCTCCGGAGCGTCCCCGAGAACACGCGGAGGTATGTCAACCGGCCGACAAACGGGTCCGCGGCCGTCTTGAAGACACGCACGAGGAGCGGACCGTTCGGGTCCGGCGGGACGTCGACCAGTGCGCCGCTCTTGTCCTTCGCCTGCACGGGCGCCTCGTCCGCCGGCGAGGGCAGGTAGCGGACGATCGCGTCGAGGAGCGCCTGGAGGCCGATCCCGGCCGCCGCACTGCCCACGAGCACCGGCGCGAGGATCGATTCCTTGACGCCCTTCCTGAGGCACGCTTCGAGCTCGGCGTCGCTGATCTCCTCGCCCTCGAGGTACTTCATCAGGACGTCGTCGTCGGCTTCCGCCGCGGCTTCGAGGAGCTGGTCGCGGCGACGGGCAACCTCGGCCTCGAGCTCGGCCGGGATCTCGGTCTCGACCTCCTTCGAGCCCTCGAGCTTGAACGCCTTCCGGTGAACGAGGTCGATGTAGCCCACGAACTTCTCGGCCGCGCCGATCGCGAGGTGGAGCGGTGCGACCTTCGTCCCGAACGTCGCCCGCAGAGCATCGAGCGCCGCAGATGGGTCGGCGTTCTCGCGCTCCGACTTGTTGATGAAGAAGCACGCGGCCGTGCCGGTCGAACGACCGAACCCGACGGCCGCCTCGAGGCCGGCATCAACCGGATGCGAGGCATCGACGACGAACAGCGCACCGTCGGCGGCGTTGAAGCCGGAGATCGTCTCGGCCCCGAAGTCGAGGTAGCCGGGCGTATCCACGAGGCTTACGCGCGTGCCGTCGGTCTCGAACGTTGCGACCGCGAGGGTCACCGTCGAGCGACGCTTGTGCTCCTCGGGCTCGTAGTCGAGATGCGCGGTGCCGTCTTCGACCTTGCCTAGACGGTTCACGGCGCCGCTCCGGAAGAGGAGCTGCTCGGCGAGCGTCGTCTTCCCGGCACCGGAGTGGCCGGCGAGGACGACGCTCCTTAGGTGGGGCAGGTCGACGCTCTTCATCGTCATCGAATCGGTCCAACCTCGGCTGCGGGGGGCTCGGACAGGCTCGAAACGGGTCCCCTGATCAGGACCCGGAGGGGGTCCGGACATAGTAGTCCGGTATACTCCCGGCCGAATGTCGGGACACTCCAAATGGTCGACGATCAAGCGCCAGAAGGGCGCGAACGACGCCAAGCGAGGGGCCGTCTTCACCAAGATTGCGCGCGAGATCAGTGTCGCTGCGCGCTCCGGTGGGGGCGATCCTGACGCGAACTACCGCCTGCGCCTCGCGATGGACAAGGCGCGGGCCGTGAACATGCCCCAGGACAACATCAAGCGCTCGATCGAGAAGGCCACGGGCGGCGCCGAGGGCGAGCAGTACGAGGAGATCATGTACGAGGGCTACGGCCCTGGCGGCGTGGCGCTCCTCGTCGAGGCCGCGACCGATAATCGCAACCGTACCGCCGCGGAGGTCCGCTCGGTCTTCACGAAGGCCGGCGGCCAGCTTGCGGGCACGGGCGCCGTTGCCTGGCAGTTCTCGCCTCGGGGCGTGATCAGCATCGCAGCGAAGGGCCAGCCGGCCGACGACATCGCGCTCGCCGCGATCGACGCAGGCGCCGATGACGTCGACACGAGCGATTCAGAGATCGTCGAGGTCTACACGGACCCGGGCGACCTCCAGGCCGTTCGAACCGCACTCGAGAGCGGCGGCTGGGCCGTCGAGTCAGCGGAGAACGCGATGATCGCGAAGAACCTCGTCGCGCTCGACGCGGATCGGGCGCGCCAGAACCTCCGCCTCGTCGAAGCGCTCGAGGATCTCGAGGATGTCCAGCGCGTCTCCGCGAACTTCGACATCCCCGAGGACATCTTCGCCGAGGTCGCCGGGTGAGAGTCCTGGGCGTCGACCCGGGAACCGCAGCGCTCGGATATGGAATCGTCGAAGGGACCGGCGGACAGCTTCGCGCGGTCGACTTCGGATGTTTCGAAACGTCGCCGGATCTCGACCTTGGCGCCCGGCTGATGGCCATCCACCGCTTCCTCGGCGACCTGTTCGCGCTCCACCAGCCCGACCTCGTGGCCATCGAGCGGCTGTTCTTCTCGAAGAACGCGCAGACGGCCATCGCGGTCGGCCAGGCGCGCGGCGTGATCCTGCTCGCGGCGGCGGAGGCCGCGGTGCCCGTGCGTGAGGCGACGCCGTCGGAGATCAAGTCCGCGGTCGCGGGCCACGGAGCGGCCGACAAGGCCCAGGTCGCGAAGATGGTCCAGGTGTCGCTGGGGCTCTCGGCTCCACCAACGCCCGATGACGCCGCCGATGCCCTTGCAGCCTCGATCTGGGCCGCGACGCGCGAACGCTCGGGCGATTCGGTCGCTCGCTCGGCCGTGCTCGACCGTGCCGCAGCCGGGCCCATCGAGCGTGGCACCACTGCATACGAGCGTGCGGTTCAGGAGGCGCTGGCCGCCGAGCGGCGATCGTGATCGCCTCGCTTGACGGCATCGTCGCTGCCGTCGGCTTCGACGCCCTCGTCATCGAGGTCGGCGGGGTGGGATATCGGGTCTTCGCCGCGCCAGCGATCCTTGCCTCGGCGGTGCCGGGCGGCCGGCTCAAGCTGCACACCTACCACCTCGTCCGCGAGGACCAGCAGGCGCTCTACGGCTTCCGCTCGGACGACGACCTGGGATTCTTCACGCTGCTGCTGACGGTTACCGGAGTTGGCCCGAAGGTTGCGCTGGCCATCGTTGGCTCTCGACCAACCCCCGACCTCCAGCTCGCGATCATGGCCCAGGATCAAGCCGTGCTGACGGCGATTCCGGGCATCGGCAAGAAGCTCGCCGAGCGCGTGATCTTCGAGCTCAAGGAGAAGGTCGCAGCGGCCGGCGTTTCGGCCTCGGCTCTCGGCGTTCCGGGTGCGCCCGGCGGCGAGGGTGAGGTCGTGGCCGCGCTCCAGGCCCTCGGCTACTCGCTGGCCGAGGCCCGGGCGGCGACGCGTGCCGCGGGCCCAGCGGGCGTGGAGGGTTCCCTGGAAGATCGCGTCAAAGCCGCCCTCCGGGGCCTCCTCCGGGACTGAGCCCAAGCCCAGCAGATTCCCGCCAGACACGAGCCCGGATCGTGCTTACCCCGCGGTAGGTCCGATTCAGTTGCAGATACGATCCGCAGTCGTATAAGGAACCGCTTCGTGCTGAAATCGACGCCAGGACGGTGACCGGGCTGCGGATCCGTGCACCTTCGTCACGCGCCGACGTCATCAACCGTGGTGGAACCCTGCCGAGTACGACCCGGGGTCGTATTTGCAAGAATCTGGACAGGCTCGGGCGCGGCGAACGCGTTCGAACATCTGTACGATATGGATCGACGAATGGTAGACTTGGGCCTCGATGGCTGACCCCATGACGGACGACGATCGTGCGCGGATTCTGGCGGCGGATTTGCACGAGGCGGATATCGCGGTCGAGGGCTCGCTGCGGCCCCGCACGCTCGACGAATACATCGGCCAGCGCGAGGTCAAGG
>DASRJS010000003.1:0-8799 GCA_035649355.1 Candidatus Polarisedimenticolia bacterium
CATGGAGCGCGCGATGCGGATCCTGGAACCGCCCGAGGCGCCCGAGCCGGAGCCCGAAGTCGCGCCCGAAGGCGCGCCCGAAGCCGAGCTCGCAACGCCGGGCGTCGAACCCGAGGCCGCCGAGAGCGGCGAGACCGCCGAGCCGGAAGAGCCGCCTGCTCCGCCACCGACGCCGCCGGAGCGACTCGTCGATGAGGCCGAATCGCTGGCCGCGGCCGGGCGCAGCGCCGAAGCCCGTGAGCGCTACCTCGAGGCGGCCGCGAGCTACCGCAGCGACCGCCGGCTCGACGCCGCCGTCGACGCCTGCCTCACGGTGCTCCGCTTCGACCCCGCCGACCCGGCGGTCCACCTGCTCCTCGCCGATCTCTACCTCGACCACGGCTGGCGCACGGAGGCAGCCGCGAAGCTCGACCTGCTGCAGCGCCTGTCGAGCCTCACCGGCGACACCGAGACGGAGCGCCTTGCCGCGGCGACCGCGGCGTCTCGGCTGCCCGTCGCGACGGGCTCGGGCGGCGCAACGGAGGGCGCCGCGCCGGCCTGAGTCTGACTCGGCCGACGATCGGAGCGCTACACTCGAACCACTGTGCCGCAGCTGATCGCTTCGATCCTCGAGCAGGTGCAGCTGACGACCCTGCTCGACATCGGCATCACGGCCCTCCTGTTCTACTGGCTCTTCAGCCTGATCCGTGGCACGCGGGCCGTAAGCCTCGTCATCGGCGTCAGCATCCTCGTCGCGGTGTACTTCGTTGCCCAGGCGCTCGGCCTGCGGCTCGTCAGCCAGATCCTCCAGGCCGGCGCGGTCGTCGGCCTGTTCGCGCTCGTGGTCGTGTTCCAGCCAGAGCTGCGCCGCGTGCTCGAGCGCATCGGCCGGGTCGGCTCGCTCGCGCGGCTGCTGTCGCCCGAGGCTCGCGACGCGGACCTCGTCGCGGCCGAGGTTTCCCGCGCGGCCGCCCATCTCTCGGCGGATGGCGTCGGGGCGCTCATCGTCATCGAGCGCGAGACCGGCCTCCAGGAGATCGCCGAGACCGGCGTCATGCTCCATGCCGACCTCTCCGCCGACCTGCTGCGGACGATCTTCACGCCCCGCAGCCCGCTCCACGATGGCGCGGTCATCGTCCGCGCGGATCGGATCCTCGCCGCGGGCGCCGTGCTACCACTCGTCGAGACGACGATCCAGTCGGAGCGCATCGGGACCCGCCATCGGGCGGCCCTCGGCATCGCCGAGCAGACCGATGCGCTCGTGATTGTCGTGTCCGAGGAACGGGGCCAGGTCAGCCTCGTCGAGCGGGCCCGGATCGTTCGCAATCTCAATGAGGCGCAGCTCACCCGAGCGATCCGCCAGCTGCTCCACCCGAACGATCGAGCGAGCTGGCGACCGAACCTGCGATGGCCACGGCGCGTCGAGACGCGGGACGAGGAGACCGCTGCCGCCGCACAGGCGCCGCGGTGAGCGGACCGCTCCGGATCCTCGTTCACAACTGGCCGCTCAAGCTGGGGGCGATCGCGCTCGCGACGCTCCTCTACGGCGGTCTCGTCCTCACCGAACGTTCGCGGGTTTTCTCGGGCAGCGTGACCGTCGAGGGCCTCAACCAGCCCGCGAACGTCGTCCTGCTCTCCGACCTCGGCGTCGTCCGCCAGATCAGCTACTTCACATCAGACGCCGCCGGTGTGCTCGTCGACGCGTCAAGCTTCCGCGCGACGGTCGATCTCAGCTCCGCGGACCCGCGGGTCGGGCCACAGTCGCTCTCGATCAAGGTCGAGGCGATCGACCCGCGCGTCTCGGTTCTCGACTGGGAGCCGAAACGAATCAACGTCCAGCTCGACGAGGTCGTCACAAAGAGCGTGCCCGTCGTCGTCGATCGTGGCGTGGTGCCCGACGGCCTCGACATCCGCGAGCCCGTCCTGTCCGAATCGGAGGTGGTCGTGCGCGGGCCGGAGTCGGTCGTCCAGCGCGTCATTGAGGCCGTGGCCGGCGTCCGCATCGACCCGACCGGCCTCGACGTCAACCAGGAGGTCAAGCTCGTTCCGATCGACGCTGCCGGTGCCGAGCTCACCCACGTCGACCTCGAGCCGGCCACGGTTCGCGTCCGGATCGCCGTGTTCACCGATCGCCAGACCCGCTCGTTGCCCGTCAACCCGATCGTGAACGGCACCCCCGCCGTCGGCTGGGAGGTCGCGAGCGTGACCGTCGACCCGCTCGTCGTCCTCGTCGAGGGCGACGCGGACGAGCTCCAGCCGCTCGGCAAGATCGACACGTTGCCGGTGTCCGTGGCCGGTGCCACAGGGACCGTCGAGGCGACGATCGACTTCGACCTGCCCGACGGCGTTCTCCCGCTCGGCGTCGAGAACGCGACAGTGACGGTCGTGCTCCGGCAGGTCACCGGGACACGGACATTCGAAGCCGGCCTGGCGCTCGTTGGCGCCCGCTCGGACGTGACCTACGACCCCGCGGTCAACCTCGTCGTCGTCACGCTGGGCGGGCCGCTCTCCGACCTCGACCGGATCGACGCCGCCAGCCTCGTCGCGACGATCGATGTCACCGGCCTGGCCCCGGGCCAGTACGAGCTGCCGGTCACGATCAGCCTCCCGGCCGGCGTCAGCCTCGTCGTCGTCGCACCCGATCACATCTCGATCACGATCGGCACGCCGGCCGCCCCGTCCGGCTCTCCGGCGCCGTAGTGGCGCGGCTCTTCGGGACGGACGGCATTCGCGGCGTCGCGAATGTCGACCTCAAGCCGACGCTCGCCTACGCGCTCGGCCGCGCCGTCGCCGCGCGCCTCGCCGGCTCGGCGGGCGGCCTCATCGTCGGCCAGGACACGCGCCGTTCCGGCGACATGTTCGTCGCCGCCATCACGGCCGGCGCGACCAGCCTTGGCGTCGACGTCCACCAGGTCGGCGTCGTGCCGACGCCGGCGCTCGCGTTCCTTGCCGCGGGCGAGGGGATCGCCGCCGGGATCATGGTCTCCGCGTCGCACAATCCGGCCGAGGACAACGGCCTCAAGGTTCTCGACGAGGCCGGCCACAAGCTCGAGGACGCCGTCGAGGACGAGCTCGAGGACCTGATCTGGCGCGCGGATGAGCTCACAGCGGTCCGGCCGGCCGAGATCGGCCGGACGATCGACGCCCGGGCGACGCTCGTCAGCTACGTCGAGGCGCGCAAGGGTCTCGCCGCCACGATCAAGGCCGCCGGGACGCGCGTCGTCATCGACTGCGCGAACGGCTCGGGCTGCGTCGCCGCCGGGCCGATCTTCCGGGCGACGGGCGCGACGGTCGAGGTCATCCACGACCAGCCCGACGGTTCGAACATCAACCTCCACTGCGGCGCCACCGATCCGGCGTCGCTCGCGACGGCGGTCGTCGAGCGCGGCGCGGACGTCGGCTTCGCCCTCGACGGAGACGCTGACCGGCTGATCGCCGTGGACGCGACCGGCGCGATCGTCGACGGCGACCAGGTCCTCGGCATCCTGGCCCTCGAGCGCCTCGCGACCGATCGCCTGCCCGGCGGCGTGCTCGTGGTGTCGGTCCTCTCGAACGGCGGCCTCGCGGCAGCGGTCGAGGCGGCCGGTGGATCGGTCGTCCGGACGCCCGTCGGCGATCGCTACATCCTCGATGGCATGGAGGTCGAAGGGGCCGGGCTCGGTGGCGAGAAGAGCGGCCACGTGATCATCCGCGAGCACTCGAATGCCGGCGACGGCATCCTGACCGGCCTCGAGGTCCTGCGGGTCATGGTCGCCAGCGGCGAGCCGCTCGCGACCCTCGCCGCAAGGATCCCGTTGCTGCCCCAGCAACAGCGCGCGATCCGGGTGCGTCACAAGGACCAGTGGGAAGGCGATCCGGTCCTTCGGCGAGCGATCGCCGGCGCCGAAGCCGAGCTCGGTCGCGGTGGCCGGATCCTCGTCCGGCCGTCGGGCACCGAACCCGCGCTCCGGGTGATGGTCGAGGGTCCGGACGCGACGATGGTCGCTCGCCTGGCCGACGAGATCGCGGCGATCGCGAACGAGCGTCTACACTGACGCGCGGTGCCCGCAACCGCGAATCACGTTCCGCGCGGCTTCGGCCGAGCGACATGGAGGAACTGACGCCGGATGTGTGGCATCGTCGGCTATACCGGACCGCGTGAGGCGGGGCCCATCCTCATCGAGGGCCTGCGCCGCCTCGAATACCGCGGCTACGACTCGGCCGGCATCGCCCTCGTCGACGAGCAGGGCGACCTCTTCGTCGAGAAGAAGGCCGGCAAGCTCTCGAACCTCCAGACCGCGATCGCGGACCGCCTGCCGCATGCCGCGATCGGGCTCGCGCACACGCGCTGGGCGACGCACGGCCGGCCGAACGACCTCAACGCCCACCCCCACCAGGACTGCACGGGCGACATCACCGTCATCCACAACGGGATCATCGAGAACTTCCGCGAGCTCCGCGACGGGCTGGTCGAGCGCGGCCACACGTTGACCTCGGAGACCGACACCGAAGCGATCGCCCATCTCGTCGAGGAGGCCTACGAGGGCGATCTCGCCGACGCGGTCCGGGCGGCCCTCCGCCAGGTCGAGGGGGCCTACGCGCTCGTCGTCATGCACCGCGGCGAGATCAGCCGGCTCGTCGGCGCCCGCCAGAACGTGCCGCTCGTCGTCGGTCGCAACGGTGAGGAGAGCTTCATCGCCAGCGACGTCGCGGCCATCCTGGCCCACACGGACCGCATCATCTTCCTAGAGGATGGCGATGTCGCCGATCTCCTCCCGAACAGCGTGGAGGTGACCGACGTCGAAGGCCGGCCGCGCGAGCGGGTCGAGACGATCATCGACTGGACGCCCGAGCTCGCGGAGAAGGGCGGCTACGAGCACTTCATGCTCAAGGAGATCCACGAGCAGCCCGATGCGCTTCGCGGCGCGATCAGCGGTCGCTTGACCCGCGACGGGCGGATCCGCGTCGAGGAGCTGGACGCGTTCGAAGACGTCATCCGCGCGGCCGAAGGCGTGGAGCTGGTGGCCTGTGGAACCGCGTTCTACGCGTCGCTCGTCGGCGCTGCCGCGATCCAGGCGCTCGCCGGGATGCCCGCGCGCGCCACGGTTGGCTCCGAGTTCCGCTACAGCCCACCGCCGCTCAGCCCGAAGACGCTCGTCATCGCCGTGACGCAGTCGGGCGAGACGGCCGACACGATTACGCCGGCGAAGCTCGCGTCCGACCTTGGCTGCCCGGTCATCGCGGTGACGAATACCGTCGGCTCGGCGATCACGCGCCTTGCCGATACAGTCCTGTTCCTCGGCGCGGGTCCCGAGATCGCGGTCGCCGCGTCGAAGACGTTCGTCACGCAGGTGGCGACGCTCGTGGCCCTCGCGACGGCAATCGGACGGATTCGCGGAACGCTCGACGAGGCGACCGAGCGGGAGCTCGCGGCCGGCCTGCGGCGGCTGCCGGAGCAGGCGGCCGAGACACTCGCTCGAAATGGGCCGGGTGCGCCCGCGCTCGCCCGGCGTTACGTGAACTCCCGCGGCTTCATGTTCGTCGGCCGCGGCGCGAGCTACCCGGCGGCGCTCGAGGGCGCGCTCAAGCTGAAGGAGATCAGCTACGTCCACGCCGAGGGCTACCCGGCCGGCGAGCTGAAGCACGGTCCGATCTCACTGCTCGACGCGGAGTGCCCGCTCGTCGCGGTGGCGACCCGCTCGTCGGTTTACGACAAGCTCATCAGCAACGTGATGGAGGGCCGTGCCCGCGACGCGAAGGTCATCGCCATTGCGACCGAAGGCGACGTCCAGATCGAACGGTTCGCCGACGATGTCTGCTGGGTGCCCGACACGCACGAGCTCCTCAGCCCGATCCTCGCGATCATCCCGCTCCAGCTGTTCGCGTATCACACGGCCGTCGCGCGAGGCACGGACGTCGACCAGCCGCGCAACCTCGCGAAGTCGGTCACGGTCGAGTAGCTCGACGATGGCCGATCTCGGCGCCGCACCGCCCGGGGCTGTCCCTGCGGGAACCACCGAGCTCGGCATCGACATCATCAACGTCGCCCGGATCCGGGCCGCCCTCGAACGGTTCGGTGCGCGCTTCAGCGCACGCGTCCTGACCCCGGCCGAGCAGCGCTACGTCCGCGACCGGCCCGAAACGCTGGCCGGGCGCTGGGCCGCCAAGGAGGCCGTGAGCAAGGTTCTCGGGCTTGGGGTCCGCGGCATCGGCTGGCGCGAGATCGAGATCGAGCGGCTTCCGACCGGCCAGCCCGCGGTGCGCCTCCACGGTCGCGCCGAGCGCCGCGCCGAGCAGCTCCAGATGGAGCGGATCGCGGTCTCGATCAGCCACGAATCCGATTACGCGGTGGCGATCGCCTATGGCGTCCGGGCCGCAGGAGGCCGCTTCCTCTTTCCGCCCGACATCGAAGCCCGGCTCGACGATCGCGAGCGCCGGATCCTCGCGCGGATCGAGCGCCTCCGCGAGCTCCACGAGGTGTCCCAGGCAGCACACGAGGCCGGCGGCGGGGAGGCCGCGGCCCGCGATCCCGAGGCGGAACGTGCCTGATCCGGTGACGCTGGACGACGCGACCGTCGCGGCGCTGCTGCCCGAGCGGCCGGCGCGCGGCCACAAGGGCACGTTCGGCAAGCTCCTCGTCATCGCCGGCTCTCTCGATTACGCGGGCGCGGCCCTGCTGACGTGCCGTGCGGCGGCCCGCGCGGGTGCCGGCCTCGTCACCCTGGCCGTGCCGGAATCCCTGCAGCCGCTGTTCGCGGCAAAGGTCGTCGAGGCGACGACGATGGCCCTGCCCGAGGACGAGGTCGAGTCGCTCGATCCGGAGCTCGCCCTCGCTGCGACGCTCGACCATGAGCACGATGCAATCGCGCTCGGGCCGGGCCTCCGGCCGGGTCTGGCCACGACGGAGTTCGTGCGGCTGCTCCTCGAATCGCCCGGCGACACGCCGCCGCCGCTCGTGCTCGATGCCGAAGCCCTCCGCTCCATGGCCACGATCGAGGGCTGGTGGACCGCGGCATCACGGCGGCCGGCGGTGCTGACGCCGCACCCCGGCGAGTTCGAGCGCCTGCGATCCGGGGCCGGCGTCGAGCCTGGCCACGACGGCGACCTCGTCGACGACGATTCGGCGCGGGCGGCCGCGGCAGCCGACGCTGCGGCGACCTGGCAGCAGGTTGTCGTGCTCAAGGGCGCGAAGACCGTGATCGCGGCACCCGATGGCGGGCTTGCGGTCGCGCCGTTCGAGAACCCGGCGCTGGCAACCGGCGGCACCGGCGACGTCCTGACCGGCACGATCGGCGCGCTGCTCGCCCAGCGCCTCTCGCCGTTCGACGCCGCGCGCCTGGGCGTGTACCTCCATGGCCTCGCCGGCGACTCGGTTCGCGAGCGGTTCGGCGACAGCGGCCTGATCGCATCTGACCTGCCCGAGGCGATCGCGATCGCCCGAAAACGTCTGTCGACCGTGGCGGCGAGGCGCTCGAGCCGGTCGCGGATCGGGTTCGCGCTCGCGAGGGACGGCGGCTGACCGATCGGCCGCGGCCGCGCGACCCGATCGAGGCCCGCCTCGCCGCGGCCGGCGAGCCGCCGCTGCCACGGCTCGCCTGGCTTGAGATCGACATCGCGGCGCTGGCCGTCAACCTGGAGCTCATCCGTGGGCTGGTGGGGGCCGGGGTCCGGGTCGAGCCGGTCGTCAAGGCCGACGCATACGGCCACGGCGCGGTCGGCGCGTCACGAGCCCTCGAGGCCGCCGGGGCGGATGGCTTCTGCGTCGCCGCGTACGACGAGGCGATCGAGCTCCGACGGGCCGGCATCCGGCGGCCGATCCTCGTGCTCTACCCGCCAGATCCGGCGCTCGCTCCGGATGCAGCGCGGCGGCGCATCACGCTGAGCGTCGGCGATCCCGAGCTCCTGGGGCGGACGCTGGCTGCGCTCGGCGGCCGCGATCTCGGCGCGGGCCGGGCGGCGCGGGCGCGGCTGCCGCGCCTGGCGATCGAGCTCGAGGTCGAGACCGGTCTGGGTCGCGGTGGCTTCGAACCAGGCCGGATCGTGGCCGCGGCGCGCGCGATCGCTGCCCAGCCGGCTGCGCGCTTCGCGGGGGCGTGGACCCACCTCCAGGCGGCCGACGATGGCCCGCGGACGAGTGCCCAGTTCGAGCGCTTCGAGGCCGCGCTGGCGGCCCTCGAACATGACGGCCTGGCGCCGCGACGGCGTCATGTCGTGGCTACGGGCGGACTGGCCGTCGGCGGGCTCGCGGCGTACGAGGCGATCCGGCCCGGCCTCGCCATCTACGGCGTCGCTCCCGATGACGTCGATCCGCGCTTCGGCGCCGGGCTGGCCGCGCTCCGGCCGGCGCTGACCCTCGTCGCCCGGCCGTCGCGTGTCGCCGACCTTCCCGCCGGCTGGGGCGTGTCCTACGGTCCGACGTTCTCCACCCGCCGGCGAAGCCGGATCGCGACGCTGCCCGTCGGGTATGCCGACGGCTACCCAAGACACGTCTCGAACCACGCCGACGCGCTCGTCCGCGGGGTGCGCGCGCCGCTCGTCGGCAACGTCGCAATGGATGCTCTCATGGTCGATGTCACGGACGTGCCCGGTCCGCCAGTCAGCGTCGATGATGAGTTCGTCCTCGTGGGCCGCCAGGGCACCGCGGAGATCCCGGCTCTCGAGCTCGCGCAGCGCTCCGCGACGATCACCTGGGTGGTCCTCGCGGCGATGGCTCGGCGCCTGACCCGGGTGTACGATGCGCCATCCGGCGTGGTCGGCGTCCGGACCCTCCATTCCCCTGGGACGACGTGGCACGAATCGAACTTTGGAACGGCGACATCTGCGACCTCGAGGTCGACGCGA
>DASRJS010000004.1:0-21315 GCA_035649355.1 Candidatus Polarisedimenticolia bacterium
GCGCCGGGTCGGCGAGATCGCGTCCTCCAGCACTTCGCGAGCCAGCTCGTGTCGAAACACGATGTCGCCGCCGGCGCGGCGAAGCACACCACGCTCGAGGCACTCCTCGAGTGCGCCGGGCTCCGGCCGCTCCACGCGATCCAGCAACACTGGGTCAACGCGAGGGCCGATGAGCGCGGCGGTCTCCAGCGCGGCTCGCGCTCCTGGGGTCAGCTGGGCAGCACGAGCGAGAACCGCGTCGCGGACCGACTGCGGGACATGAGTACCCGGCGACGCAAGCACCTCGGTCACGTAGAAGGGATTGCCCCCAGTCGCGCGATAGATGTCGGCCGCGGTAGCGGCATTGCCCCCCGCGAGCGACGAGACCGCGACTTCCGAGAGCGGCGGCAGGTCGATCCGGTCGATCCCCGCCATCCTCGCCAGGTCGCCCAGGACGACCTGCAGCGCCGGACGGACCTCGTCGCTGCGGAAGGTCGCCAGCAACAGCGTCCTGGTCGTCGCGAGCCGGCGAGCGACGAACCGCAAAAGGTCGAGCGTGGCGTCGTCCGCCCAGTGGATGTCCTCGAAGACGACGAGGTTCGGACGCGGACCGCCGCGCAGCTCGCGGAGGAAGCCGTTGAAGAGGTCGTCGCGACCAGCTTCGCTTCGAGCGAGCCGCGACAAGGGGCCATCAGCCTGGTCGGCGATGTCGAGGAGCGGGCCGAGCGCGCGTGGCGTGAATTGCGCGTCACATGCACCCCAGAGAACCCGGACCGTCGCGCGATGCCGGCTCGCGACGTGCTCGAGGAGAGTGGTCTTGCCGATCCCCGCCTCGCCCCCGACGAGGACCATGCGGCCCCGCTGCGCCGCGTCCGAGAGATGTCCGGCAAGAGCCTCTACGAAGACGTTCCGCTCCAGGAGCTCCACGGCGCAATCGTACGTAGCGACTGGAGCTCAGTCGGGGCTCAGTCCTCGCAGGTGGTACCGACATCGTGGGGCAGGACGGGGTGGATGTGGACAAACGATGTCGAGGAGGGCACGGTGAATGCCAGGCCAAGGCGGACGTCGTGGTCCGGCGCAATAACCCCCGCTTGTGCCAGGACCTGCGCCATCTCCCGTGCTTGCTCGATCGTGATGTTCGCGCACTCGTGGCGGAGCACCCGCCCGAGGATCCTCGCTACGACCTCGCGGGCCGGAGATGGCAGTTTCGAAAAATTCGGTCGGCTTCGGTCGTAGCTCACCCACAGCTGGGATGGGACGAACGGCGTGATCTCCGACTGCACGTACATCGTGTCGGGAAGGCCCCATGCCGTCGGTTCGCCGAGGAACGCCGTGAGCTCAGTCAGCTCGACGATCTGCTCGGCGGTTGCGCGGACAACCTCAGCCTCCGGGCCGAGATCAGACACGCCGAGCGGAGCCTGGCTCCAGATCACGGTCACCAGTCGGTCCCCGCGGCGAACCGTCATGTTGCCCCAGTCGGCTCCAGCGGTCCTGAGGCCGCCGCTGCGCTCGAAGAGGCCCGTCAAGATCGCCTTTGACCGGAGCCACTCGACGCCCTCAGGAGTGAGTCGCTGCTCGACCAAGCCGACCCGCTCGTCGGTGATCCAGATCACACGTCCGTCGGCGTTGACAGCAAGTTCTTTGATGGTCCCGTCGAGGCCACCACGCGAGGTCCGGGCATAGATCACAAGCTGGCTGGCGGCTGGCGCTTGCTCGGGCGGGCTTAGCGCGATCAGGACCGCTCCCGCTGCGACGGCGATGGCGACCAGCAGCAGGAGCAGCGCCATTGATGTTCGCACGCTCGTTCGCCCGAGGGTGACGACACCCGAGAGCGGGCCGCTCCCGGCGTCGACCCAGTGGCTACCGAGGGCGGCGAACAACTTTGGACGTGGTCGACGCCGGCGGGTGGCGCTGAGGGCACGATCGAGCACGTCCGCCGTGGCGGCGAGTGGCGCCTCGGCCTCGAACCATCGACCAAGTGACCGATCGAACTCGTCGTGTTGGCTCATGCGATCGACTCCTTGACCGCGTTCGAGATGCGGCCGTCGGCCTCGACGGCCGCGCGCATCGCGGCGGTCGCGCGGTGGAGGCGTGACTTGAATGTCCCGACGGCAATCTCGAGGGCACTCGCCGCCTCGGCATCGGGCAACTCGAGGAAGTGATGGACGACGAGGACGGCGCGCTGCTCCGGCGTCAGCCGCCGGAACGCCCGCTCGAACTGATCGCGCGTTGCCAGGACATCCTCGACATCCCGGTGGCTTGGGACGTCGGGATGGTCCACATTGATCTCCACGACCTCGCGGCGTCGCGTCCGCTTCGCCAGCCGATAGCAGGCGTGGACCAACAGGCGATTGAGCCAGGCGTCGAACCGATCTGGCTCTCGAACGGCAGCGATGTGCAGCCATGCCGCGAGGAGCGACTCCTGGACCGCATCCGCCGCATCGTCGTCGCTGCGGAGGATCAGCCAGGCGGTGCGATGGAGCCGACGAACGGCGCCCGCGGCGAGGCTCGAGAAGGCGTCATGATCTCCGCCCGTTGCGCGAATGACGAGGTCTCGCTGCACCGTGCACCTGCGTTCGACACGGCCGGGTGGCCGCGCTCAGACATCATGAGTCCGCGGACGATGTAATCGTTCCATCTGCCGGATCGGCAGTACGCTCCGGACGTGGAACTCCCGTGGGCGATGCCGCTGATGCAAGCACCGGTCGGACCAGCAGGGACGCCCGAGTTGGTGGCCGCAGTCTCGGGGGCCGGCGCCGTGGGAACGCTCGCAGCGTCGTGGACCGATCCGTCGGTCTTGCGGGGTCAGATCCAGCGTATTGCCGCGGCCACAGATCGACCCTACTGCGTCAACCTCGTCCTCGCGTTCGATCAGCGCGAGCGCCTGCGCGTCGTGATCAAGGAGGCGGTGCCGCTCGTTTCGTTCTCGTGGGGGGTTGACGACGCGATGATCCGACTGGCGCGGGATTCCGGGATGACCGTCCTCATCCAGGTCGGCAACATCGAGGACGCCATCCGGGCGGATGCCGCGGGTGCAGATCTCCTCATCGCCCAGGGCTTAGAGGCGGGCGGTCATGTGCAGTCAACGACCCCGCTCGAGCCCCTCATCCGCGCTGTCCGGCGGGTGGTCCGGCGCCCGATCGTCGCTGCCGGTGGCATCGCGGACGCCGACGGCGCTCGCCGCGCAATCGGTGCTGGAGCCGACGCGATCGCGTGCGGCACCGCATTCCTTGCGGCGAGCGAAGCAGACGTTCATCCGCACTACCTCGACCGTCTCATCCGGGCCGATCCAGACGACACTGTCGTCACCGAGCTGTTCGACGGTGGCTGGCCCGATGCTCCACATCGCGTCCTTCGGAACTCGACGGTCGCGCGGTGGGAGGCAGAGGGGCGTCCCGGTCCCGGCGCGCGGCCCGGCGAAGGCGACGTTGTCGCGCACCGGAACGGGCAGCCGGTCGCGCGCTACGACGATACCCAGCCAACGCGGAGCACGAGCGGCGATATCGAAGCGATGGCGATGTACGCGGGACAATCCGTCGTCGGCATCACACGCAGGGAACCAGCAGCGGCAATCGTGCAGCGCATCGCCGGCAGCCTCCGACATGGACACTCGCGCTGACGCGCACCAGTGGGTGCACTTGATGGTCCAGACGATGGGCCGGGTTTTCGGTCTACGCGCTGTCTAGAGGACGGACCAGGCATGCAGGAGGCCCATCGCAGAGTGCAAACCGGAAAGCCGAGGGTCTAACCAAGCTCGGCGGGTAAGATCGAAGCTCGCGCGCCTGTAGCTCAGTGGATAGAGCGTCGGCCTCCGGAGCCGAAGGTCGCAGGTTCGAATCCTGTCGGGCGCGCCAGCACAGATGATCTATTTCAACAGCAGCGGGGCCTCCGCCGGCGGCGCCAATCGATCCTGAAGGGCCCAGACCCGGCGCACGGTCAGGTGCGAAGTCGTGGACTCGGGAGTGCAGCCTGCGCACACTAGGTGCACCGATGCAGTTCTCGATCCTCGGCCCGCTCGGCGTCCGGTCGACGTCTGGTCCAATCCAGCTCGGCGGCACCGTCCGTAAACGGTTGCTGGCGATCCTCCTGCTTGGCCGGAACCGGACGATACCGACGGACCGCCTGATCGACCTCCTCTGGGGCGACGATGCGCCCGCAACCGCCGGCAATACGCTCCAGGTCCATGTCGCCGCGCTTCGACGCCTCCTCGACGGGGCCGGCGAGCCAGCTGGCCTGGAATGGATTCGGACTGACGGAAGCGGCTACCGTCTGATCGCCCGGTCTGACGAGGTCGACGCCGACATCTTCGAGGAGCGGCTCGCCGGCGCACGGCGCTGGTGCGGGATCGACCGGATGCGGGCCCTTGCTGAGATCCGTGCGTCCCTCGCCCTTTGGCGGGGCGACGTGCTGGCCGACATCGCCCTCCCAGCTGAGCTCCTCCCGGATGTCACCCGGCTCGAGGGTCTTCGGGCGACTGCGCACGACCTCAGCATGCGGCTGCGCATCGGCGCGGGTGATGCCCGCGACGCGATCCCCGACCTCGAGGCGCTCGTCGCATCGGATCCAGCCAACGAGTCGTGGATCGGCTTGCTGATGATCGCCCTGTATCGATCGAGCCGGCAGGCCGACGCCCTGGCCGTCTATCGGACTGCTCGTCGTCGCCTCATCGAGGAGTTAGGCCTCGACCCCTCACCCGACCTGCGGCGCCTCGAGCTCGCGATCCTCCGCCAGGACCCGGAGCTCGCCAACGACCCCTCGCTCGAGGTCGTGCCGGCCGCCGAGCTCTCCGGCGAGCCGTCCGCCACGATCCACCGTCTCCCCGCGAACCTCACCTCGTTTGTCGGGCGAGCGGCCGACGTGAGCGAGATTTCGCGCCTTATCTCGGAGGGCGCCCGGCTCGTGACCATCGTGGGGATCGGCGGCAGCGGCAAGTCCAGGGTGGCGCTGCAGGTGGCCCAGGTCCTCAAGCCGGCGTTCAGCGACGGCAGCCGGTGGGTCGAGCTGGCACCGCTGACCTCCGGCGAGCACGTCCTCGAGGCGTTTGCGGCGGCGGTAGGCGTGTCCAAGGAGAGCGGGCAGCCGCTGGCCGGCGCGGTCGCGGCCGCCGTGGCGGACCGTCATCTCCTGCTCGTCATCGACAACTGCGAGCCGAAGGTGGCTGCTGTCGCCCGCTTGATCGAGCCGCTCCTCCGGGTGTGCCCGCATCTGGCGGTCGTCGCGACGAGCCGTGAGCCCCTCGGGATTGCTGGCGAGCATGTGTGGCCGCTGTACGGCATGGGGCTTCCCGACGAGAGCGAGACCGATCCGGGCGCGATCCGGCTGGCTGACGCTGTTGCGCTGTTCCTCGACCGCGCCCGATCCGCCAATCCGCGGCGATCAGTCGCTGACGACGAGTTGGCCGACGTCGTCGCGATCGCCCGGCGCCTCGATGGTCTGCCGCTGGCACTCGAGATGGCCGCCGCCTGGCTGCGCGTCGCCGGAGCGCACGAGATCGCCAAGCGCTTGGCGGAGCCGGCTGACGTCCTGTCCCTGTCGGGTTCGACGACGGTGCAGCGCCACCGGACCCTCCGTGCCGCATTTGACTCCAGTGTCGAGCTCCTGGCAGGCCCTGACGAGGCGATCTTCCGGCGGCTCGCAGTCTTCGCCGGACCGGTGTCCCTCGCCGCCATCGAGCGTGTCTGCGGCGTCGAAGTCGACGACGTGCCAGCGCGCTTGGCGCAGCTCGTTGAGCGATCCCTCGTGGTCGCCGTCGCGTCTGGGCTGGCGACCAGATACGGGCTGCTGGTCCCGGTGCGCGACTACGCCTGGGAGCTGCTCGTGAAGGCCGGCGAGGCTGACGACGCCGTGGCCCGCCACCTTGCGTGGGCCATTGGACTGGCCCAGATCGAGTACGAGCGGCGCATCCGGGACGAGGCGGCCGCCATCCGGACTCTCGGCGTTGAGCTCGACGAGCTGCGGCTGGCATTCGATCGCTCTATCGGGGCGTCCGGCGCCATCGGCGAGGGCCCTCGGAACGAATTTCGGGCCGCGGGCCAGAAGCTCGCGGGTCTCCTTGGGTGGTTCTGGCCGGCCACCGGGCGACTCGAGGAGGGCCGCGCCCTTCTTGGGCGGTCGCTGGATGGGGCCGCTCCGGCCGATCGCGCCAGGCTCCTCCGCGGTCTCGGCTACATGTCGACGTACGCGGGCGATCCGCAACTGGCCGTCGCACAGCTGAACGAATGCGTCACGATCTGGCGCGAGCTCGACGAACCATTCGAGGAGTGCCTGGCGCTCAGCGCCCTCGGCTGGGCCCATCTCTGGCCGGGGGACAATGAGCCTGCGCTTTCGGCGTTCGAGCGCGGAGCCGAGATCGCCGAGCGGATCGGCGCTGCGGAGCTACGAGCGGTGTTGTTGGGCGGCGCCGCCCAGACGCTGGTCGCGATGCGCGAGATCGCGCGGGCACGCGAGCTCGCCGCCGTGATCCTCGCGGAAGCGTCCCCGGGCGACCTGCGAACGCTCCACTTCGGCCATCACTTCCTCGGAGACTGCGCCCTGCTAACCGACGATCCGGCCACGGCGGCCACGGCATACGCCGCGTCCCTCGAGCTCGCCGTGGCGCTCGACGATCCGGTCGAGATCTGTGCCGAGCTGCAAGGCGTCGCGATGGCTCAGGCGGGCTTGGGTCGAGCGGCCGAGGCGGTCCGCCTGTTCGATGCCACCGAGGCCTGGCTCGGGCGGATCGGCGTCAGGATCCTCGTACCGTTCTGGCGCACCCTGATCGACGAGTGGATCGGGCCCGCCCGCGCCAGCCTCGGGTCGCGGGGCGGGCCCGGCGGTGCGCCGCTCGGAGCCGCCGCGGCAGTGGAGCTCGCGCGCTCGCTGCCGACGACGGCTCCGACGACGGTGCGTAAGCGTTAGCGGGCGAAGTACCCGAACACGGTCAGCGTCCCGACCCCGCCCGGACCCGGCTCGTAGAGAACGCACTCGATCCACTTCGGCTCGGTCCCCGGCGCCTGTGCGAAATCCCACTCGGGCGCCGCACGGACGATGAAGACATCGGCCGAGCCAACAACCTGGACGGCGCGCGCCGCGGGGCTGCCGCTCGTGATGTTGACGTGCAGGCCGAGTGACGGGCATGTCAGCGTGCCCGGCGTCGAGTTGCCGCCCGGGCCGGGGTCGGCCAGGGCTGCGGCCGGGATGGCCGTCGCGAGCGCAAGGGCCAGGCCCCCACCGGCGATGAACCGCCGCACACGGCTCGTTCGAGTGCCCGATAGCTGCTGATCCATGGGTTCTATCCTCCGAGGCTCGCCGGCTCCTCGGCCGGCTGAGCGGAGAGGTTGGGGTTGCCCGCTGAACGATCGCTGAAAGGAGCAGTCGCGCGTCGTGCGCGCCCTCCTACAGCCCTGCTCGCGCCATCGGCCCCGATATGGTGGACACCTACAGCCTCACACCGTGCCGTCCACGATGGGGCCAGCATCAAGGACATTCGCGGGCGCTGCAGCCGGACCCGACTCGAGGATCGACGTGAGCCGAGCGAGGTTCGCGACGACGTCCCGGTTGAGGGCCCGGGCGACCAGCGGCTCCGCCACGGACATGATCCCCGAGAAGTCCACCTCCATCGTCGCCGTGAGGCGAGTGCCTTCCGGGGTCGCGATCACGGCGTAGGAAGCCAGGAGCCGGGGCCCTGAAGTGGTGCGAAAGGCGACAAGCTTCCCGGGTTCGAAGGCGACATACTCGTTCTCACCGGACATCCGCCTGCCCATGAGCGTACGGGTGAACGTGTGCCTGCTGCCCACCCCCGGAGGACCGTCGGTAATCCGCCGGACCTCGACGATCCCCGATTGCCATCGGGCCGCGTTGGTCTGGTCCGCGACGAACGCGAAGACCTCGTCGCTCGGTCGATGGACGATAGTGCTCTTCTCGACCTTGATCACGACGAGTCTCCTTTACATGGACCTCTAGAGTTGGACTCTAGTCATTGGATCACGTAATCTGGCCTACGCCATGGAACTTGTCAAGTCTTCTTCCCAATCCGGACGATCCGGACGCCGACGCGCTCGCGCCACGCGGTCCCGCATCACCAAGGCAGCAGCCGAGCTCTTCGCTGAGCGTGGCTATACCCGGACCACCATGGCCGACATCGCCGCTGCCGCCGGGGTCGCCGTCCAGACGGTCTACTTCGTCTTTCATACGAAGACGGAGGTCCTCGACAGCGCCTACGGCCTAGCCGTCATGGGCGAGGACGACCCGGCCGAGCCACAGGATCAGGCGTGGTACCGGCAGGCTCTCGCCGAGCCTGACGTCTCGATCGCCGTGCAGCTCGTGGTCGACGGGCTGAGTGAGATCTTGCGGCGGGTCGCACCGCTCGACTTCGCGGTACGGACGGCGGCTGCCGCCGATCCTGAGGCGTCCGCGTTCCTGACGAAGAACGAGCGGATGCGGGCGGGCGGTTACCGCGAAATGGTGGAGTTGCTCAGCCGCAAGTGCCCCCTGCGCGAGAACCTCACCGAGGCGCATGCGACGGACTTGATGCTGTTCCTCGCCAGCCCCGGCGCGTACCGAACACTCGTGCTCGACCGCGGCTGGACACACGCGGAATGGGTGGCCTGGACGAGTGGCGCGCTCGCCGAGCAGCTATTCGAACGGGGCCGCCAGCCAGCCATCTGAGCCGCATCTCTTCGCCGGTCCAGCGAATGCCATCAGCGGGCCGCGTACCCGAGATAGACGACGCCCGACGAGAACGTTCGGGTGGCCAGCAGCCGAAGACCGGCGGGACGCTCGAGGTCCGGGAAGAACCGCATGCCGCCGCCGAGGATCACCGGGTGGACGACGAGCTGGTACTCGTCCACGAGGCCGCGGTCGGATTAAGCCTGCGGCGAGCGTCGGCCCGGCGATCTCGATGTCGCCGCTGAAGTCCCGCCGCAGCTCCTCCAGAATCGTCTCCGGGATCGCCGTCCACATCGCGGCCCGCGTCATGGGCCACGCTGGCCCGGGTCAGGTGGCCGTCACGCGAACGGTTCGGGACCTTGCGGTCGGCACAAGTCTGACGTTCGAACCGCGCGGCTTCGTAGCCCTGAAGGGCGTCCCGGGCGAGTGGGAGCCCTTTGACGTGGCGCCTGGCCGTGCCTAGGAACCGGGCAGCACCCGGACGTCGACGGCCGGCAGGTCCTGCCACCAATGGCCGTAGCGGGCATAGACGTTCGGGTCGCGGTCGGCGAGGAAGGCTACGAGACCAGCCGCCTCCTCCCCCAGGCCGGTCCACTCCTGGTTCGTGAGTGTTCGAAACGCCGAGGCTTCGATGCCCGTCTCGACGGGCCGCCAGACACCGGCGACGTAGCCGTCGACGAGGAGCGTCGGCAGGACGTCGCCGTTGATCCGGAGCACGAGCTTTCGATATTCGGGCGGGATCGTTCGACTTCGGTCGGCGTACGCGAGCAGCACTTCGTCCCACATGCCGAGCAGCCGCGGCGGAGCCGGCGTGTCCTCGTCGGGGACAAGGCCGCCAGGGACGTCAAGCAGCTTCGCGCCGTCCGGCCCGGAGACGGGCACGAGGCGGTCGCCGAGGGCATCGACGGCCGCGCGGACCAGTGGCTTGTGCAGCATCGTGAATTGGGCGATGTCCTGGACGGACGCCGGACCGAAGCCCTCGAGGTAGCGGATGACGAGGTGCTGGAGCGACGTTTCCGGCGCGCTCGGGGTCACGTGCTCGCGAGCGGCCTGGTAGACGGGCCGCGCCGGGAACGACCACGGCGTCCCGAGGGGCGCATGGACGAACGGGCCGTAGTGTCGAAATGCCCACCACGCGCCGCGACGCGGCGGCGGGCCCAATCGCTCGTCGAGCCAGGCTTCCACCTGCGCGCTGGTCCGCGGCGTCTTCGCGAACGCCATGACGTGCGCGACGAGGGCGTCGGCCTCGGCGATCGACAGCCCGGCGACCTTGAAACGCAGATCGTGAAGACGAGCGGCGCGCAGCGTCGGCTGCATGGCGTCCTGGAACGCCGCATAGTCGTCAGCCGCCACCGCATGCATCGCAACGCGCATGAGCGTCGCCTTGACGATCGAACCGTCCGCGAAGGCGGCGTCCAGGCCGGCCGGGTCAAACTGTGCGATCCGATTCCACAGGGCGAGATACGGGGACGCGGGCTCCTGGGCCTGAAGGGCGACGATCCGATGAACGGCGTCGCCGGCGCCGAGCCTCTCGCGGCGGAACAGCATTTGTCGCGCGAGCGTCGCCCGGTTGAGCTGCCGGGCGGTCAACGTCATGCCGCGATTGAATACGAAAACAGGGCCCGACGTCTGTCGGGCCCTGCTTCGATTTCGGTGCCGGAACAAGTCCGGCGGTGTTGGGTCAGGCCGGCATCGGCTGCGGGATCGTGACCCGCTTCGGCTCCTTCGCCGTCTCGGGCCGGACCGCCCAGACCAGGCCGAGCCCGGAGAGGAGGGCGAGGAACCCGATCCCCGCGAAGATCGCCGCGATCGCAAGGCCCATCTGAAGGGCAGTGGCGGTCACGGTGCCCACGCCCAGGTTGGCGATCAGTCCATGGGCGGTGGCGCTCCAGGCCTTGTCGCGAGCCGGGCCCTCGATCGGGTCGGCGCGGTTGAACTGGCTGAAGTAGCGGCCATCGACCGCGAACTTGTACTCACCGGCCGGGTACGTCTTGCCGTTGTACTCGACGTCCTCGGTCAGGATGATCGTCTGCGTGCCATGGGTCACGTGGTACGTGATCGTGGCCATCTGGTACATGTACTCGGTCGCCGTGTTCACGACCGGGTCGTTCGGATTGAGATCCGCCTCATTGACCGGGTAGGCCCAGTCATTCTTGAGCAGCGACATGATCGCCTGGGCCTCTTCCGTCTCGCCGCGGTCGACGAGCTGGCCCTGCTCGTTGTAGCTCAGGCGAACGTCCTGGGCTGCGCTGAGCGCCTGCAGCGACGTGTAGCCCTGCTGCGTCTTGATGAGCGCGAAGCCGCCGGCCGCCACGAATGCCAGGCCGACCACCGCGAGAACGAAGCCGAGGCCCCGCAACCGTCCGATCATCGAAGTTCTCCCTTCCTGAGTCATTGGCTTTTCCATCTGCGGTGGACTTTGGCGGGAGGCGCCTCAAATGACATGTTGCCGAACGGCCCGAAGCGCAGGCCATTTGGACCGGCGCCGGGGGTCCAAGGTCCCGCGAACGGAGCACAATGCGCTGCCTGGGGTTCATGTCGCGACCGGACTCGCGTGTTTGGAGGAGGACTTCGCATGGCGCTGCATCTCGAGCCATCCGCGCCGCCCGACGACCAGGCTGGCGCGCCGCGCCCGCGAACCCGCCGGGCGATCCTCGGGGCCGCGATCGGCGGCCTTGCGGCCGCGGTCGCAACGGCGCTTGGCCGGCCCGCTGAAGCTGACGCTGCCGCCGGAAACTATTTGATCATGGGGAACACGGCGAACAGCGCTGGAACCTCGAACACGCGACTGACGACCAGCAGCACCGGCTCGGCCTGGGAGGTCGTCCAGAACGGCACGGGCACGGCGATGCGATCCAGCGCGAACAACGGGATCGCCGGGTACTTCGGAAGCGCGAATGGGACGGGAGTGAGCGGCGTCGTCGGCAACGCCAGCAAGTACGGCGTCTACGGCGCGAACAACGGCCTCAACTTCGCCGCTGGAGCGGCCATCCGGGCGGACGGCAAGAAGAACCATGGCGTCAACGCCACGTCGAACGACCCAGCCGGGATCCCGGTCCGGGGTCTTCACCAGAACACATCCGGCTCCGGGGTGGGCGTCAAGGGTGAGTCGAATGCGTCATCCGGCATCGGCGTCCACGCCGTGAGCAACTCACCCGGCGCGGGATTCCTCGAACCGGATCCTGTCGGGCTGCTCGCCGAAGTCAAGACCATCGGGTCGGCCGTCCAGGCGATCGTGACGCTGCCGGATGGCTGGTCAGGCGGTTACGCGGTCGAGGCCAGCGCGCCCGGCGGGGTGGGGGTCTACGCGTATGGAAGTCAGTACGGCGCCCTCGTCAATGGCGGTACCTACGGGATCTATTCGTTCGGAAGTTCCTATTCCGCGTACCTCGACGGTGCGACACATGTCAACGGCACCCTCTCGAAGGCGGGCGGTTCGTTCAGGATCGACCATCCGCTCGACCCTGCGAACAAGTACCTCCAGCACTCGTTCGTCGAGAGCCCGGACATGAAGAACATCTACGACGGGGTCGTCGATCTCGACGCCGCCGGGCGTGCGGTCGTCACGCTGCCCGATTGGTTCGATGCCCTGAACCGCGACTTCCGCTACCAGCTCACGTCGATCGGCGGCCGCGCCCAGGCATGGATCGCCGAGGAGATCGACGGCGGCCGGTTCACCATTGCCTCGGATACGCCGAAGGCTCGAATCTCATGGCAGGTCACGGGGATCCGGAAGGACGCCTGGGCGAAGGCGAACCCGGTCCTCGTCGAAGTGGCGAAGACCGGTCCGGAACGAGGCCGATACCTCCATCCGAAGGAACATGCACGTTCGGCCGCGGATGGGATGTCGTCACTGTTCAAGCCGAAGCAGAGTCGGGGCTGAACGGCCCCGGCCGCTACGGCGCGACGCGCCGCCCGGTCAGAAGCTGGGCCAGCAGCACGATCACGGCGAGGATCAGCAGGAGATGGATCGCCGCTCCCCCGACGCTGCCGAGCAAACCCAGCAGCCACAGCACGAGGATCACGGCAAGGATCGTCCAGAGCATGTTGCTCACCTCCTCGGCGCCGCCGGCCCGAGGGCTCGGGCGCGCGGCGGTTTGTTGGTGCGATCACGCTACGGGCGGGCGCAGTCGGCGGGCGTCATCGCCTTGAGGTTTGCCCTATCAGCCTGCTTGCAAGGCACGTTGGGCTGCCGGTGCGTTCATGACAGTGGCTGGCCGTTCGGCCGTGCATGCTTGCCACGATGACCCCCGAGGAGCTGCTCGCGCCCTATCCGCCGCACCTGCGTGAGACCGCGGAGGCGCTGCGCGCGCTTGTGAAGGCGACCGTGCCCGAGGCCATCGAGGGCGTTCGAAGCGGCTGGCGCCTGATCGGCTACGACGTGCCCGTTCGGCGCGGCACGCGCTTCTTCGGGTGGGTCTGGCCGGAGTTCGAGCATGTCCACATCGGGTTCGAGCACGGCGTGCTCATGGCCGACCCAGATCGGGTCCTGCGCGGCGCGGAGCTGCGCCTGAAACGCGTTCGGTACCTGACGCTGGCGAGCGTCGACGAGATCGAGTCCGAACGGATCGCGGGCTTCCTGCATGAGGCCGTCCGGCTCGTCGGGTTGAGCCGAGCCGAGCGACTGGAGCAGCTGCTCGACGGGGAAGTCAGGCCTGTTGGAGCGCCCGTCTAGCCGCTGCGGCTGCGCGCCTGACGCAGGTATACGAACCAGTAGACGACGCCGACCATGACCGCACCGCCAATGATGTTGCCGATGGTGACAGGCACGAGATTGGCGACGAAGCCGGTCAAGGTCACGTTCGGAAAGTCGGCCGGCAGCCGACCTGCGGCAGCCCAGAAGTCGGCCGGTGCCCAGCTCCGAATCGCGAGCGCCTCGGGGATGAAATACATGTTCGCGACGCTGTGCTCGAAGCCGGCCGCGACGAACGCGGCGATCGGCGGGACGATCGCGAGGATGCGGTCCGTCGTCGTCCGGGCGCTGTAGCTCAGCCAGACGGCGAGGCAGACGAGCGCGTTGCACATCATCCCGAGGGCAATCGCTGGCACGAAGTCGAGGCCCGCTTTGCCATTGCCGATCGCCAGGGCGGCGACGCCGACGCTGCCCTGCCCGAAGGCGTATTGACCGGAGACGAACATCACCGCTGCGGTGGCGAGCGCCCCGACGAGATTGCCGGCGTAGACGATCAGCCAGTTTCGAAGGACGAGCCGGATGCTGATCTTGCGGCTGGCCCAGGCCATCACCAGCAGCGTGTTACCCGTGAAGAGCTCGGCGCCGCCGACGATGACCAGGATCAGCCCGAGCGAGAACGCGACCCCGACGAGGAGCCGACCGAGTCCGTACGGCAGATCCGCCGAGCCGGCGCTGACCGTTGTTGCGAAGATCGCCCCGAGCGCAATGAATGCGCCGGCGAGGACCGCAAGGGCGAACAGGCCAAGCCCGTCCTGACGGGCCTTTCGGACACCGATGTCCTCCGCGCGGGCCGCCATGGCCGGCGGCAGGAGCGCGTCGAACGAGGGCCGGCTGTCGCGATCATCAGCCACGGCCGGCGCCCGGCCGGGCATGCCGGCCGGACCATCGATGGTGCCGCCCGCCGGCTTCGTGGTCATCTCAAACACGGCCCTTCGGGACAGTGTGCCAGTAGGTCTTGTTGAAGACGATCTTGCCGAGGTGCCAGAGCTGGTTCGGCTTCGGTGGCCGCGGCGGGTGCTCGTAGTCGAACTGGAGCAGCGTGCCCTTTCCGTCGCCGACCTCGAAGAAGCACATCACCTTGCCGAGATAGTCGCCATGGGCATGGTCGACTTCGCGGGCTTCGATCCCGGCGACGATCCGCTCGGTGACGACCGGCGCCTCGAAGTGCGCCGTCGAGCCGGCCTTCGAGAGCGGCAGGTCCGTCGCATCGCCGAGAGCGAACACGTTCGGGCGCCCGCCGACCTGGAGGGTCGTGCGGTCCGTCGGCAGCCAGCCACCGGGCGCCGGTGCAAGGCCCGAGTCAATCAGGAACTGCTGGCCCTTATGGGGCGGAACGAGGATCAGGAGGTCGTACGGCAGCTCCTCGCCCTCGAGGCTCTGGACGACGTGGCGCCCGGGGTCGATCGCTTCGACGTTGAAGAACGTATGCAGCTCGATGCCCTTCTCCTCGAGGATCGGTGTCGCCATGTCGGAGACGCTCTGAATGGTGAAGGCGCGCCCGATCGGCGAGCAGAAGTGGAGCTCGCTCTTCGCGCGCAACCCGCGCTCGCGGAGCTCCGCCTCGATCAGGAACGAGACCTCGAGCGGCGCCGGCGGGCACTTGTAGGGCATGCCGGCAATGGCGACGACGATCCGGCCGCCGGTGAAGGCATCGAGGGCGTGGCGAAGACGGAGCGCGGCTTCGGCCGTGTAGAAGTGCTGGGCTTCGGCGTCGAAGTGCTCGATCGCCTCAGGCACGATTCGCGAGCCCGTCGCGAGGACCAGGGTCTCGTAGCCGATCCGCTGACCATCGGAGAAGTGGACGGTTCGCGCCGCCTCGTCGACGAGCGTCACCTCGCCGATCAGGAGGTTGACCCGCCGGTCGAGCAGGCTGCGCTCCCGGCGCTGCAATCGCTCGGCTCGCTCGCCGCCCATCGCGATGTACATGAAGCCGGGCTGGTACGTGTGATCTCCGGTCGCATCGACGACCGTGATCGACACGTCACCGCGGTCGAGCTGGCGGCGGAGCCGCTTGACGAGGAGATTCGCGGTGAGGGTGCCCCCGACACCCCCACCCAGGATCACGATCCGGTTCATCGGTCGCCTCAGTGGGTCTTCTCGACGACGATCTCGTCGTAGCCGGCGCGGGCGAAGACACCGACCAGTCGATGGCCGGCCTTCTCGACCCACTTCGGAATGTCGATCTTGCTGCCCGAGTCGGTCGAGTAGACCGCCAGGACGTCACCCGGGACGGATTCGCGGATCCCGCGGATGAGCTCCATCAGGGGGCCCGGGCAGAAGCTGCCGCGCGCGTCGATCGTGCGCGCCGGCGCGGGGACGACAACCTCGGTCATGGGAAACCTTCCTTCTCAGATGAAGAGCGAGGCGTCGGCCTCGGTCATGATCTCGATCGCGGTGGCGGCGCCCGCGGGCTCGCCCATCTCGTCGATGAGGTCCTCGCGCTTCAGGCCGAACATATCCATGGTCATCTGGCACGGGACGAACTCGACTCCAAGCGCGGTCGCGGCCTCGAGGAGCTCGCGCGGGCTGGCGACGCCGTACTTCTTCCGGAGGACGCCCATCATCCACGGGCCCATCCCGAGGAAGTTCATCTTGCTGAGCTTCAGGTGGTCGATGCCCGGACGCTGCATCAGTGTCAGCATCCTCTGCATCCAGTTCTCTCCGACGACGCGTTTCTGGTCCTTGACGAAGGGCAGAAGGCCCCAGAACGTCACGAAGACCTTGCACCGGACGCCGCTCGCGGCAGCCGTCGACGACAGGATCAGGACGGGCCAGACCTTGTCGAGGTCGCCCGACCAGTTGACGATCACGAGCTCCTTCGTCCGGATCGCCGACTCGAGGTCGGCCTCGACGTAGGTCTCGGGCAGGCCATCGACGTCAGCGATTGCCTGGGCCAATGGATCGACGACCGGCGCGGCCGGCCGTTCGAGGGTTTCGGTGGTCATGGCTGGTGCCTCACTTCCTGCGGATGACGAAGCGGTACGTGCCGCCGTCCGCGGTCTGCTGGAGGAGCTCGTGCCCGGTCGTCCGTGACCAGGCGACAAAGTCCTTGACCGACCCCGGGTCGGAGGCGAGGACCTCGACGATGCCTCCCGAGCTGATCGCCTTGATCGCCTGCGCGGTCTTGACGATCGGCATCGGGCAGGACAGCCCGCGAGCGTCGACGGTGGTGCTGATCTGGAGCGTCATGTCGCCCTCCTGGGCTTCTAGATGAACGTGACCTGACCCTCGCCGGCGTTCAGGTAGAAGGCCGTCACGCCCTCCACGCCGTCGACGAGCGGATCGAGGTCCGTGGCTTCGAGGTGGAGCAGGTCCATCGACAGCGAGCAGGCCTGGATGTCGACTCCACCGAGGTCCTTGGCCTGGCGAAGCGTCTCTGCCCAGCTCGACTGGCCGGCGGCGCGCAACGCGTCCACGGCCGCCCGACCGTCGGCGCCGGCCTCCGGTGCCAGCCCGTGATCGCGGGCGATCCGGTCCGAGCGGAACGCGTCGAGCGCCCAGTACTGCAGGAAGATGTTCACGGGCTTCCCGAGCGCGGCCGCACCGGCCGTGAGGACGGCGGCGGCCTGGAGCTTGTCGTCCGTGCCGGAGAAGAGCACCAGGTTCAGGGGGTTGTCCATCGAGCTCACCTCGCCGCGGTCGGGCCGTCGGTGAGCACCTCCGGCGAGCTGCTGAGCCCGCTCGGCAGGAGCGCCCCCGCAAGGCGGCCGAACCGTCGTTCGAGCACGCCGCGCATCAGGCGGCATGCGACCATCACGTCTGGATCCGCGAGGCGATAGCACGCTTCGCGTCCGTTGCGATCGACCTCGACGAGGCCGCTTGCGCGGAGCACGGCGAGGTGCTGCGAGGCATTCGGCTGGCTGATCCCAAGGTCGCGAGCCAGGGCGGCAACGGCGGTTGGTCGGTCGGCCAGCCGATGCAGGATCTGCACCCGTCGGGGATGCGCCAATGCCCGGAGGACCTCGGCCTGGAGAATGTCGATCTCGTCCATGCGTCGAGCATCGATCCATGCGCATTTGCGCATCAGTGCCAATTGGCTCGAGTGGCGCCTGCCGGACGGCCCGTCCGCTCAGTCGGCCTCGCCCGCCAGCCGCGCGGTCTGCGGCCGCGCGGCGGCCGTCATCTCGAGCCGTCCGTCGCTGCCGACCCACCACGCCGCCAGGCCGTGACGCCGGGCCAGCCGGCGACGCCCGGCCGACCCTCGGCCCGAATCGCAGCCCGGCCACTGGGGTCGGCTGGCGAGTGCATGACGGGCGGCACCTTCAGGTCCGATCGCCTCGTCGTCACGCACGTCACGATCCGGCCTGGCCGGCCGCGCTTCGGGCCGGATGGCCCGCCGGGTCGTGACGTACGCCACTGCGATCGCCGCGGTCACAGCGCCAGACTCCCGCCAAACGACGGGCCCAGCAGGACCCGGCGAGCCGCTTGATCGGAGGTGCGGCATGACACGCGCCCTCGTCGTCCATCATGACCTCGACCTGGCGGGCCAGGAGGCCGATGCGCTCCGGCGGATCGGCTACGAGGTCAACGAATGCAGCGGGCCCACGAGGAATCGCTGCCCCGTCCTCGCCGGACGACCGTGTGACCTCGCCGAGCGCGCAGACGTCCTCGTCTACGATGTCTGGGCGAGTGGCGACGCCGATGGTGCGCGGGTGCTGATCGGCAACATCCGTGAGCTGCACCCGGACACCCCCATCGTTCTGACCACGCCCGGCCTCGAGCTCAACTGGGAAGAGAGCACCGGGCCCCATGCGGTCACCAGCGTGATCGGCCAGCCCACCGGCGCTCGCCTCCACGAGGCGATCCAGTCCGCTCTTGGGCACGTCGCCAACGCTCGGGCGTGAGCCAAGGTCCGGCGTGACCCCGCGCGCGACACGCTGGCCGTGAGTCCCCGAGCAACGGCGCTCGCGGCGCCCGTAGGCACCGTCCACACGCATCTCCGCGGGCGCGACCTCATCGGTCACACGCTGATGAACAAGGGCACGGCGTTCTCCGAGGCGGAGCGCGATGCCCTGGGTCTCCTTGGACTCCTGCCCGCCCGCGTAACGTCGATCGAGGAGCAGGTCTCGCTGGAGCTCGAGCACGTCCGCCGGAAGACCGACGACCTCGAGCGCTATATCGGCCTCGCCGCGCTCCAGGATCGCAACGAGACGCTCTTCTACCGGGTGCTCGGCGAGCACCTCGAGGAGTTCCTGCCGATCGTCTACACACCGACAGTTGGTCGCGCCTGCCAGGACTTCAGCCACATCTTCCGTCGCCCCCGCGGCGTTTGGATCACGCCCGATGACGTCGACCGGATCGACGACGTCCTGAGGGCCGGGGCCGCCGGCGAGGAGATCAGGCTGATCGTCGTGACCGATAACGAGCGGATCCTGGGCCTGGGCGACCAGGGCGCCGGCGGGATGGCGATTCCCGTCGGCAAGCTCGCGCTCTATACGGCGGCGGCCGGCATCTATCCGGCCTGGACGCTGCCCGTGTCGCTCGACGTCGGCACGGATCGCAGGGAGTTGCTCGACGATCCGCTCTACCTCGGATACCGCGCGCCCCGGCTGCGCGGGCGTGCCTACGACGAGGTGCTCGAGGCGTTCGTCGAGGCGGTCAAGCGCGTCTTCCCGGCCGCAGTGATCCAGTGGGAGGACTTCAAGCAGCACAACGCCCTGCGCATCCTCGAGCGATATCGCCATCGACTGACGAGCTTCAACGACGACATCCAGGGGACCGGCGCCGTCGTGCTGGCCGGCATCCTCGCGGCCCGGCGCGAGCGAAACGGCGTATCGGGCGAGCGGTTCCTGTTCCTTGGGGCCGGCGCGGCCGGCATCGGGATCGGGCGGCTCCTCAGACGGCAGCTTGCGGCCGAAGGCCGGCCCGCACACGAGATCGACGCCAGCATCGCCATGATGGATCGCGGCGGCCTGGTCCACGCCGAGCGGGAGGGCCTGGCCGACGATCAACGGCCATTTGCGGTCGACCCGGGCAGCTTCGAACGCGCCGCGTTGCCTCGGGCCGCGTTCGCGGATCCCGTCGCCGTCGCGCGAGCGCTGAAGCCGAGCGTCCTCATTGGCACGACCGGTTCGCGTGGCGCGTTCACAGAGGAGCTCGTCCGCGAGGTGGCGCGCCACTCGGCGACGCCGATCATCCTGCCCCTGTCGAACCCGGGCGACCGCTCGGAGGCGGCGCCGTCGGACATCCTCCGCTGGACCGATGGTCGCGCGCTCGTCGCCAGCGGGAGCCCGACCGCCGACGTCGCCGGCTTCCCCGGACGTGGCCCGATCGGCCAGGCGAACAACGTGTTCATCTTCCCCGGCGTTGGCCTCGGGGCGATCGTCGCCCAGGCGCGCGAGGTCACCGACGACGCGTTCCTCGTCGCCGCCCGCGAGCTCGCGGCTCTCGTTACCGAAGAGCGACTCGCGTGGGGGGCGATCTACCCGCCCATCGCCGACCTGAGACAGGCGGCCCGCGCCGTCGCGACCGCGGTTGTCCGGGAGCTCCGAGACAGCGGCTTCGGGCGACAGTTTCGCGACGAAGAGATTGAGCCGGCGGTCGATCGGGCGATGTGGTGGCCCGACTACGCGTTCGTCAGCCCTGGGACCGAAGCCGTCGCCTGAGAGCCCCAGCGAGCCGGATGAGACCCATCAGCCATCCGAGCTGCACGACGATCCGACGACCCGTGGCGAGGACCGCTAGGCGACCCAGACCTGCGGGCGCCTGGACGTCCGGACCAGCTCCGCGACAACGGCCGGGATGAACGCAACAAGGGCGACCAGTAGCCAGTCGGCCAGGTCGAGCGGGCTGGCGCGGAAGGCTGAAGCGAGCGGCGGCACGTATGGGATGACAGCCTGGATCGCGACGGCCGCGAGGCACGCGACGAGCAGGAAGCCATTGCGCGACAGACGACGGATCGGCTCGCGGACGCTGCGGTTCCAGTAGGCGCGCACGCACTGCCCCACGACGAGCACCGTGTAGGCGAGCCACGCTGAGTGCTCGAAGCCTCCCCCGTGGTTGAGCATGAGCACGAGCGCCGCGACGGCCGTGAACGACCCGGCGCCAAGGATCTTGACGAGCGTCCCATTCGTCAGGAGCGGCCGCTCGGCATGCCGCGGCGGGCGGGTCATGAGCGCAGGCTCCGCCGGCTCGCGTTCGAACGCGACCGATGTCGAGAGGTCGATGAAGAACTCCATCCACAGGATCTGCAGCGGGATGAGGACCTGCCGCTCGGCGATGGCGATCGTGGCGATGAGGATGAACCCCAGAAACGCGACATGGGTGGAGATGAGGAAGACGAGCCCCTTCTGGACGTTGTCAACGATCCGGCGGCCCTCGGCGAGGCCGAACATCAGGGTCGCGAACGAGTCGTCGCCGAGGACGAGATCCGAGGCCTCCCGGGCGACCGCCGTCCCCGAGCCCATGGCGACGGCCACGTCCGCACCGTGAAGCGCAGGAGCGTCGTTCACGCCGTCGCCCGTGACAGCGACGATCCGGTGGCGCTCCCGAGCCGCGCGCACGAGGCGGAGCTTCTGCGCCGGCGTGGACCGCGCGACGACCTGGAGATCGGTAAGGCGCTCCGCGAGCTCGTCGTCGTTCCAGGAGGCGACCTCTTCGCCGGTCACGATCGACGCGGCCTCGAGGTTCGCCGCGCGCGCGATCGAGGCGGTCGTCCGTGGGTGATCCCCAGTCACGACGACGACCTGGATCCCGGCGCCGCGGGCCATCGACATCGCTTCGGCGATCCCCGGCCGAATCGGGTCCGCAAAGCCGACGATGGCGCGCATACGCCAGGGTCCATCGTCGAGCCGCTGCGCCAGGCCGACGAGCCGTTCGCCGGCCGCGGCCGAGGTCTCGATCAGCTCCGACCACCGATCGATCTCCTGGGGCTCGCCCGAGTCGCTCTCGACGAGGCTGAGGACGACCTCGGGCGCTCCGAGCGCCAGGTCTTCGATCGTGCTGCCCCGCCAGGCCCGCGACCGCGTGACCGGCAGCGCTTCGGACGCGGGCGAGGC
>DASRJS010000005.1:0-3835 GCA_035649355.1 Candidatus Polarisedimenticolia bacterium
CGCCAGCACTTCACCGCTGCGAAGCCAGGCCGTGGTTCCCGGCATGACCCGCCGCCCGGACGGGCGGATCTCCGCCTCGAGGTCCGCCCCGGCGACCGCGACGGCGACGTCGCCGAGCGCACGCAGTTCCGGCCCGATCAGCGTGCACTCCAGCGCGGCCGCGTCCGGATCGTTTCCCAGCAGCGCGTTCGCGACGGCGAGGGACCACGGATCGCAGGCCCCGGAGATCGGCACGCCGAGGTCGCCGAATCCGCGCCGGCCGGCGTCCTGAACGGTCGTCAGGAGGCCGGGAGCGAGAACCTCGAGCACGGCTGCCATCGGGTTCAGACGGGCACGAACCGCACGACATCGCCGGGCGTGAGCAGGGCGGGCGACTCACGATCGACGTCCCAGAGGCGGACGTCGGTCCGGCCGATGAGCTGCCAACCACCCGGCGATTCGAATGGGTAGACCGCGGTCTGACGGCCCGCGATGGCGACGCTGCCGGCCGGCACTCGGGTCCTCGGCGTCGCGAGCCGCGGCATCGCAATCGCCTCCGGAACGTCCCCGAGATACGCGAAGCCGGGCGCGAACCCGAGGAAGAGCACGTCGTAGTCGACCGACGCGTGGAGCTCGATGGCCTCGGGCTCCGTCAGGCCGCGGGCGGCTGCCAGCGCGGCGAGGTCGGGTCCGTCCACGCCGCCGTAGCGCGTCGGGATCTCGACCCGCTGCTGCGGCTCGGGCGAAGTGACGGCGACGTCGTCGAGGTCGGACAGGACCGAACGAAGCCGTTCGATCGCGACGTCCACGCCAGGTTCGAGCGGGTCGACGGGCACGAGGACGCTCGCGGCAGCCGGGATCGGGTTCGACCAGCCAGGAGCGCTCCCGGTCTCGGTTCGAATGACCTGCGCGAGCCGGTGGACCCGTCGCGCCCGCTCGACGGTCGAGCCGCCCTCGAGGGTCAGGAGCACGCCCGAGTCCCCGAAGGCCTCGATCCGCGGCTCGTCGGTCATTCGGACCCGTCCATCCAGGCCCGGAAGCGGCCGTCGCGCCGTTCGACCCCGATCGGGAGGCTGAACGCCTCGCGCAGCGCCGCCGACGTGAGCGCCGAACCGATGTCCCCGGTCGAGACCGCCCGCCCGTCGCCGAGCACGAGCGCGTGGTCGAACGCGGGCGGGATCTCTTCGACATGGTGGTTGACGAGGACGATCGCGGCGAGCCCATCGTCAGCGGCCAGGCCATCGAGGTCGCGGAGGAGCGTCTCGCGGGCACCGAGGTCGAGCGAGGCCGACGGCTCGTCGAGGATGAGGATCTCGGGCTCGGGCATGAGCGCCCGGGCGATCTGAACGCGCCGCCGCTCCCCGGTCGACAGGAGGCCGAACGGGCGGTCGCTGAACGCCGCCACGCCAAGCCGTTCCAGCAGCCCGAGTGCACGGTCCCGGTCCGCCTCGGTGTAGCGGTGCCACCACGGTCCGAGAGCGGCATGCCGCGCCGTTCGAACGACGTCGAGGGCGGTCAGCCCGTCGTCGATCTGGCGTTCGAGGGCGCTCGACGCGTAGCCGATCCGGCGCCGGAGCTCACGCGCATCGACCGCGCCGATCTCCGCGCCGAGGACCTCGACCGTGCCCGCCGACGGCCACAGATAGGTCGAGGCGACCTGGACGAGCGTGGTCTTGCCAGAGCCGTTCGGGCCGAGGATGACCCAGCGCTCGCCGCGCCGGACCGTCCAGTCGATCGGCCCGAGGATGGATCGCCCGCGCCGCCGAACCTCGACCCCGCGAAGCTCGATGACCGGCGGCTCGCTCACCGCCCGACCGGCGCGATCTCCACGCCCGCGGCCTCGAGCGCCGCGCGGACCGCGAGCGCGATGGCGACTGCCCCTTCGCCGTCGCCATGGATGCACAACGTTTCGGGTCTGATGGCGACCCGTGTCCCATCCGCGGCGGTCACCGCCGAGTCGCGAACCAGGGCCACGGCCTGCGCCGCGGCCGCATCAGGACCGAGCATGGCGTCGGGCAGCTTCCGCGATCGCAGCGAGCCGTCCGGCTCGTAGGCCCGGTCAGCGAAGCCTTCCGCGACGACCTCGAGACCGGCGGCCTGGCCTGCGGCAAGGAGGTCCGAGCCGGCGAGGCCGACGAGCAGCAGCTCGACTGAGCAGCGGCGAACCGCCCGGGCGATCGCTTCGGCGAGCGCCGGGTCACGTGCCGCCCGGTTGTAGAGCGCGCCGTGCGGCTTGACGTGCCGCAGGTCCGTGCCGGCCGCCCGTGCGAAAGCCGCCACCGCGCCGACCTGGTACACGATCGCGGCCTCGAGCTCGGCCGCGGGCATGTCCATGTCGCGTCGCCCGAACCCGGCGAGGTCGGGATAGCCGGGATGCGCGCCGATCGCGACCCGCGCGGCAACCGCGCGAGCGATCGTCCGCTCGATCGTCAACGGATCCCCGGCGTGAAAGCCGCACGCCACGTTGACCGAGGTGACGAGCGGGATCAGGCGGGCGTCGTCGCCCATGGGCCACGGCCCGAAGCTCTCACCGACGTCGGCGTTCAGGTCGATCCTCACGCTGCGATGGTACGAGCCGCCCGTGCGGCGCCGCGCCTCAGGCGGGGAAGAACCGCGGCAGGTGCGCCCGGCTCGCCTCCAGCATCGCGTCGAGGAGCTGTTCAGCCATCGGCCAGCGACCGACGAGCGGGTTTGCCAGCATGGCCCGCAGCGCGTCGCCGTGATCGCCGCTGAGGGCCGCTTTCACGGCCAGTCGCTCGTAGGCCTTGGCCGCGTGGACGAGCCCACCGATCTCCGGGGCGAGCGGCGCGAGCGGAGCAGGGTGCGCGCCGTCCCGGTCGATCCGGGCCGGGATCTCGACCACGGCGTCGTCGGGCAGGTCCGGCAGCGCGCCGTCGTTTCGGATGTCGACGACGTGAACGTCGCCGCGCCCGTCGTGGATCGACGCGATGAGCGCCGCCGCCGCTTCCGAATAGAACGCGCCGCCGCGGCGCGCCAGGAGCCCGGGTTTCTCCGAGAGGTTCGGATCGCGGTAGGCGTCGAGGAGCTGGCTCTCGATCTCGGCGACTTCCGCGGCGCGCGTCTGACCGTTCCGCTGCTCGGCGACGACGGTCTCGAACAGGTAGTAGTAGCGCAGGTAGTACGAGGGCACCGCCCGCAGCGCGCGAATGATCGACGAGGGCACGCCCATCATCTCGGCGAGCCCCTCGGCGTCGCTCTCGAGCAGCCCGGGCAGCCGGTCGATACCGTCGACGCGGATCGAGCGCTCCCAGCTCAGGTGGTTGAGGCCGACGTGCTCGAGCTCGACGCGCTCGGGTTCGACCCCGAACTGCTCGGCGAAGTGCTTCTGGAGCCCGATCGCGACGTTGCAGAGGCCGATTGCGCGGTGACCTTCATCGAGGAGCGCCTGGGTGATGATCCCGACGGGGTTCGTGAAGTCGATGATCCAGGCGTCCTTCGCGGACCGTTGTCGAACTCGTTCGGCGATGTCGAGGACGACCGGGACCGTCCGCAGCGCCTTCGCGAACCCGCCGGCTCCAGTGGTCTCCTGGCCGACTGTCCCGAACTTGGGCGGCAGCGTTTCGTCGAGGAGGCGCGCGGCCTGGCCGCCGACGCGGAGCTGGAGGAGGACGAATTCGGCGCCGTCGAGGGCCCCGTCGAGGTCGTCGGTGACGACGAGCCGGCCGCCCCAGCCGAGCCGGTCCAGCATCCGCCGCGCGAGCCCGCCGACGACCTCGCGCCGCATCGGATCGATGTCGAGGAGAACCAGCTCATCGATCGGCAGCCGTTCGCCGCGCGCGGCGAAGCCCTCGATGAGCTCCGGCGTGTAGGTGCTGCCGCCGCCAACGACGGCGAT
>DASRJS010000006.1:0-7077 GCA_035649355.1 Candidatus Polarisedimenticolia bacterium
CACCGTGCCCTCGCTGACGGACCACTCGCCGGCGAGTTCCCCGGCCGTGGCCGTCCCGCCGCTCGGGGCCGGCGTCGCGCTCGCACCCGGCGACACGGACGCACCCGGGGAGGCCGACGGCAGGGTCAGCGGCGGGACGTCGTCGCCGGCGAGGAACTGGTCGTAGACCAGGAAGCCGCCGACGAGCAGTGCGGCGAGAAGGGCGACGAGGAGAATGGGCCTGCGGGTCACTCGAGCCTCGGGATCGGAACCGGCATGGCTTGCCGCCGAGTGACGGACTGTAGCGTGACGTCGTCCGATGAGTGCTGTCTGAGGACCGGCATCCAGCCCCAATCGCTCCTGACCACACCGTCGGGGAGTGGTGCATAGGGGAAACATGCCGGGCGGACCTGCCAGTCCGGGCATCTCGGCACGTAGCCCTGCGCCGGCTCCCTGCGCCATGCTCCGCCGACGCCATCACGGCACACATCGGAGCTATGTTGTTGACCGGTCTTACGCCACAGCGCACTTCAGACCCGACCCGCAACCTCGCGCGCGCCACCCTTGGCCTCTCGATTGCAACAGCGGCGATCGGGTTGCTCGGAGTCATCCGCTGGCTGGCCGGCTGGCAGGGAGTCACCGATTGGCCGGCACCCCTCGGCCCAATCGAACCGAACGCCGCCGTCATGTCGCTACTGCTCCCGATCGCCCTGTTGCAGATCACCCGTGGTGGCTGGCCGATGCAGGTTGGCCGCGTGATCGCGGGCATGTGCCTTCTTCTGACCGTCGTCATCGGATTCGAGTGGCTGCTGGGCCGGGACCTGAAGCTGGACAACCTGATCTGGCCGCCGAGCCTCGAAGGCGGTGACACCGATGAGGTCCACCGATTGGGCCTTGTCGCAAGCGTGAAGTACGCGTGGCTGGCGGCCGCGGTCTTCGTGCGGAGCCTCGGCCGTTCGGTTGGCTGGCTGGTGGAGGCCTGTGCGATCTCGGCCGGCAGCGCCGCCCTGTTCGGGCTCATCGCCCTCACACTCGGCGCAGAGTCTCTACTCGCATTCGGCGACGAGCGACTATCCGTGTCGGGCAGCCTTTCGATCGCACTCCTGACGATCGCCGTCGTCACATCGCGGCCCGACCACTTGACCGTCAGGATCCTTCTCGATCCGGGGCCCGCCGGCAGGGCCACCCGGCGGATCCTCCCGGCGCTGGCGGCGTTTCCGATCGGTGGCTGGCTCGTATTCGGCCTGTACGAAGCCGGCATCGTCGAAGCCCCGACATCTGTCGCCATCGGCATCATCGGCGGCATGGCCTACGCCGCGTTCCTGCTCTCACGTTCGGCGCGCGCCGTTGCTGATCTCGACCGCGAGGCCAGCAGCGCCCGCGAAGCCCGCGATCGATTCTTCGACCTGACCCCTGACCTCGTCGGGATCGCCGGCCCGGACGCGCGGCTGCGCTTTGCGAGCAACTCCTGGAAGACAATGCTCGGCTTCGACCCGGACGACGTCATCGGGCGGTCCTTCATGGAGCTGATTCACCCCGACGATCGTGACGCCGCCATCGCCACCTATCGCGACCAGCAGCTCACCGGCGCAGGTGTGATGCGATACGAGTGTCGCTACCTGAACGCTGACGGGTCATGGCGCTGGATGGAATGGTCGTCACAACCCGATCCGTCGGGGGACGGTACGTACGCGGTCGGCCGCGACATCAGCGATGTCCGCCACGAACGCATCGAACGCGGGCGGCTCGCCGCGGTCGTCGAGCAGACCGACGACCTGGTGATCATCACCGACGCCGCGTCGCAGATCGACTATGTCAACCCGGCATTCGAGCGAGTGGGCTGGCGTGCCGCGGACCTGCTCGGTCAGCCGTTGACGATCTTTGCCCAAGGTCCATCCGACGATGAGTCGCGTCAGAGCCTTCTCGCGGCCATTGCCCATGGCCAGCGATGGGCGGGCGAGTTCATCGCTCCGAGCCCGACAGGCGAAGCGACGGTTCTCAATGCGTCGATGACGCCCGTCCGCGATGCGGATGGGAAGCTGGTCAACTGGATCGGGATCGCGCGGGACGTCACGGCGCATCGGCGCACGCAGGCTGAGCTCAAGCGGGAAGTCCGGGAGCGTGCCGACGTGGCGGCCGCTCTCACCGGCCTTGACCTCACGGGCGAGTTCAGCGCTGTGGCCGGTCGCGTCTGCGCGTCGCTGCGAGCCTTGCCCGGCGTCGACCACGCGGCGCTGCTGGCATTTGGGCCGGCCCAGGCCGAAGTGGCTGCAGCGGTGGGACTCGACGATCCGCGGGTCGCCTCCGGGGCCGTCATTCCCGCTGCCGCAAGCGAGCGGCTGTTGGCCCGTGCCGTGCACGGTCCATGGGTCAACGTCATCGCAGGAAAAGGTCGGCGCGACGTCACGGACCCGCGTTACCTCGCCGGCCTGCGGATCGTCGCGTCGGCACCGATCGCCTTCGGCGCGCGAATCGTGGGCCTGATCGAGATCGGGACAACCGACGAATCGGCGGAGGATTCCCTGATCCGCCTGCTCCCGGTTCTCAGCGAGTTTGCCGCCGCGGCGGGCGGCCGGCTCGGGCCGGACCTCATCGCGCGCTCCAGCGACGCCATCCTCCGGGCCGAGACCCAGGCACGGATCGACGACCTGGCGTTCGACGTCGTATTCCAGCCCATCGTCAATCTGGCTTCCGGCGAGCCACTCGGCTACGAAGCCCTCACGAGGTTTCGCGATGGCACCCGGCCCGATGTCGCGTTCGCTTCTGCCGAGGCCGTGGGCCTCGGGTTGGAGCTTGAAGTCGCGACGCTCGGTGAGGCCGTTCGAGCCGCCGCGGACCTGCCCGCAGGGCGCTGGCTCGACCTGAATGTCTCGCCTGGGCTCGTCCTCCACAACGGCCGCCTCGGGGACATCCTTGCCGCGCGGGACCGGCCCGTCGTCCTCGAGGTCACGGAGCACGACGTCATCGCGGACTACCCTGCCATCCGCGACGCCATTCGGGCGATCGGCTCGGACATCCGCGTCGCAGTCGATGATGCCGGTGCCGGTGCGGCGAACTTTGCCCACATCGTCGAGCTGCGGCCGGACTTCGTGAAGCTCGACATCGGGCTCGTCCGTGGCATCAACCTCGATCCGACGCGCCAGGCGCTCGTCGTGGGCCTCCGACACTTCGCGCGCACGGCCGGCTGCCTCCTCGTGGCCGAGGGGGTCGAGACGGAGGCGGAAGCGAAAACGCTGCTGTCGTTCGGAATCGAGTTCGGGCAGGGCTACCGGATGGGCCGGCCGGAGCCCGCCTCGGCGTTCGCGACTTCACCAGTCCGTGCTGCTCTGCCGCTTTCCGGGGCAACCGTTCCGCTGCTCGCCGCACCGACCGTGGTCGCCTGAGGCGCCCTAGCCCAGCGTCTCCGCCAGGCGGATCGCGGCGTCGCGGTCGAGGGCCGTCTCGAGGCGGTACGTGATCCCATCGCGCGTCCAGACCAGCGTCTGGCTCACGCTGCGATAACTGTCCCAGACCTCCTGACCGTTCGGGTCGATGTACATGAAGAAGTGTGGCTGCCCGGCGATCCAGTAGCCCGGCGCGCCGTCGACCGTGATCGGCTCGACGCGTGTGCCTTCGTTGGCGATCTTGTCGACGATGTTCTGGCCGACGACGCCCCGGAACTGGTTGAGGAGCAGGCCGACCTCAGGGTCATCCGTCGGGGGGATCCCGTCCCGCGGCGACCAGACGAACGCCACGCGGCCGAGCCGCACGTAGGTCGCGTCGGGTGGACCGAGGTCCGGCTCCGTCGGCAGCAGCAGCGGGAAGTCGACGTTCGCCTGGGCCTCCTCGACCGAGACGATCGCGCCGAGACCCATCAGCGAGCCCGGCAGGCCCGAGGGCGACATGCTCGCGTGACTGGGCGTCGGCTCGAGGCTCGGCGGCGGCCCGAAGATGATCCGGATGCCCGGCAGGTTGAATCCGATGGCGGCGGCGGCGACCGCGACGAGAATGAGCGTCGCGGCGACGGCCAGGACGACGCTCCGCCGGACGCGCGGGAAGAGGATGAAGGCTGGGCGCTCGCGTCGTGGCGCTGCGCGTTCGATCCGCTCGGCGACGGCCGCGGCGAATCCCGGCCGCGGCTCCGGCACGGCAAGCGCGCTGCCGAGCGACCGCAGCTGGAGCTCGAGCAGCGCGTCCATTGGCTCAGTCATGGCCCGGTCCGCCCATGCCCGCGCGCAGCCGCCCAAGAGCCCGCGAGAGCCGTGACTTCACTGTTCCCCGCGGGATCCCGAGGGCCTCGGCCGCCTCCATCTCGGAGAGCTCCAGGAAGTAGCGCGCGGCGATGACCTCGCGGTCGTCGTCCCGAAGCCCGTTGACGGCGGCCAGCAGGCTTGCGCGAGTCTCGGCCGAGATGACCGCCGCCTCGGGCGACGGGGCCGCGTCGTCCGAGGGGCGGTCGGCGACCCGGAGGGCAAGCCCCTCCCGGCGCCCGGCCGAGCGCCGCCGGTTGCGGGCCTCGTTGGCCACGATCCGGAGGAGCCACGGCCGGAAGGGCGACCCGGCGCGGAACCGCGGCAGCGCGGCCCAGGCCTTGACGAAGGCGTCCTGGGCAGCGTCATCCGCATCGGCGTCCGGCGCGATCAGGTGCGCGGTCCGGACGGCGACGTCCTGGTAGCGACGGACCAGCTCTTCGTACGCCACGACCTCGCCTCGACGCGCGCGTTCGATCAGTTCGGCCTCTTCCGTAGGACGGCCCTCCACGGTTCAACCGTACCCCGTACACCGGGCCCGGCCGCGGGGTTCCGCCGCAGGTTCCGCCGCACCGGTTCGTCGAGTTAGATCGGATGCGCAATCGGCCAACGTCAATGCGTGTACGTCCGAGGCTCGACCCACGTGTCGCCGGCCGCACGCGTGAGGGAGGGGCTGAATGCCTCGCAGGATCTGGATCGTCGCCGTCATGGCGGCCATCACGTCTATCGGAGTCGCGCTCGTGCCGGCAGCCGCCGCGGACCCGGGGGTCACGAACGGGCGGATCGCCTTCGGCACCCGGGCGAACGGGGGCTTCAACATCGACACGGTCATGCCCGACGGCTCTGGCCTGAAGTCCGTGACAAACGCCGCCGGCTTCAATCTCTGCGCCGAGTACACGCCCGACGGCCGGGACATCGTGTACTGCAGCAACGTCAGCGGCGCATTCGAGCTCTGGACTGTCAAGCAGAACGGCGCCAAGCCGACGCAGCTGACCCATTTCGGCGGCTTCGCGGTCTTCCCGGACGTGTCGCCGGACGGCTCGAAGATCGCGTTCACCGGCTTCGTCGGTGACGAGGCGAACGACCAGGTCTTTGTCGTCGACGCGGCAACCGGCGCGGACGTCAGCCAACTGACCTCGTGCCCAGCCGAGCACCCGGGCTGCTTCAACAGCTTCCCGACGTGGTCGCCCGACGGCACCAAGATCGCGTTCAGCCACGGCGACGGCTTTGATGCCGACTTCAACCCGGACAACGAGCAGATCTGGGTCATGAACAGCGACGGCTCGAACGCCCACCCGATCACGACAGGCCCGGCCCCGAAGGACCAGGTCCCGGACTGGAGCCCCGACGGCTCGAAGATCGCGTTCGCGGCCGGCTGGTTCGGCAGCGGCGGCATCTGGACAATCAACGCGGACGGCTCGAACGCGACGCAGCTCACCGGCTGCACGGCGTCAGATCCGAGCCCGTGCCCGGCCGGTGACGACTTTGGCACCGCCTGGTCGCCCGATGGCACGCAGATCGTCTTCCTGCGCGACCTGACGAGCCTCGGCATCGCCGACCGGCAGGTCACGGTGATGAACGCAGACGGAACAGGCGCACACTCGATCAGCACGCCGGGCCTCCACGCGGTCCCGGCATGGCAGGCGCGCGGCGTCCCGTCGGGCGGCTGAGCGCACACTCGGAGAACCGGCGATCCCGGCTCGAGGCTCCGTTATGGGGCTTCGAGCCGGTCGCCGAACCGGTCGGCCGTCGACAGGAGGAAGGTCATCGAGATCGAGAGCGCGATCGTGGTCAGCCGGGCGATGAACGGTGACCATGACGCGTTCGCCACGCTCATCGGCATGGCCGCAGACCGGCTGTACCAGCTGGCGTGCCTCATCCTCCGCGACTCGGATCGTGCCGAGGATGCGGCGCAGGAGGCCGTCGTCCAAGCGTGGCGCGAGCTGCCGCGCCTCCGCGACCCGAAGAAGTTCGATGCCTGGCTGCGCAAGCTGACCGTGAACGCCTGCTTCGACGAAGCCCGTCGGATCAATCGCCGGGCCGAAGTCTCCCTGATCCGGCTCGGCGATCGAACGACGGCTGATCCGTCCGGCGCCTATGTCGAGCACGAGCGGGTCGATCGCGCGTTCCGGCGGCTCCCGTTCGACCAGCGCGCCGTCCTCGTCCTCCAGCACCACTTCGACCAATCGCATACCGAGATCGCCGAGACGCTCGGGATCCCGCTCGGCACGGTCAAGGCCCGGATTCGCTACGGCTCAGCGGCGCTCCGGGCGTCCCTCGACGCCGATGACCGGGCGTCGTACTCGGCCTCCGATCGGACCTCGGCGTGAACGGCGACGGACGGAAGGGCCCGGATCCGATGACCGACCAGCGGTCCGAAGGCGACGTCGGCCCGATCCTCCACACGTGGATGGCGGCGGTGGCGCCACAGCGGGCGCCGGAGCGCCTGCTGGAGGAAGCGTTCGCGCGGACGATGGTCTCGGGCCAGCACCGCGTGTATCCGTGGCACGGCATCCGACGGGATCGGGCGGCCCGGTCAACGCAGCGGCGATTCGCCGGGATCGCGCTTGGCATGGCGGCCGTGCTCGCGATCGCTGTCACGGTCGGCCTCGTCTTCCGGCCCGGTCCGGGTGTTGGCGACGGGCCATCTCCGACGCCGAGCTCATCTCCGGCGGCGAGCTCGAGCGCATTCCCGTCCCCGGTCGTCGTGACGTCGACCGGGTCCGTGCCCGTCACCAATGGCGCGCAGATGGCCACCGACGGCACGGCGATCTGGCTTCTCAAGACCGACGGGACGTTGGTTCGAATTGACCCGCTGACGAACACGATTGCGGCATCGGTGACGCTGACGCAGACGCCCGGCGGGTTC
>DASRJS010000007.1:0-9181 GCA_035649355.1 Candidatus Polarisedimenticolia bacterium
ACGGCGATTCGCTCGGGCTCGACGGCGTCGAAGCCCTGCGCCAGGCGGGCGTCCCGGTCGAGCTGGCGCCGCAGGACAAGGACGAGTCGGACACGGAGCTGGCCATCACTGCCGCGGCGGCGGCGGGTGCGTCCGAGGTGACGATCGTCGGCGCCCTCGGCGGTCCGCGCGTCGACCATGCCTTGGCGAACGCGCTGCTCCTGGCGCATCCCCGGCTCCGCGGCCGGCGGGCGAGGATCCTCGATGCCGCTGCCCGGATCAGCCTCCTGAGCGGTCCGGCGCGGGCCGTGCTCGAGGGCCGCCAGGGCGACCTCGTGAGCCTGCTGCCGGTGGCCGGCGACGCCACTGGCGTGACGACCTATGGGTTGAAGTTCGGGCTCGAGGGCGGCGTTCTCGAGGCCGGCCGAACGCGCGGCCTGTCGAACGTCCGAACCGCCGAGGTCGCCCGCGTCGAGCTCGCGGCGGGCCGGCTCCTGATCGTGGAAAGCCCTGCTACGCTCAGCCCATGACCGAGGCTCAGAGCGTCGCGCCCGAGGCCGGGAGCGTCGCGCCGGACATTGCGCTGCCCGACGAAAACGGCACGGTTCACCGGCTTGCCGACCAGAAGGGCCGCTGGACGATCCTGTACTTCTACCCCGAGGACGACACGCCCGGCTGCACGACCGAGGCCTGCCAGTTCCGCGACCTCGACGACGAGATCCGCGACACCGGCGGCGACGTCTGGGGCGTGAGCCCGGACGGGGCCGCGAGCCACAAGCGCTTCCGCGAGAAGTTCGGGCTGCCGTTCACGCTGCTGTCCGACCCGGATCACCGGCTGGCCGAGGACTACGGCGCCTGGCAGCTGAAGACGCTGTACGGGCGCCAGTACTGGGGCATCCAGCGTTCATCGTTCCTCATCGACCCCGACGGCCGGATCGCGCGCGCCTGGCCGAAGGTCAAGGCCGATGGCCACGCGGCGGAGGTGCTGGCGGCGCTCGCCGAGGCCCGCGCCGCCCGGGCGTGAGGCCGCTCGCAGCGCAAGAGGCTTCGCTCGTGGGGGGATACGAGCGAAGCCTCGGACGCGATTGTAGGCACCGCGCCGCGCTCGATTCGCCCGTTCGCGCACGATGACCGAAGCGTCGCCCGCCCCCGCGACCGAACAGCCCCATACCTGGCGACCAGCGCGGTTCATGCTGATCACCGCCCACCCGGACGACAGCGAATTCGGGCCGGCGGGCACGGCCGCGGCCTGGATCGACGCCGGCTCGGTGGGCCGCCTCGTCGTCTGCACGAGCGGCGACCAGGGCGGCGAGGACCCGAACGCCGACCCGCTCGAGCTGGCCGCGCTGCGCGAGGCCGAACAGCGCGCCGCCGCGAAAGTCATCGGCTACGACGAGGTGGTCTTCCTCCACCAGCCCGACGGCGCTCTCGCGAACGACCTCGCGCTCCGCGAGCACCTGGTCCGCGAGATCCGGACGTTCAAGCCGGACGCCGTCCTGACCCACGATCCCGAGGCGATCTTCCACTCAGGCGATCGCATCAACCATACCGACCATCGCACGGCCGGGATGGCCGCGGTTGACGCCGTCTATCCGGCGGCCCGGAACCCGATGGCCTTCCCGTGGCTCGCGCGCGACGGGCTCGACAAGCACGAGGTCCGACGGCTCTACCTGTTCTGGTCGAACCAGCCGGATGTCTATGTGGACGTCTCGGCGACGCTCGAACGGAAGCTCGAGGCGCTGCGCGCACATGCGAGCCAGATGAAGGATCCGGCCGAGACCGATTCGTGGGTCCGACGATGGGCGGCGGAGCTGGGGTCGAAGATCGGGGTGGCAGCCGCGGAGCGACTCCGCCTGATCATCGTCGACGAGGACCCCAGCGAGCCAGATCCGAAGCCCGCGCCCGCGCCCCAGGTGGGCGGCTAGAACGCAGGTGGGCGGCTAGCTCGGGATCCCCGAGCGCTCGACCAGGTCCTCCGGCTCGAGGAGCAGCAGCTCCCGCACCATCGGCCAGGCCAGCCACAGGTCCGCCATCCCGTGCGCGGCCCCGGGCGAAACGCTCGCGACGATCGCCTGAACGTCGACGAGCTCGAGATCCGGCGCGGCGCCCGAGATGTACTCGTCCGCGGCGACGGTGGCGTGGGTGACGAGGTCGGCGATCCGGTCCTCGATCGGCCACGGCCGGATGCGCCGCGGGTCGAGGCCGGCGTCCGCCAGGGCCGCGGACAGCTGGCGGCCGGATGGCTCGGCGCCGTCCTGCCAGCCGCCGAGGCCGTCGGGCCGATGGCCGTGCGCGGCGAGTGCGCGCAGGATGTCGCGCGTCTGGTCGCGGTCGAACGGATCCCAGAAGCGGTGGCCCTCCGGCAGGATGAGCATCCCGTCGTCGATCGCCGCGCGGGTGATCACGTCGACGAGCTCGACGAGCCGGCGCTGCCAGCGGATCCGCTCGACTGGCTTGTCCGCGGGTGCGAGGGCCGCAACGACGCGCATGAGCGCGCGCCGGTCGCCGCGGAGAATCGGCAGGATCGCGGGCTCCGCGGGCGCGGCCGGTAGCGGCGGGGCGACCGCGACCTCGGCGGCGACACCTGCAGGCTGGAGGATCTCGGCGGCGGTCAGCGAACCGCTCAAGCCCGCCTGCTCGGCCGCCACGGCCATCGTGGCCCGCAGGGAGGCGAGGTCTGGATCCGGCTCGGGCGCGATCCGGATGCCGAACGGGTTGTCAGCCATGTCGTCCCTCAGTGGCAACGCGGCACGGAGCGTCATCGGCAGGTCCATCGTCGCCCGCTTCTCGGGCCGCCGTGGCGCATCGGGCTGTGCCGGCCCGCTGCCGATCAGGCCCGTCGCCAGGACGGGCAGGCCCGTTGCGAGAACGGGCACCCCCGTTGCGAGAACGGGCGTTCGGATTCCGAGGAGCTCCGAGATGCGCGGCGGGTCGTTCGTCGCGGGGAAATCGCGGTCGTGCGAGCGTCGGTCGGCCGGCCCACCGCGGGCGACCTCGGACGGCGAATGGAAGGCATCGATCGACAGCGTCGACGCCCGCCGTGGGACCGCATCGCGTGCGACCGTCACCTTCACTTCGTGCGGCGAAGCGTGGCTCCGGAACACGACGACCACGGCCGCACCGCCGGCGACTCCGAGGACGACCCCGAGTGCCAGAAACGCGATCTCCGTCGGCGTCACGCCGCCCTCGATCCCTCCTCGCTCGGCGCCTCGCGCCGGGACCGATTGGTCGTGGGGAGGGTAGCTGCGAAGCGAACGACCGTCAACTTGTTTCGTGAGGGGCGCCCGAACGGGCGGTCGAACGGGCCCGTGCTTTGCGCCGCTCAGGCGGCCGATGGTAGATTCGGGCAGCCCCGGTCCGACTCAGGCCGGTCATCCGCGCGCGCCTCCGGACGACCCTCACAGACGACCGACATCCGGAAAGGTACGAAGACCTCTTGGCCCTCGACCCGAACCAGGAATTCCTCGTCCAGCCTGTCGACGCCTCGTGGTTGCAGTGCAACATCGAGTGCCAGGAAGCGTGCCCGGTCGGGACGAACTGCCGCGGCTACCTGAACCTCGCCGCCGAGGGCCGCTTCGAAGAGGGCTACATCCTCTCGCGCGAGCCGAACCCGGTCGCGGCGATGTGCTCGTACGTCTGTTCGGCGCCGTGCGAGCGGGCCTGCCGCCGCGGCGACATCGACCGGCCGCTCGCGATCCGGGCGATGAAGCGCTTCCTCGTCGAGTGGCATGAAGCCTCGGGCATCCCGGACGTCATGCCCCACATCGAGCCGCGGAACGAGCGCGTCGCCATCGTCGGCGCCGGCCCGGCCGGCATCGCGGTCGCGCGCGAGCTGGCGATGAAGGGCTACGGCGTGGATGTCTTCGACAGCCTGCCCTACGGCGGCGGGACGATGCTCATCGGCGTCCCGGCGTTCCGCCTGCCGCGCGAGGCAATCGAGATGGACGTCCGGCTCGTCGAACGCCTCGGCGTCCGGTTCCACTACAACACGACGATCGGCAAGGACATCACCTTCGAAGACCTCCAGCGTGATTACGACGCGGTGGCGATCACGGCCGGCGCGATGAACGCCGTCGTCCTGGACGTCCCCGGCGCCGAGCTCGAGGGCGTCGACTACGGCGTCGACTTCATGAAGCGCGCGAACCTCGGCGAGGAGCTGACCGTCGGCCACGACGTCGTCGTCATCGGCGGCGGCTACACCGCGATGGACTGCTCGCGGACGTCGCTCCGCCACGGCGCCGACAACGTCTCGATCGTCTATCGGCGGACACGCTCCGAGCTCGTCGTCGACGAGGAGGAGCTGGGCGAGACCGAGCGCGAGGGCGTCCGCATGGAATTCCTCGCGAGCCCGGTCGAGGTCCTCGGCGAAGACGGCCACGTCACCGGCGTGAAGTTCGTCCGGAACCGTCTCGGCGAGCCCGATGCCTCCGGTCGCCGCGCCCCGGTGCCCGTGCCCGGTACCGAGTTCGTCATCAAAGCGGACGTCGTGATCCCGGCCGTGTCGCAGGCCGCCGACCTGACGTTCCTGCCCGCCGGTTCGGACTTCGAGGTCAACCGCGGCCGCCTCCGCGTCGACCCTGCGACGTACGCCACGAACGTCCAGGGCGTCTTCGCCTGCGGCGACTTCGTCACCGGTCCAACGACGCTCATCGAGGCCGCCGGGCACGGCAAGAAGGCCGCCTATTCGATCGATCGCTACCTCGCCGGTCGCACCGACGTCGCCGTGGCGGCGAACGTCAAGGTCACGAGCTCGTGGCGCCACGAGATGCCCGAGATGTACGACGTCCTGCCGCGGCAGCACATCCCGATGGTGCCGCTCACGGCGCGGATGCCGTCGACGGATCCGACCGTCAACTTCACGACACCCGTCGAGCTGGGCTACGACGCGACCGGCGCCGTCGCAGAGTCGACGCGCTGTCTGATGTGCAACTACAACATCTGGTTCGACCCGTTCCGGTGCGTTCTCTGCGGTGCCTGCGCCGACGTCTGTCCGGAGGGCGTCATCCACATGGTCGACGTCAACCAGCTCAAGAGCGAAGGCCTCTTGCCCGAGATCGAGGAGGCCTACGGCTGGACCGACGGCGCGGCGATGATCCTCGATGAGGAGCGCTGCATCCGCTGCGCACTCTGTGTCAAGCGATGCCCGTTCGACGCCATTACGATGGAGCGGTTCGAGCTCGAGGAGATCTCGAGCGACGGACGGCTCTACAAGGAGTCGTACCGCGACGCCCAGCTCGCCGGAACGATCGGCGTGGCAGGAGGAGCCCGGTGAGTTTCCTCGAGCGCGTGGATCAATCGATCCGACGCAGCCCGGTCTGGCGCTCGATCTTCCGGAATCCCTATCCGACCGACGAGCGCTCGCGCGCGTACAACGTCATGAACAGCGTCTTCCTGCACCTCCACCCGGTGCGGGTCCGACAGCACGCGGTGAAGTTCGCGTACACGTTCTGCCTCGGTGGGCTGAGCTTCTTCCTGTTCCTCGTCCTGACCGTGACCGGCGTCTACCTGATGTTCTTCTACACACCCTCGGCGACGCAGGCCTACACCGACATCCTCAACCTGCAGACCGAGGTGACGTTCGGCCAGCTGACCCGGAACATCCATCGCTGGGGCGCCCACCTGATGGTGTTCTTCGTCTTCCTGCACATGATGCGGGTCTTCTATCACGGCGCGTACAAGCCGCCGCGCGAGTTCAACTGGGTCGTCGGCGTGATCCTGCTGTTCCTCGTGACCTTCGGCCTGTCCTTCACCGGCTACCTGCTGCCGTGGGACCAGATCGCGTACTGGGCGATCACGATCGGCTCGAACATGGCCGGCTACGTCGGGCTCGTGAGCTACCCGAGCAAGGTCATCCTGCTCGGCGGGCTGGAGGTTGGCCAGAACACGCTGCTGCGCTTCTACGTGCTCCACATCATGTTCATGCCGCTGATCACGGCCATCTTCCTCGCGGTGCACTTCTGGCGCATCCGCAAGGACGGCGGCATCAGCGGGCCGTTGTGAGCGACCGATGAGCGACGAGAAGAAGACCAAGGCCGGCGAGGAATCGCGCGTCGTCCTGCCCGTCGACCCGTCGCGCCGGACGGAGATCGACAAGCAGCGCGTGCCGATGTCGGCGAAGCCCTACCGGCTGCTCGCGCTCGTCAAGCAGGACGCCGTCGTCCGCGTCCAGAAGGAGCCGGACGACACGGTCATGACCTGGCCGCACCTGCTCTCGATCGAGTTCCTGGCCGCGGCGGTCATGAGCATCTTCCTGTTGCTCATGGGCCTCTTCATCAATGCCCCCCTTGAGGACCTCGCGAACGGCAACGTCACGCCGGCGGTCGCGAAGGCGCCGTGGTATTTCCTCGGGCTCCAGGAGCTGCTCGCCTACTTTCATCCGTCGGTCGCGGGCGTGCTCGTCCCGACGTTCGTCCTCGTGGGCGCCGCGCTCATCCCCTATGTCGACCGCGGCAACATCCACGCCACGCACCCGTCGCAGCGCAAGACCGCGGTCGTGCTGTTCACGCTGTTCTGCATCCTCGGCCTGACGGTCACGTTCATCGGGATCTTCTTCCGGGGCCCGGGCTACTCGTTCGCCATCCCGTACCTGCCGTTCGTCGAGAACAGCACGAACGGGCTCCATTTCGCCCTGTGACGAACGCCGCGCGGATCACCCGCCCATGAGCAACTACCACGTCGAGCCCATCCACGAGTCGCAGGCACTGACGTCCGAGGCGATCAAGTCGCTGCGCCACTCGCAGGTCCAGGGCATCTCGCGCCGGCGGCTGCTCAGGATCACGCTCGGCGGGACCCTCCTCCTGTGGATCACCGAGGTCACCGCCGGCTCGATCGCGTTCGTCTGGCCGAACACCCGGAGCGGCTTCGGCGGCCGGGTCAAGATCGGGACGCTCAGCGATCTGAAGCTCCAGAACGCCAACCTGCCGGTCGCGGAGGGCTTTCCCGCCTACGTCCAGGACGCCCGCGCGTTCATCATGCTGATCGACCCCGGGCGCCAGGAGTTCGTGACCGGCACGGACGAGAAGGGCGACGGCTCCGCGCTCAACGTCCGCGGCCTGTACCAGCGCTGTCCGCACCTCGGCTGCAAGCCGAACCCGTGCCTGAAGAACTTCTGGATCGAGTGCCCATGCCACGGCTCGCGCTACGACCGGCTCGGGATCAAGGCCGCCGGCGAGCAGTACGGCCCGGCGCCGCGGAGCATGGACCGCTTCTCGTCCGAGGTCGACGCCGAGGGCGTGCTCTACCTCGACACCTCGAAGATCACGCTCGGCCCGCTGCCGGTTGCCGTCGGCCAGCCGGGCATCATCCCGCCGAAGAGCCCGACCGGATGCCTCTGAGCCGGCCACGATGACCGACCAGACCGGACGCACACCCGACGAGCGACTCCCGGCCCGGCGCCCGCCGAGCGAGCCGGCGCCAGTCGACCGCTTCACTGCCCCGAGAACCGCTCACGTCAACGAGCTGACGCCGGAGCGGGCCGCGAAGATCGTCGAGCAGTCGGCGAGCGCCCGGCTCGTCGCCCTGATCGCGTCGCTGATCGTCGTGCTCTTCACGATCGCCTACTACTTCTACGAGGTCGGGCTGCCACTGGGGCTGTCAGAGGCGCGGACGGACCAGCAGCGAGACCTGCAGCAGGTCACGGCCGTGGAGCGGGGCTACAACCTCTTCCAGGCGAACTGCGCGCGCTGCCATGGCCCGAATGGCAAGGGCACGGGCGAGGGTTACTCCGCGCCGCCGCTCAACGACAACGCGAAGCTCTACGTCCACCTCAGCCCGCAGTACATCGCCAACGTCCTGCGCGAGGGCGGTCGCCTCGTCTGCGGCAACGCGAAGAGCGCGATGCCGATCTGGTCGAACGAGAACGGCGGTCCGCTCAACTACATCCAGATCCAGAACCTCATCGCGTTCATCCGGGCACCGAGCAACCTTGAGTACGTCATCCGCGACCCGAACACCCTCGAGCCGGAGATCGGGGCAGACGGCAAGGAGAAGACGTTCACCGGCTGGCGCGATCCGGACTTCAAGCCGGATGCCGCGGCGACAGCGGTGCCCGACTGCTGGTCTGGTGCCGGCGGTGGCGTCGAGCCGTCACCGTCCCTCGACCCGAACGCCGTGACGGTCACGATCAGCGCCTCGGCCGGCGCCGACTCCGCAGGCTTCGACACGCCCGAGGTCACCGCTCCGGCGGACAAGGCCTTCGTGCTCGTGTTCGACAACGAAGATCCCGCGGCGCCCCACAACGTCGTCGTCAGCGACCCGGGCGGCTCGGTCGTGGACATCGGCGAGAACCCGTTCTTCCAAGGTCCCGCAACGCGCACGTACAACTACCCGGCGCTGTCGGCGGGCACGTACACGTTCCTGTGCCAGGTCCATCCGACGACGATGACCGGCACGATCAAGGTCGAGTAGGCGATGACGCAGCTGGCTGCCGGTCGAACGGTCCCGCGACGCCGCGTCTTCTTCGGCGCGTTCGACGCCGATGGCTGGACGTGGGCCTCGGTCAAGGCGTTCTTCTGGTTCGTCGTCATCATCCTGCTCCTCGGCTACATCCCTGACCGGGCCTACTACATGACCGTCAACCGGACGCTCGAGGTGGGCCTCCTGGCCTGGGCGCCGGTCAACCTCTGCCCGCCCGAGAACGGTGACCTGCCCTGCCCGGCGCCCGTCGGGGCTGTCCTGCCCTGGAAGCAGGCCCCGGCGAACCTCGAGCTGCCGGCTCCGCGGACCGACGGCGCACTCGCCCAGCTGGGCACGCGGGTCCTGTACATCGGCGGCACCGATGGCCAGGCTGCCCAGTCGACGGTCTTCATGGCAACGATCAAGGACCGAACGTTCGGCGAGTGGTCCGAGGGTCCAGCGCTTCCGGCCGCCCGGACGAGCCCGGCGCTGGCCGTGTATGCGGGCGTCATCTACCTCATCGGTGGCCTCGACGACTCCGGCGCGCCGACGACAACGATCTGGTCGATGAAGACCGATCCGGATACCGGTGAGCTGGGGGCGTGGACCGAGCTCGAGGGCTACGCGCTCCCGGAGCCACGGGCAGCGTCGACCGCGGTTGCGATCAGCGACGGCATCGTCGTCCTCGGCGGCCGTGGCTCCGACGGCGCACCGGCGACGACCGTCTGGAAGTCGACGCAGAACCTGAAGGGCGTCCTCCAGCCGTTCGAGAAACAGGCCGACCTGCCGCTGCCGCTGGCCGATGCCA
>DASRJS010000008.1:0-2802 GCA_035649355.1 Candidatus Polarisedimenticolia bacterium
GGCCGAGCTGGACGAGGAAGCCGAAGCCCGGATCAGCGGTCGCGTCGCCCGGCTCCGGGAGGCGGGCGTTGCGGCGGCCCCCGCCCGAACCGACCTCTCGCCAGGCCTCGCCGAAGCGGCCGCGCTGGAACGACCGGCGATGCTGGGTGGTTCGGCCGGTGGCATGGCTGCACCGAGCCGGCACGTCGTGGTCGTCTACATCCCGCCGCTCGCTCCCCCGCCGGTCCTCGACCGGCTGCGACGCCATCCCTACGCCCGGCTCGTGCTCGACGGCTCGTTCTCGGCGCTCTGGCTGGGCCAGCTGATCTCGCTGTTTGGCGACCGGATCCACCTCGTCGCGCTGACGTTCCTCGTCCTCGGCGTCACCGGCTCGCCTGTCGCGCTCGCGTTCGCGTTCCTGATGGCGACCATTCCGAACCTCTTCTTCGGACCCATTGCCGGCGCCCTCGTCGATCGCTGGGACCACCGCGAGGTGATGATCGTCAGCGACCTCCTCCGGGCCGGGCTCGTGCTGCTCATCCCGGTCGCGGCCTCGATCAACATCGTGTTCATCTACCCGCTTGTCTTCCTCGTGACGACGGTCTCGATCTTCTTCCGGCCGGCGCGCGGCGCGATCGTGCCGCGGCTGGTCCGCGACGAGGACCTGCTGCCGGCGAACTCGGCGCTGTGGGTCGGCGAGACGTTTGCCGACATCATTGGCTACGCGGTGGCCGGCGTCTTCGTCGCGTTCCTCGGCTCGCAGCTGCCGCTCGCGTTCTGGGTCGACGCGGTGACGTATCTCGGTTCGGCGCTCCTCCTCGCGACGATCGTCGTGGAGCCGATGCGGCGGGCCTCGGACGCGGTCGCGGCGGCGGCCACCGGGGTCCGGAGCCTGCTCGCGGGGTTGGGGCGCGACATCGCCGCGGGCTGGCAGTTCCTGCGCGGCGAGCGCGTCCTCCTGGCAAACACGTTCCAGGCCGTCGCCGCGCAATTCATGCTCGGCGTGTTCCTCGTCCTGACCCCGGTCTACGCGCACGACCTCGCAACCGGGGCGAACCTCAACGAGGAGGAAGTCTTCGCCTTCATCGAGGGCTCGATCGGGGCCGGCAACCTCGTCGGCGGCTTCGTCATCGGCCTGATCGGCGCGCGGCTGTCGCTCGGCCGGCTGGTCGTGCTCGGCTACGTGTTGACCGGGCTGACCGTGGCTGGCCTCGCGCTGACCGGGAACGTCGCGATCGCGATGGGTTTGGCGTTCGGTGCCGGCGCGGGCAACCTCGTCTTCGTCATCCCGAGCCAGACGCTGTTCCACAAGCGGACGCCGTCGGAGCTCATGGGCCGGGTGCTCGCGTTCCGCTCAGCGTTCGTCTACGGCTCGATGACGATCGCGATGGCCGTCGGCGGGATCCTCGGGGAGGCGCTCGGGGCGGGCGTCGTCATCGGGATGTTCGGGCTCGTCACGGTGGCGGCGGGCCTGGCCGGTTTGCTCGTGCCGGCGGTCCGAGACGCGTAGTCCTGCGAGCGGATCGGCCGAGCGGTTATACACTGGCGCCCGCGCGGCGGCCGGTGGGCCGTCGCAGCGTTTGATCAGCCATCGGAGAGCCTGACCGAATGACCGAACGACCGACGGGCGAGCCCGAGCCGCAGCCCGAGGCCGAGACCGCCGTCGAGCCCGAAACTCCCGTCGAGCCCGAGCCCGAGCCTGGGCCGGTGGCGGCATCCGAGGCGGAGCCGGTCGCCGAACCTGAGGCGGCCCCGGAAGCTGAGGCGGCCCCCGAACCAGAGGCGGCCCCCGAACCAGAACCGGTCGCCGAGGCAGCGCCTGAACCGGCTGTCGACGAGGCGGTTGATGCCGAAGAGGCGGTGCTCGAGGCGGACGCGGTTGAGGCTGACGAAGCGGAGGCCGCGGACGGGGAGGCGGACCTCGAGGCCGAGGAGCTCGCCGAGGAGGCCGATGAGGCCGAAGCCGACGAGATGGACGAAGAAGCGTTCGAGGCTGGCGCCGCGGGTGCCGCGGCGGCCGCAGCGTCCGTCGCCGAGCGCGACATCGATCGCCGGCCGATGCGCCCCGCCGAGCGCCGCGCCGCACGCGAGGCCGCTCGGGAGGCGGCCCGGCACGCTTCCGCGCAGGGCACTGTCCGGTCCGCGGCGGCCGGCGTCCACGTCACGGATCGCGCGTCGGCGTGGTTCGTGATCCTCGTCGTCGTGATCTTCGGCGGGATCCTGCTGAACGGCATCTTCCTCGGCCGAGGCGGGGTCTTCACTCCGACGGCCACGCCCGCGCCATCGGTTTCGGCCGCGCCGAGTGGTTCGGTCGCGCCGAGCGCAAGCGCGTCAACGGCGCCGAGCGCCAGCCCGGCCGCGAGCCCCAGCCCCTGATCGATCGGCTGCTCGGCCGAGTCTTCGGCCGGTGGTTCGGGCGGGCGTATCCTCGGCCGATGGATGGCGCGGAGCGCCAGGATCCCGCGGCGCGCCGGCGGGCGCGGATGGTCGAGCGTCAGCTTCGCCAGCGTGGGATCGCCGACGAGCGTGTCCTTGCCGTGATGTCGGAGCTGCCGCGCGAAGCGTTCGTCCCCGAGTTCGAGCAGGCGCATGCCTACGACGACTCGGCGCTTCCGATCCAGGCCGGCCAGACGATCAGCCAGCCGTACATCGTGGCCCGGATGACAGAGCTCCTGGACGTCCAACCCGGCGGGCGCGTCCTCGACATCGGCACCGGTTCGGGCTACCAGGCCGCCGTCCTGGCCAGGCTGGGCACGCACGTCGTATCGATCGAACGGCAGCCTGATCTCGTGGCCGGGGCGAAGGCTCGACTTGCGGCGATCG
>DASRJS010000009.1:0-88263 GCA_035649355.1 Candidatus Polarisedimenticolia bacterium
AGGCGACCTCGCAGGGCTGGCTCGTCGTCGTGCTCACGAGCTCGCCGGCGCTGCTGGGCCTGGCCAGCGCCGCCGCGACAGCGCCGACCCTGTTGCTCTCGCTGCTTGCCGGCGTCGTGGCCGACCGGGTCGACAAGCGACGGCTCCTCATCGTCAGCCAGCTGGTGGCCGCGGTCCTGTCGACGATCCTGGCGATCCTCGTGACGACGGGCGGCGTCGCCTTCTGGCACGTCGTCGTCCTCGCGTTCCTGTCGGGGTCCGTGTCGGCCATTGCGATTCCCTCGTTCCAGGCGATCGTCTCGACGATCGTGGATCGCGGCCTGATCGGCAGCGCGATCGCGCTCAACTCGGCCCAGTTCAACCTCGCGCGCGTGTTCGCACCGGCGCTCGCCGGCATCGCGATTGCGGCCGGCGGCATCGCCATCGGCTTCTGGGCGAACGCGGTTTCGTACCTCGCGGTCGCGGCCGTGTTCGCGACGTTGCCGGTGGCCGCACCACGAGCCCTGGCCGGCGTCCAGTCCGCGCTCTGGTCCGACCTCACGGACGGCCTGCGCTTCGTCGCCGCCGACCGGCTCGTTCTGGTCCTCGTCCTCCTCGCCGCCGCGCCGGGGCTGTTCATCCTCAACTACCTCGCGCTCCTGCCGATCTACGCGCGCGACGTCCTCCAGATCGGGGCGCCAGGCCTCGGCGCGCTGACCGGGGCGATCGGGCTCGGCGCGCTCATCGGCGCGGTCACGCTCGCCTTCGCTCGACCAGCGGGCGGCAGCGGCCGGCTCGTCCTTGGCGGGCTGTCAATCGTTGGCGCGGCGCTCGTCGCGTTCGGGCTGTCGCGTTCGCTTCCCGTGTCGCTCCTCGCCCTCGCACTCCTGGGTGCGTTCCAGGTCGCGTACTACTCGACCACGAACACGCTGCTCCAGGTGCTCGTGCCGGCGCGCCTCCGAGGCCGCGTCCTGAGCCTCTACACCCTGACGTCGATCGGCCTCATCCCGATCGGAAACCTCGCGGCCGGCCTCGTCGGCGAGACGTACGGCGTGGAGGTCGCGCTCGCCGGCGGCGGGCTCATCTGTCTGGCGATCGTCGCGGTCGTCGCCATCCTCGAGCCGCGTCTCGTCCGCCTCCGGGCCGCCGAGCTCGCCCGCCAGGCCGACACAGGCTGAAACCTTTCGCGGCGACCCTGCCTCAGTGGGACAGGACCGGTTCGAGCCGGCCCATCAGCGCAGGGGACACACGGTGAACCTTCGAACGTCAGACCGCCTCGCTCGCACGATCGCGACGTCCGCGGTCGCCATCCTCATCGTCGCCGGCGTCGCGTTCGGCGCGAACGCCCTGAACGGCGGTTCCGGCGACAACGGCGGGGCCGCGGCGTCATCCGGGCCGTCGGCGGAGACCGACGCGAGCGCCGAAACCGACGCGAGCGCCGAGCCCGACGAGAGTGCCGAGCCCGACGCGAGTGCCGAGCCCGACGAGAGTGCCGAGCCCGACGAAACTGCCGAGCCCGACGAAACTGCCGAGCCCGACGAGAGTGCCGAGCCCAGCGAATCGCCGGATAACCACGGCGGCTCACCGGAACCCAGCGAGAGCCCGGAAGACGACTAGCCGTCGAGACGAGCGGGCCGATCGTCCCGCCCTTCCGTGCCCGATGGCACGCGACCGCGGGCCGACATCCGGGCGACGATCTCGGACGAATCCGGGGACGCGGCGACGCGCCCCTCAGCTTCGAGGTCTGCCATCAACCTGGCTGTCTTCGACCCCGCCCGCTCCATCATCGACGACGAGGAGCGGGCGGCCGTGCGCGCGATCCTCGGCGGCGATCGTGACGCCTTCAGAACCCTGGTCGATCGAGAGTCAGCTTCGATCGTCAGGCTCTGCACGCGGATCCTCGGCGATCTCCACGAAGCCGAAGACGTCGCCCAGGAAGCCTTCGTGAGCGCCTATCGGAGCCTCGCGAGCTGGCGCGGAGACGGCCCCTTCGGCGCCTGGCTGTCGCGAATCGCCACTCGACTCGCGGTGCGCCGGGCAGCCGGTCGCCGCCACGTGACGTGGATCACGCCGGATTCGGACGTCGCGGCAAACGGTGGTTCCCGCCCGTCCGGGGCCGACCCGGCCGCCACGGCCCTTGCGCTCGAGCGGGCGGCGTCGATCCGGAGGACGGTTGCCGAGCTGGATGAGCCGTACCGGGAGGTCGTGATCCTGCGGTTCTTCGGCGAGCGCTCGTTGCAGGAGATCGCCGACACGACCGGCCGCCCGCTAGGCACGATCAAGACGCAGCTCCGTCGCGGCCTGCTGCGGCTGCGAGCGGGCGTCGATCGGGAGCACGCGACGTGATGCCCGGAGGACGGTTCGATCCGTCCGAGCTCGCCGGCGCGGATGGCGGTCAGGCATCGGACATTGAGCTGGCCGCGGTGACGTCGATCGCCCGCGAGATCGAATCGCGGCGCGGCGCGGCCGACGCTCGACCATCGCCCGGGTTCGCGGATCGCGTCATGTCGGCGATCGCCTCCGAACCGGCGCCGCGGGTCGCAGGCTGGTTCCGAGGCGGCTCGTCGCTGGCTGGGCTTGCCGCGAACGTCCGCGCCGCATGGCAGGTCGCCGTCGCCGGCGGCGGCCGCCCGCTCAATCTCCGGGTCGCTGCGCTGGCATATGTCCTGGTGGTCGCGCTCGGAGTGACCGCGATCGGCGGGGTCGCCGCGTTCGGAGCGGCCGGCGCGCTCGGCCTGTTCGACAGCGAACCGTCACCGGCTCCATCGCCGCCCGCGGAGACGTTCGAGCCGTCGCCGTCCGCGTCTCCGACACCCGGTCCCACTGTCGAGCCCTCGCCGGCTCCCGGTACGTCGCCATCGGCGTCGCCCGAGGAGACTGCAGAGCCAACGGCGAGCGACGGCCTGCCGAGCGCGTCCCCCGACGAAAGCGAGGCGCCAGGCAGCGTCGCCCCACCTTCAAGCGAAGCCAGCGACGAGCCGGACAGCTCCGACGACCACGGCGGCTCGACGCCCGAGCCGTCCGATACGCCGAAGCCGAGCGGCTCGGGAGGGTCCGGCTAGCCGGCACGGTCGCGCCGAAGCCGAGTGTCGCGCCGGGTCCGAACCTATTGGACGAGGCCGACGAGGCTCAGCAGCAATCCGTCGCCCGGAACGTACGTAACGGTCAGGCTGCCGTTGCCCTGGACGTCGAACGCGTCGCAGATGATCTGCGCGTCGAGGACGAACGAACCGCCGTTGCCGTTGAACTGGAAGTTCGCTTTCGGCAGGTAGAAGGTGCCCTCGACCATCATCGTGCTGTTGCCGGTCAGCTTCACGGGCGGCTGGGCTGACGCGTCGCGATCCTGGAACACGACGATCGTCGTGTAGGTGGGCCCGGTGTAGCCGTGGATCGCGATCGTCCCGCCGGTCGTGTTCTGGAAGTCGAACGCGCCGATACACGCGCCACCGGGTGCCGTCCCGGCGTTGCAGGCGGCCGTGTAGGTCGGATCATCGCCGTTGAAGATCAGCACGCCGCCCCCATAGGTCGTGGTCCCCGACGCAACGGTGGTGATGTCGACGGCGCCGTTGACGAGGAAGCCGCCCCCGGCCATGTAGTAGATGCCGGGCTCCATGTAGATGGTGAGGTTGTCCGACGGGCCTTCCTGGATCTCGACGCCGCCGAAGTAGACGCCCGGATACATCCGGACGACCGGGCTGCCCGAGTTCACCTCGATCTTGCAGAGCTTCGGCGCGGCCGCGGTCCCGGGCAGGGCTCCACCCGGGCACGACTTCGCGGAGTTCGGACCGGACGTCTTGAGGGTCCCGCCAACGACGGAGAGCGACGTCGGGGGGTCCGGGACCGCCCCCGAGCCGATGAGCGGCGGCCCAAGGCCGGCGAGCGGGTCGCTGATGGGGTCCTGGTGATCCGTGGTGGAGCCGCAGGTCACGATCGCCGGGCCGAACCCGATCGCCCCGGCCGCCCCGCAGTCGCCGGTGATGTTCGCGGTCGTGCTGTTGCCGTCGAACACGAGGGCACCCGGGTTCTCGCAGGTCGAGTTGACGAACACGTTGCCCTGGATGTCGAAGTTGCCGTTGCCGCCGATGTGGCCGGCCTTGCACCCGGTGCCCAGCGCAAGGAACGAGTAGGGGAACGGGTAGTTGTCGAGGTTGCCGGCGACGGCCATCGCCGAGATGCTGAAGTTCTTCAACCCGAGGACGCCGGCGAAGAACGAGTCGCGCGCCGAGTTGATCGTCACCTGGATGTGACCCGGAAAGCCCGAGTAGTTCGAGGTGGTCGTCGGTGGGATGTTGATCTGGATCTGGCTCGGCGCGTAGCCGTGCTGCTCGGCCAGGGCTTCCGCCGCGTCAACCGCGTTCTTGCAGGTGACCTTGTTCGGCGTGGTCTTGCAACCGGAACCCGATTCCACCATGAAACGCGCGCCCGCGAGGGCGGCCGCATCCGCGGCATCCTGCTGCTTTCGCCGTTCGAAGAGGTTCTGGCCGACGTCGAACACGAGCGCAGCCACGGCCATGATGCCGACGAGGCCGAACGCGAAGATCGCGAGCACCTGGCCGCGCTCACGACCGGCGGCGCGGCGGCGTCGATCAGTGGTTGACGACAAGGGTCGAGCCTCCGCTGAGCGTGAACGGCGGGAGCGGCGCGACGCCGAGCAGCGGCTTGAACTTGTAGGTGACGGTGACCATCACCGTCTGGTTGCGGCCGTTGTCACCATCGCCGTAGGTGCCGGGGCAGGCCCCGAGGTCGCCATCGTTGGCGCACCACTTCACGGAGATCGCGAAATCGGACGGCCCCGAGTCGATGATCGCGATCGCGTACTGCTTCACCTTGCTGGCGACGTACGCACCCGTGGGGTCGTATGAGTTCGTCGAGCCGTAGGAGCTCGGGAACGGACCGCTCGGGCTCGATGACGCCGCGCCGTGGACGATCGCGTAGCGGGCACCCTCGCGGGCGGCGTTGTTCAGCATCTGGATCGTGTAGACGGCCCGGCCGAACTCGATGATCGCGAACATCGTGAAAAAGAAGATCGGCGCGATCAGCGCGAACTCCGTGAGCGCCTGGCCGCGACTTCGGGTCCGGCGACCGGGGCGAAGCAGCCTGCTCACGGCGTGTCCACCAGGTCCGACACGGCGAACCACGCCTCGCGCTTGATCGTCAGGCTGTCCGGAACCGGCGGCAGCGGCACGATCGGGTGGAACGTGTACGTCACGGTGACGTGGACGACGCACGGGTCGACGAGGCCGGTGCGGCCTGCGCACTCCTCGGACGCCGGGTTGATCACGTGATCCGGCTTCTTGGTGCCGCTGTTGACGTCCCAGATCTCCCAGGTCACGACCGGGTTGTCCGAGCACGTCCCGGCCGTGTTGTCGTAGTCGCCGAGCTGTGAGACGGCCGTACATGCGCGGCGCTTCATCTCGGTCTCGTTGCCTGGCCACGGCGAGGCGCTCGAGGCCCACGCGTCGGAGCCGAGGAACGCCCCGTAGTCGGCCGCCTCGCGCGCCGCGGACTCCACGGCGATCATCGCGGTGAAAAGGCGACCGAAGTCGCCGATCGCGACCGCGAGGATGAACATGAGCGGGATGACGAGGGCAAACTCGGCCAGGCCCTGGCCTGATTCGCGTGGTCGGCGAAGCAACCTGTAACTCCCCCGGCGGTGATTTCGGTCCCCGAGATGGACGATGGCAGGCCGATCTTTCGCACGGACTCCCACCTTTGGTCAATGGGCCGCAGTACTTAGGTACCGGGTCCGGTGGGGTCAGGTGCGAAGAAGTTGTCGACGACTCGCAACACCGGCCGCCGCGGCTAGGCTTGAGGGGTGATCGTCGTCGTCGGCGTGCCGCGGCTGGGCGGCTCAGCACCACCGCGCGCTGCCGGCCTCGCCGCGGAGATCGCGCGGGGCGCGGCTGGGGCCGGGTCCGCGGTCCAGCTGATGGGTAAGCTCGGCGACGATCCGGAGGGCGACCTCGTCCTTCTCCAACTTGCTGGCGCCGGCGTCGGCCATCCGGCGATGCTCCGCGATCCTGCCCGTCGGACGCCGGTCGGGACCGCCCGCGCGGCCGCGGAACGTGGACCTGCGCCGACCCTCGAGCCCGCGGATCTCGAGCTGGGCCTGCGCTACGTGCCCGACTTCCGGGTCCTCGTCGTGGCGGTCCCGAGTCAGCCTGAGCTGATCGGCGTTGCCGCCGAGGCCGCTTCGTTCGCGGGCGCGCACCTCATCGTCATCACGAACGCACGCGGGCACGTCGAAACGCTTCCTGAGCGTTCGACGGTGCTGACAGCGCCTCGGGGAGAGGCGGGGGAGAGCGCCCTCGCGGGGCTCGTCGCGACCTACGCGGTCGCGCTCGATGCCGGGGACGACTCGACGGCGGCGTGGCGAACGGCAATGGCTGCGGCCGGAGCCGAGAACTTGCCGTAGACGACGCCGAGCGGATCACCGCCCCAGAAGGCTGCCATGGCAACCCCGAGGAGCGGGCCGACGATGCGGGGCAGGTCGGCGAACTGACTGGCCAGCTCCCAGCCGGTCCAGGTGGCGAAGAACCAGAGTGCGGCGATCAGGGTTCGCTTGCGCATGCCGCCACGTTGCGGCCGGCCACGCGTCGCGCGTATCCCCGATTCGTACTAACGACCGAGGAACCTGGTGCGGCGACGCCCCGCCGCGGCCCAGGGCTCAGGCCGTCAGGCGCTCGATCAGGTCGGGCCCATCGTTGCGGACGTTGTTCACGAGCCGGCTGACCTCGTACGCCTCGAGGTGGTCATCCTCGATCGGCTGGAGGAGGCCCTGCAGCTGGGCGGGGTTCGAGAGTGACGGGTCCAGCCAGCGCTCCCACGCCTCGGGCGGCACGACGACGGGCATCCGGTTATGGATCGGCCGCATCAGGCTGTTCGGGCCGCTGGTGACGATCGTGAACGTGCGCCGGATCTCGCCCGTGTCGTCGTCACGCCAGCCGGCCCACAGGCCCGCCAGGGTCAGCGGCCGGCCGTCGTCGCGGACGACCCGGAACGGCACCCGCAGGTTGCCCTCGCGGCGCCACTCGTAGAAGGAATCCACGGGTACGAGGCAGCGCTTTCGGGCGAAGGCGTCGCGGAAGGCCGGGCTGCGGGCGAGCGTCTCGGCACGGGCGTTGAACATCTTCGAGCCGATCCGCGGGTCGTCCGCCCAGTGCGGGATCAGGCCCCAGCGGTAGCGCGTGACGGCGCGCCGCTCGGAGCGCTGGACGATGACGTTCGCCTCGTCCGTCGGGGCAACGTTGAAGCGGTCGCCTTCGAGCTCCGCGAGGTCCTCGGCTTCGAAGATCTCGGCCAGCTCGGATGACGAGCGTTCCTGCGTAAACCGGCCGCACATGGTTCGAAGTCTAGTATCGTCGCGCCGATGGACCACCCGCCGGAGCCGACCGGCGCCCCGGCAGGGTCGAACGCAATCCCTGACGCGAAGACGCTCGCAGACGCGGTCGCGGCCGAGGGACCCCTGACCCGAGATGTCGCGCTCGCGCTGCTCGATCGAGGCGCCGCCGCGGTTGCGGCCGGCGAGTACCCGTTCGCGGCCGCCTACTACCAGCGCGTCGTCGGGTTCGATGACCCGGCGGTCACCGGCGCGGCCCTGCTCGGCCTCGGCGAGTCGCTCTATCGGATGGACCGCGAGCCAGATGCGGTCGCGACGTGGGAGTCGATCCTCCAGCTGCCCGAGAACCCGAGCACCTACGGAGCCTGGCGGAACGTCGCCGCGGCGCGCGTCCGAGCCGGCGAGCTGAACGGCGCGCTCGCGGCCTACCGTCAGGCCGACCGGCGCGCGCCGGCCGCCGACAAGGCCGAGATCGCGAGCCGCCTGGGCTGGCTCTCGAAGGAGACGGGCAGCCAGGGCGACGCCCGGCGCTACTTCTCTCGCAGTCGGGGCGACGGTCCCGCGCTGCCGCTGACCTGGCTCGTCATCGGGCTGACCGTCATCGTCTCGTTCATCGCCGACTCGAGCGGGGGCGGACAGGTCCTCGACACGCTCGCGCTCGACAAGCGCGCAGTTGCCGACGGCGAGTGGTATCGCCTGCTCAGCGTCGTCCTCGTCCACGGCGGCGTCCTGCATCTGTTCTTCAACATGTACGCCCTGTGGATCCTCGGCCCCCTCGTCGAGGGCATCTGGGGGACGAAATCGTTCGCGGTCTTCTACGTCCTCGCCGCGCTCGCCGGCTCGACGGCGAGCTTCCTGACGAACCCGATCCCGGCGGTCGGAGCGTCGGGCGCGATCTTCGGCTTGATCGGCGTCGTCTTCGCGGGCACGCGGGCTCACCACCCGATCCTCGACGTCCGAGCCAGGGCGATCGTCCGGCAGCTCGGCACGCTCATCGTCCTGAACCTCGCGATCGGCTTCCTCGCCGCGGGTCAGATCGACAACGCGGCACACATCGGCGGCTTCATCGCCGGGCTATGGCTCGGCTTCGTCGTGCCGCCCGGTCGGGCCCCCACGTTGAGCAGCCTCTGGCAACGGACCGAGGGCGCACAGCCCCGCGACGCGCGACCGATGCCGCTCGTCATCGCCGGCGTGCTGTTGCTCGTCGCCGTCATCGGCATCGCCATCGCGATCGGACCGCTGACCTGGAGCGCCGGCTAGGCGCCGGTCCGGCGCCGTTCTGCCGCCAGGGTCTAGAGTCGAGGCACCACCGGCAGGACGACCGAAACCCGCGCGCCATGCGGCGCGACGTTCTCCGCGTGCGCGGTGCCACCGTGGGCCTCCGCCAGCTCGCGCACGATCGCCAGGCCGAGGCCGGCGCCCGCTCCGCTTCGAGCGGCGTCCGCGCGGTAGAAGCGCTCGAACACGCGCGCGCCGGCGCCGGGTGGGAAGCCGGGTCCGTCATCGGTGACCGAGAGCGCGATCGCGGGTCTGCCCTCGCCCTCCAGCGTGACTGCCTGGGCGGCCAGCCAGACGTGGCCGCCCTCCGGGGTAGCGGCCAGGGCGTTCGCGACGAGGTTGCCGAGGATCCGCTCCACGGCCAGGCGGTCGGCGGCGAAGCCAAGGGTCGCGGTCGTGGAGCCGCCCGAGACCTCGAGGCTCGCGCCGGCGGCTGCCGCCGAGGCCGCGAACCTCTCTTGGGTTGACGCGAGCACGGCGCCGGCGTTGAGCTGCTCCGGGCGCAGGCCGGCGCTGCCCTCGCGCAGGCGCTCGAGGGCGCCGAGCTCGCCGACGAGGCGTTCCAGCCGGGCCGCCTCTTCTTCGATCGCCCGCGCCGCTCGCGCCGCGTCATCGCCAATCGCCGTTCCATCCGCGAGCGCCGCGGCGAACCCACCGATCACAGTCAGCGGCGTCCGGAGATCGTGGCGCAGGTCGGCGAGGAGCTCGCTCTCGCGCTTGCGCAGCGCGGCCAGCTCATCGGCCATCGCGTTGAACGTCCCGATGAGCCGCCGGATCTCCTCGGGACCTTCGAGCGGCAGTGGTTCAACGGTTCCGGCCGGCAGGCCGGCTGCCGCGCTCGCGACCCGCGCGAGCGGTTTCGTGACCGAGCTGGCCAACAGCCAGGCGAGGATCGCGCCCACGAGGCCGCCGATGAGGAGCACTGCTGGCTGCCGGCGGACGACATCGGCGAGCGCCTGCGCGCCCGAGCGATCGAGGGTGACGAATGCGACGGCCTTGCCGGCGAGGGCCCGCTGTCGGAGGACGGTCGCGGCGTAGAGGTAGCGCTCGCCATCGATCGTCGTAGCGCCGCTGATCGTTGCATTCGGCGCCGTGTCAGCGGGAATGACGATCGTGCCCGGCGGCGCCGAGCCGTCGAGGCCGCGGAGCTGCCCGGCGACGCCCACGATGTACGTCTCGATCGGCGGATCGCCGGACGCGAGTCGGTCGCGGATCTCGAGGACGGTGCCGCGGAAGTCGCCGCTCGCGATGCTCTCGCGAACCTGCGGCAGGACGCTGGCCGCGATGCCGCGGAGGCCGGATTCCGTCTCATCCGCGTGCAGGCTGCGAAGGACGACGAACAGCGCACCACCGACGGTCAGCAGGATCGCGAGCGCAAGGAGCAGGAACGCGCCGAGGAGCCGGCCGCGGAGCGAGCGGGGCATGAGGTTGTGCTCAGGAACCTGCGGACGGCGCCGGTTCGCGCGGTGGTGGCACGAGCCGGTAGCCGAAGCCGCGAACGGTTTCGATCGGCGGCCCGTCGGCACCGAGCTTCTTCCGGAGCTCCGCGACGTGGACGTCGATCGTCCGGGTCTCGCCCGGGAAATCGGTGCCCCAGACGTCCTCGAGGAGCGCGTCGCGCGTCAGGACGACGCCGGGGTCGCGGGCGAGGGCGGCGAGCAGGTCGAACTCACGGGCCCGGAGCTCGAGGCGGTGCTCGCGGACGTAGGCCTCGCGACGGCGCGGGTCGATGCGCAGGCCGCCGACCTCGAACGGACGCGCCCCGCGGGCGGTCGCCTCGGTGCGGCGGAGGATCGCCTTGACCCGGGCGACGAGCGCCCGCGGGTTGAATGGCTTCGTGACGTAATCGTCGGCGCCGAGCTCGAGCCCGACGATCGCGTCGATGTCGTCCGCCCGCGCGGTCAGCATCAGGACGGGCGTCTCGCCGCGCTTGCGGATCTCGCGGCAGATCTCGAAGCCGTCGCGGCCGGGGAGCATGAGGTCGAGGATCACGAGGTCCGGGTCGTGGCGGAGGTGGAGGGCCAGCGCCTCGTCGCCGTTACCGGCCGACACGACGGCGAAGCCCTCCTTCTCGAGGTACAGCCGCACGAGCTCGACGATGTTGCGCTCGTCGTCGACGACGAGGACGGTCTTCACGAGCCGCAGGATAGGGCGACCGATCGGCCCATCGGGGTCGGATTGTCAGCGCCGTGTAAAGCGGCTCGATGCTGAAGCAGTCGATCCCTCGTACGAAGGGGTTTCTTGCAAATACGACCGGGAGTCGTGCTATGTACAGGCCCACCACGCAGTGCGGCATTCGAAGGCGCCCAGCGGACGACTCTGAACAGGGACCCCGAGCTGACCGGCGGACCAAGACCGGGACCAGCCTTCGGGGGCCACGATTCCATTCGCTAGTACGACCACGGATCGTATTTGCGAGCGAATCAGCCATCTCGGGCGATTAGCACGAGCGCGAGTCGTAATCGGTGGAAACAGCCCTCGGCTACGCTCGAACCCGATGTTTGCCACGGTGCTCGGCGGCCTGCCATGGCCGCCTCTCGCAGATGACGCGCCGCCCGACGAGGCCGTCCGGATGGCGATCGCCGCCCAGGAGGCGGCCGGGATCGAACCGCTGACCGACGGCGGGCTGGCGTGGGCGCTTGACGACGCGCTCGAACAGGACGTCGTGGCGAGCTGGAGCCGTGCTGCCGCGCTCACCGCGCAGCCGATGAAGCAAGCGCTGCCGGGGCCGTACAGCCTTGCCCACCGAACTGGCGCGTTGGCGATTGAGGTCGCGCGCGAGCTTCGAGCGCAGGTCCTCGCGCTGGCCGCCGCTGGCTGCCCGCTCGTCGAGATCGAGGAGACCGAAGCTCACCAAATCGGCACCGACGCCGCCGAGCGCCGCGCCTATCGCGACGCGCACCTCGCGCTCACGGACGGCGTGACCGGCACGCACCTCTCCCTTGCGGTCGTCGGCGGAAACGCGGACACGGCGGGCGTCGAGACGATCCTCGCGCCGGGCTATGCCAGCCTCGCCATCGACCTCATCGCAGGGCCCGACAACTGGCGGCTCGTGACCGCGGCGCCGCAGGGCGTCGGGATCGTGCTGGGCGCGATGTCATCGGCAGTGGATGGCGGTGAGGGACCCGAGATGGTCCTCTGGGCCGCTCGATACGCGGCGTCCGGGGGCCGCGGATCGGCTCGCATCGGTGTTGCGCTGGTGCCCGGGCTGGAACGGCTCCCTTGGGACGTCGCAGTCCGCAAGCTCAACGCCCTCGGCAACGCCGCACGGATCGCCGCGTTGCCGCCGGGCGAAGAGCTCGCAGCCTCGCTCGACCCGCGCGCGATCGATATTCGGTCCGCGGCGCTCGGCCGCCACGAACGGCGCCGATGAGGACCACGGTCGGCCTCATCCTCGCGTTCGCAGTCGTCGGCTCGATCTCGCTATTCATCGTGGCTGACCAGGGCTCACACTCGGTCTCGGACACCCTGTACGCCTGGGTCGAACGGGCGTTGATGCTGTGGGTTGCGACCGGTGCGGCCATCTGGCTCGTTCGCCGTCGGGAGCGCTGAGCGGGCGGACCTTGCCTCCCGCGCGCGCGAGGCGCAGAATCACTGTCCGCGCAAGACATCGCGCCCAGCGACTCGACCACCTCATCCAGTCATCTGTGCCCGACGGAAGGAGGTCGCTCCGTGACCGTACCGGTCTCGTTAGTCGTCAACGGAGTTCGAAGGGAGCTGAGCGTCGAGCCAAGACGCTTGCTCGTCCAGGTGCTCAGAGAAGACCTGGACCTGACTGGGACGCACGTTGGCTGCGACACCTCGCAGTGCGGCACGTGCACCGTTCACATGGACGGCAAGGCGGTCAAGTCGTGCACGGTCCTGGCCGTCCAGGCAGACGGTTCGGAGGTCACGACGATCGAAGGCATGGCGTCGAGCGACGCCCTCCATCCCATCCAGACCGCGTTCTGGGAGAACCACGGCCTGCAATGCGGCTTCTGCACGCCGGGGATGATCATGTCGGCCGCCGATCTCCTCGCCCGCAACAACAACCCGAGCGACGGCGAGATCCGGCACGCGATCGAAGGCAACTTCTGTCGCTGCACCGGCTACCAGAACATCGTCACCTCGATCCGCGAGGCCGGGAAGGTCATGCGCGAAGGCGCCGCCGCCCCGACCTCCACCACCCCGGCCTGAGAGGAGGCAGCACGATGGCGATCGACGTCCTCGGCGCCCCCGTCAAGCGGGTCGAGGATCAGCGACTCATCCAGGGCGAAGGCAACTATCTCGATGACATCAAGCTCGCGAGCATGGTCCACATGGCCATCCTCCGAAGCCCGTACGCCCACGCGAACATCAAATCGATCGACACCTCGGCGGCGAAGTCGATGCCCGGCGTGCTGGCCGTCTTCACCGGCGCCGACATCCCCTACAACCCGCTGCCGATGGCCTGGCCGGCTGGTGGCTCGGCCGGAATCCAGAACAACATCAACATGCCGCGCGTGCTCGCCACGGACAGCGTCAAGTGGACGGGCGAAGGCGTCGCGGCCGTCGTCGCCGAGACGGCCGAGCAGGCCTTCGACGCGCGCGAGGCGATCCACGTCCAGTGGGAGCCACTCCCGACGGTCGTCGAGGTCGAAGACGCGATCAAGGACGGTGCGCCGCAGCTTCACGAGAACGCGCCGAACAACACGGTCTTCGTGTGGACGGTCGGCGACAAGGACGGCACGGCGGCGGCGATCGATTCGGCCGAAGTCGTCGTCAAGCGGCGGATCGTCAACCAGCGCCTCATCCCGAACTCGATGGAGGGGCGCGGCGACATCGGCTGGTACAACCCCGGAACGGACGAGTACACGGTCTGGATGTCGAGCCAGACGCCGCACATCCAGCGACTCCTGCTGACGGCCTTCGTGACCGGCATCCCGGAGCACAAGGTCCGCTGCATCAGCCCCGACATCGGCGGTGCGTTCGGTTCGAAGATCTTCTGCTACGCCGACATGGCGCTCGTCATGTTCGCCAGCAAGGCGATCGGCGGGAAGCCCGTGAAGTGGGTCGAGACCCGGCGCGAGAACTACCAATCCACGATCCACGGTCGCGACCACGTCACGTGGCTCGAGATCGCCGGGAACCGCGATGGCGAAATCAGCGCGATCCGCGTGAAGACGCTCGCCAACCTCGGCGGCCGGCTTTCGACGGTCGGCCCGGGCATCCCGACGACGCTCTACGCCCGCGTCCTCTCGGGCTGCTACAAGATCCCGAACGTCTTCGCCGAGGTCACCGGCGTCTACACGAACACGACGTTCGTGGACGCCTACCGTGGCGCCGGTCGGCCCGAAGCCACCTACGTGGTCGAACGGGCGATGGACCTCTTCGCGAAGGAGATCGGGATGGATCCGGCGGCGATCCGCCGGAAGAACTTCATCGCGCCCGACGCGTTCCCGTACGAGAACCCGTCCGGTCTCGGCACGGCGTCGGGCGGCGCGAAGATCTACATCGACTCCGGCAACTACGAACCCGCCCTCAATCGGGCGCTCGTGATGTCCGGCTACCTCGACGCCGACAAGGCGAAAGCGGAAGCCAAATCCCGCGGCAAGCTCCTCGGCTTCGGGCTCTCGAGCTACATCGAGGTCTGCGGGGTCGCACCCTCGAAGTGGATCGGCGCGGTCGGCGAGGGCTGGGGCGCGGCTATGTGGGAGAGCTCCAACATCAAGGTCCATCTCACCGGCAAGGTCATCGTCACGATGGGCACCCAGCCCCAGGGCCAGGGCCACGAGACCACCTTCGCGCAGGTCGTGAGCCACGAGCTCGGCGTGCCGATGGAGGACGTCATCGTCCAGCACTCGGATACCCAGGGCACGCCGTTCGGCTACGGTTCGTACGGCAGCCGGAGCGGCTCGGTCGGCAGCCATGCCGCGGTCAAGGCCGCGGCGAAGATCCGCGAGAAGGCGCGTCGTTACGCCGCGCACATGCTCGAGGCGTCGCCGGACGACATCGAGATCGACGGCGCGAACTACTCGGTTCGCGGCTCACCGGACAAGGTGAAGACCATTCAGGAGATCGCGTTCGCGCTCGACCTCGGGTTCAGCCTGCCCGACGGGATGGAGCCCTACCTCGACGAGACCGTCTATCACGACACCGAGAACTGCACATGGCCGTTCGGGACGCACGTCGCGGTCGTCGAGATCGACGAGGAGACCGGCGCGGTCGAGCTTTCGAAGTACGTCGCGGTCGATGACGTCGGCAAGAAGATCAACCCGATGATCGTCGACGGCCAGCTCCATGGCGGCATCGCCCAGGGCGTCGGCCAGGCGCTCTGGGAGGGCGCCGTCTACGGCGGCGACGGACAGCTGCTGTCGGGTTCGATGCTCGATTACGCCGTCCCGCGGGCGTCGTGGTTCCCGAAGCTCGAGCTGGACGAGACGGTGACGCCGTCGCCGGTCAATCCGCTCGGCGTGAAAGGCGTCGGCGAGGCCGGCGCGATCGCGAGCACCGCGGCCGTGGCGAATGCCGTAGCCGATGCGCTGTCGCCGCTGGGCATCAGTCACGTCGACATGCCGCTCACCCCGGCTCGCGTCTGGGGCGCCATGCAGGCGGCGAAGGGAGGCCAGGCATGATCCCGGCCGCATTCGAATACTCCCGCGCCACGTCGGTCGATGAGGCGATCTCGCTCCTCGCCGCGTCCGACGGAAGCGCCAAGGTCCTGGCGGGCGGGCATTCGCTGCTCCCGCTCATGAAGCTCCGGCTCGCACGACCGGAGCGGCTCATCGACATCGGCCGGCTCGACGAGCTTCGCGGCGTCCGCCAGCTCTCGTCGGGTCGCGTCGCGATCGGCGCGTTGACGACGTACGACGAGCTGATGCGGAGCGAGGTCATCGGCCACTACGGGCTGATGAACGATGCGCTGCCGAACATCGGCGACGTCCAGGTTCGAAACCGGGGCACGATCGGCGGCTCGGTCGTCCACGTCGATCCGGCGTCCGACATGCCGGCGGTGTTGCTGGCGCTCGGCGCAGACCTGCTCACACGCTCGCCACGTGGCGAGCGGACGATTCCGATCGGCGAGTTCATGACCGGCCCGTTCACGAGCGTCCTCGAGCCGGATGAGCTCCTGCTCGAGATCCAGATCCCGGGCGGCATGCCCGGCTTCGGCTCGGCGTACCGCAACATCGAGCAGCCGGCGTCCGGCTATTCGATCGCCGGCGCAGCCGCGATCGTCGGGCGCGAGCCCGGGCGTTCGGGGCCGTGGGACGTCATCTCGATCGCGATCACCGGCGTGGGGGAGATCCCGTACCGGGCGACCGCGGTGGAGGAGGCCTTGCGCGGTGGCGCGTCGCCGGCCGAGGCGTCGGCCCACGCCTCTGACGGCCAGACCGTGAACTCCGACATCCACGCCGATGCGATCTACCGGGCCCACGTCGCGACCGTCCAGGTCCGGCGTGCCCTCGAGACGGCCATCGAACGAGCCAGTGAGGGCTGAGCGGGTCCAACCCGGATCACCCATTTCGAAAGAGCTCACCGGCGCGATCCTGACCCGCGACCTCGTGGTCGCGGGTCAGCGCTGGTCAAAGGGCCGAATCCTCCGCGCGGCAGACCTGGAGGCGCTCGAAGGCGAGTCCGGTCGACCGATCACCGTCCTCATGCCTGACGCCGACGATGTCCACGAGGATGACGCGGGTCGGCGGCTGGCGGCTGCGGTCGCGGGCCCAAACCTGGCGGCGAGCGAACCCGCCCAGAGTCGAGTCGACCTGCGTTCGACGGTCGATGGCGTGCTCCACGTTCGAACGTCGGCCGTGGATCGCCTGAATCGGATCGATGCGATCGAAGTCTTCACCGCTCTCGACGGGCGCGTCGTTTCGAAGGGCGACCTGGTAGCGAGCGTGAAGGTGGCGCCGCACCTCGTGCCGGAGGCCGTTATCGCGTCGGCGGAAGCGCTCGCCACGCAGCTCGGCCCGGTCGTTCGAATCGCCGGGTTTCGGCCGTCGCGCGTCGCTGTCGTCGTCAAGGAGACCGTCCGAGGCGTCGCGCGCGAACGCTTCGAAGCGAGCGTCCGCTCTCGGGTCGAAGGCCTCGGTTCGACGCTCGTCGGCATCGACTACGTCGCGGACGACGAGACGGCAGTCGAGGCGGCGCTCGGGCGGAGGCGACGCGGTGCGGACGTGATCCTCACGGCGGGCTCCGCCAGCACCGATCCTGGCGACGCGTTCTTCGTCGCCATCGAACGCCTTGGCGGCCGGATGATCCGCCACGGTGTCCCGGCCCACCCCGGCTCGATGCTGTGGCTCGCGCGCGTCGGCCATGTGCCCGTTCTCGGATTGCCGTCGTGCGGCGCCTACTCGAAGGCGACTGCAGCGGACCTGCTCCTCCCGCGCCTTCTCAGCGGCGAACCAGCGTCAGCCCGGACGGTCGCGAAGCTCGGCCACGGCGGCCTCCTCACCCGCGACCAGCGCTTCCGCTTCCCGCCGTACGCCCGCGAGATGGACGCGCCCGATGGGTGAGCGACCGGACGCGTCGAAGCGACTCGCACGCCTCGTTGAAGCATTCGGCGTCCTGTGGATCGTCCTCGTCGTCCTTGACATCGCTTCAATCGTTGTTAGCTCACGCATCCAGCCGGCACTCGCCATCGCAACGGTGATGTCAGGAGGGCTGTATCTCCTCGGCGGGATCCGTCTGTGGGCGACTTCACACCGTGGAGATCGACCGGTCACCCCAACCGACGGAGTTGCCGCCCGAATAGCGCGTAGCTCCAAGCGGGTGTATCTCCTGGGCCTGGGGCTATTCGTCCTACTCGTGGCCGCCGTGGCATATGGCGCGAGCGGTCCCTGACCACCGTGTTGCTGTCAACGGCTCTAACCATGGCGTCGTGTAGAGTCGCCTCGTGAACGACGAGGCAAAGGGCGCGAACCTGCTGGGCTCCACAGAGGCCATCCAGGCTGCGTTTCGCGAGCGTGGGTACATCACGGATCGCAGCATCGCGACGGCGGTCTTCCTCGCGCTGCAGCTCGAGCGGCCGCTCCTCCTAGAGGGCGAGGCCGGCGTCGGCAAGACCGAGCTCGCGAAGGTCCTCGCGGCCAGCCTCGGCACGAAGCTCATCCGGCTCCAGTGCTACGAGGGCCTCGACGTCAACACGGCGGTCTACGAGTGGAACTACCCGCGCCAGATGCTCGAGATCCGGCTGCTCGAAGCGAAGGGCCAGGCCGAGCACGCGAGCGCGCACGACATCTTCGGACCGGCCTTCCTCATCCGACGGCCGCTCCTGCAGGCGCTCGAGGCGAGCGCCGACGGCGAGCCGCCCGTCCTGCTCATCGACGAGATCGACCGCGCGGACGAGGAGTTCGAGGCGTACCTCCTCGAGATCCTGTCCGACTTCCAGGTCACCGTCCCCGAGATCGGCACGATCACGGCCGAACGCCCGCCGCGCGTCATCCTGACCTCGAACCGGACGCGCGAGGTCCACGACGCCCTCAAACGCCGCTGCCTCTACCACTGGATCGACTACCCGACGGCCGAGAAGGAATACGAGATCGTCCTCGCCCGCGTGCCAGGGACGCCATCGAAGCTCGCGCACGCGGTCGTCGGCTTCATCCACCGCCTGCGTGGCGCAGACCTGACGAAGGTGCCGGGGATCGCCGAGACGCTCGACTGGGCGGCCGCGCTCCTCGCGCTCGGCGCGAACGACCTCAACGCCGCGGTCGTCGACGAGACGCTCGGCGTGGTCCTCAAGTACGAGGAGGACATCCGCCTCGTCCGGGGCGACGCGACGAAGCGCTACCTGGCCGAGGTGGCGGCCGGGTCCTGACGATGCGCGACCCGGCGATCGCGGCAACGCCGCGCGGCGAGGAGATCAACGGCCGGCGACTGCTCGGCGAGGCGGTCCTGTTCGGGCGGGAGCTTCGAAACGCTGGCCTGGCGGTCGACCTGGGCGCGGCCGTGGACTTCGGACGGGCCCTGGCGATCGTCGATGTGGGCGAGCGCGAGCAGGTTCGAGCCGCCGGTGAGGCCGTCTTCACGCGCCGGCGCGACGACATCGACGTCTACAACGCGGTCTTCGATCGGTTCTGGCGGGCGCGCCGTGGCGGTTGGGTCGACGAGCGGATCACCGCCGAGAAGCGCGATGAGACGGCCGCTCCGGACGACACGCCGGGTGAGGCTGAGCCGACGCCGGGCGACGAGCGGCTCACCGCCGACCAGGATCGCTCGGGGATCCCGATCCCGTCCGAGGGCGAGGACGATGCCGGGCCTGAGGACACGCCGGACGCGCTGACGATCTCGCCGGACGCGTATTCGAAGTTCGAGACGCTGCGCCATCGCGACTTCGACCGGATGACGCCGGCCGAGCTGCGGGACGCCGAGCGGCTCGTGGACCTGCTCGAGCCGCGGCTGGAGCGGCGGCGAACGCGCCGCTACGAGCTTCATGCGCATGGCCGCCGGCTGGCGCCGAGGGCGATGTTCCGGCGAAACCTCGGCTACGGCGGAAACCTGCTGGAGTGGGTCTGGCGGCGCCAGATCAAGCGGCCGCGGCCGCTCGTCGTCCTGTGCGATATCTCGGGCTCGATGGAGCGCCATTCGCGGCTGCTGCTGCGGTTCATCCAGGCCCTCTCGGCCGCATCGACGGTGCGGACGGAGTCGTTCGTGTTCGGGACGCGGCTGACGCGCGTCACACGACTGCTTCGGGACAAGGATCGCGACCGCGCGCTGCTGAAGATCTCGGACGCCGTCACAGACTGGGCCGGCGGAACGCGGATTGGCGAGAGCTTCCGCGACTTCAACCTGCGCTGGGCCCGACGGACGCTGCGCTCGAGCGGCGTCGTGATCGTCGTTTCGGACGGTTGGGACCGCGGCGATCCTCGGCTCGTCGCCGTTGAAACCGCGCGGTTGCGGCGGAACTGCCACCGGCTCGTCTGGCTGAATCCCCTGGCGGGAACCCCTGGCTACCAGCCGCTGGCAGCAGGGATGAAGGCGGCGTTCCCGTTCGTCGATGACTTCCTGCCGGCCGGGACCGTGGCATCCCTCGAGCGTCTGGGCGAGATCCTTGCCGGCGTTCGAACGGAGGACACGCGGCGGGGGAGCGAGGCCGCGGCTCACGTCCGAGGACTCAACGGCGATGCGGACGATGCCGCCCCGCCGGCCGACTGGCCCCCGAAGGCCGCCCGAGTCCCGAACCCGGACCCGACGATGGCCCAGCCGCTGGAGCCTCGGAAGTGAAAGACCTCCTGCCAATCCTCGACGCCTGGACGGCTGACGGCGTCGCGGCGGGCCGGGCGGTCGTGATCCGGACGTTCGGGTCGGCGCCGCGTTCGACCGGTGCCGTTCTGCTGGTCTCGGCCGATGGGCGGCTGGCTGGTTCCGTCTCCGGTGGCTGCGTCGAGGGCGCCGCTGCGACCGAGATCGAGCAAGCTCGCGAGACTGGTCACGCGCGCGTGATCCGCTATGGCATCAGCGATGAAGAGGCCTGGGACGTCGGGCTCGCGTGTGGCGGCACGATCGACGTGCTCGTCCAGCCAGTCGTCCCGGCTGCGGTGACGGAGGCAGCCCGAGACGCGCTCGGGGTGACGGCCCGCGGCGCAGCGGTGATCACGCCACTCCCCGCGGACGCCCCGCCGCCCGAGTTCGGGGAGCACCGGCCGGGTACGGGTGCGCCGCCGGAGGACCCGTTGCTGATCGACGACGAGGGCCGCGTCTCGGGCGTGGCGCCGGACGCCGCGACCCTCGAAGCCCTGCGCGAAGCGGCGCGAGACGTCCTGCTGCGCGACCGTTCGAAGACCGTCGAAGCCGGCGGCCGGCAGTGGTTCGTCGAGGGCTTCCCGGTTCGGCCGCGTCTCGTCGTGATCGGCGCCGTCGAGGTCGGGCGGCACCTCGTGCGGTACGCCCATGAGCTCGGCTACGAGACGGTCGTCGTCGACGGTCGCCCGGCGTTTGCGACGTCAGAGCGCTTCCCGGACGTCGATCGGCTCGTCGTCGGCTGGCCCGACGAGGTCGCCGACGACATCGCCCTCGGACCGAATGACGCGGTCGCGATCCTGACCCACGACCCGAAGTTCGACGAGCCGGCGATCCGCGAGTCACTTGCTCGTGGCTGCCGCTACGTCGGCGCCGTGGGTTCGCGCAAGACGCAGGCGGATCGACGCACTCGGCTGCTCGAGGCCGGCGTTCCGCCCGATGATCTGGCGCGCCTGCGCGGCCCGATCGGTCTCGACCTCGGCGGCAAGGAGCCCGCCGAGACGGCGCTCGCGATCATGGCCGAAGTCGTCGCGACGCGGTTCGGCGGCAGCGGTGCCCCGATGAGGGAGAGGCAGCTCGCGGCGACCGCCGGCTGACGCTTGCCCGCCTAGCCCCCATGATGGTCGCGTGACAACGACCTCCACGACGCCCCGCCCGGGCTCCCATCAGTCGAGAGCCGCCGCGGTCATCCTCGCAGCGGGCTCCGGCAAGCGGTTCGGCGGCGGCAAGCTCCTCGCCCGAATCGACGGAGCGCCGATCCTCGCGCACGTCGTCGCGGCGGCACGTGGAGCCGGCCTCGGGCCGCTGATCGCCGTCGTTGGCTCAGACCTCGCCGACAGCTGGGCCGCGTTCGGCCTCGAACCCGACGAGATCGTCGTGAACGGTGAGCCGGGTCGCGGGCAGGCGAGCTCGCTGCAGCTCGGGCTTGCCGCCGCCGCCGCCGCGGATCCGCCGGTCGACGCCGCCGTCATCCTCCTCGGCGACCAGCCGCTGGTTCGCCCCGAGACGATCCGAACGCTCGTGGCCCGGCTCGGCTCGTCCACGCGACGGATCGTCATGCCGTCATACGCCCGCGGCGGCGGTTCGAACCCGGTCGTGCTTCGCCGTTCGGCCTTCGACATCGCCGGGCAGACCTCGGGTGATCGAGGTCTCGGGCGGATCCTGGATGCCAACGCGGGCCTCGCTGAGCGAGTGATGATCCCGGGGACGAGCCCGGACGTCGATACCGCCGACGACCTCGCGCGTGTGGCCGAGCAGGCCTGGGCCGACCGCGTCCGGCGCAACCGCGAGCAGGTCGAACGCCTGCGCGAGGCACCGGATGGCAAGGACTTCTACGCGTCGGTCAGCTCGATCTTCCGCGACGACCCGGACCGGACCGGCGACCCTGTGCTCGATGCCCTGCGACGCCATGCCCAACCCGGCGACATCTGGCTCGACATCGGTGCTGGCGCGGGCCGATACGCACTGCCGCTGGCGCGAACCGTCAGCGAGGTTGTCGCGCTCGATCCGTCCGCGTCGATGCTCGATGTGCTCCGCGAATCGATGGACGAGCACGCGATCCAGAACGTCCGGGTCATCGAAGGGCGCTGGCCGGCCGATCCGGAGGCCGCCGGAGGCGCCGATGTCGCGCTCATCGCCCACGTCGGCTATGACGTCGAGGGGATCGGGCCGTTCATCGACGCGATGGAGCGGGCCGCCCGGCGGGAATGCGTCGCGGTCCTCATGGAGCGCAGCCCGGCGACCCAGGCGGCGCCATTCTGGCCGCCGGTTCATGGCGAGGAGCGGGTCCAGCTGCCGGCGCTGCCGGCGTTCGTCGACCTGCTGATCGCTCGGGGTCGCAAGCCGAGCGTCGAGATGGTCGAGAGCACGCGGCGCCGATGGTCCAGCCGGGACGAGCTCGAGCGCTTTGTCCGCCGCCAGACGTGGACCCAGCCAGGATCGGCAAAGGACGCCGTGATGCTCGACCGCCTCGGGGCCTGGACGACGACGTTCGATGACGGTTCGATCGAGCTCTCGCTCGGTGAGCCGCTGACCGTCGGGATCGCTTCCTGGTCGCCGCGCTAGGCTAGGGTCGTGGAGTTCTCGGGCGCCGTCGACATCCCCGCGTCCCGGGAGAAGGTCTTTGCCTGGGTCACCGACCCGAACAAGGTCAGCCAGTGCGGGCCGGGGGTCGAGTCGGTCGAGGTCGTCGATCCGACCCACTTCAAGGCATCCGCCAAGGTCGGCGTCGGGTTCATCAGTGCCCGCTTCACGGTTGACCTGGTGATCGAGGAGGCCGTCGCCCCGGATCACGCCGTCATCCGGGCCCACGGCCAGGCGCCGGGCAGCGCGGTCGACGCGGTCGGGCGGATGAACCTCGTGGACGGCCCCGAAGCGGGAACGACGACGATGCTCTGGGCGGCCGAGGTTCACATCGCCGGCACGCTCGCTAGCGTCGGCTCGCGGCTCATCGAGGGGACGGCGAACAAGATGATCGGCCAGACCTTCGACTGCATGCGGACGAAGATCGCGGCCGAGGTCTGACCTGGAGCGGATCAGCCGCGTCGTCGGGCCGATCGCGACGAACGTCCACGTGCTTGCTGACGAGCGCTCGAAGGAAGCCATCGCGATCGACACCGCGATCCCGTCACTGGCGTGGATCAGCGAGGAGCTCGAGGCGCGCGGCTGGACGCTGAAGCTCATCGTGTCGACCCACGGCCATTGGGACCATATCGGCGACAACGCGGCGGTCGCGAAGCAGACCGGTGCGCAGATCGCGGTCCACGCTCTCGATGCTCATCGCCTGACGAACCCCCAGCCGATCTGGGCGCCGTTCGAGATCCCGCCGTCCGTCCCGGCGGTCGAGCTGGCCGAAGGCGGAGATATCCGCTTCGGGTCGATCCGGCTCACCGTCCTTCACACGCCCGGCCACACCGAGGGCTCGGTCTGCCTGTACTCAGCCGATGACGGCCAGCTGTTCAGCGGCGACACGCTGTTCGCCGCTGGCTGGGGCCGCACTGACCTCGCCGGCGGCTCCGACGAGCAGATGGTCGAGTCGCTGACTCGCCTCGCATCGTTCGACGATGCGACGACCGTCCTGCCCGGCCACGGCCGCGAGACGACAATCGGCCGGGAGCGTGCCTGGCTCGAGCTCGTCGCGCGCCAGCGACGCCTGCTCGCCTAGGTTCGGCGAGGCTGTCCGTCGGCGAGGTCCTTCCGCCAGAGGACCCAGCGCTTGTGGATCGCGAACCCGGCGCGCTCGTAGACGCCGACCGCGCCGGTCGGATTCTCGCCGTGGACGCCGAGGACGGCGTCTTCCATGCCCATCGCCTGGAGCATCCGGAGCGTATCGGCGATCAGCGCGCTCGCAAGGCCAATCCGCCGCCACGGCCGGCGAACCGAGACATGCTCCAGCCACGCACGCCTGATGCCCATGGCCTCGTTCTCCTCGGGCCAGATGAACGTCATGACGCTGCCCGCGACCTCGTCGCCGGCCCAGGCGACCCGCCACAGCGACGTGTCGAGGTGGGTCATTCCGAACCACTTCTGGTAGTCCGATTCGAGCCGCTCGGCCGGTTCGTCATGATCCAGGAAGGCCTCCGTGTCGGCGTCCCAGATCACGCGGTGCTGATCCGGCGTGACCGCTCGGACCTCGAGGCCGGCGGGCAGCGGAGCGTCGGCGACCGGCGCGTCGAGCTGCCGGCGCATGAGGAAGCCGTAGGTGTGCGGCCGATAGCCCGCCATTGTGGCAAACGCCTCTGCGCCTGGCACCGCAGGCTCGAAGAACGTCGTCAGCCGGTGCTCGAGGCCGTCCGTTCGAGCGAGCGTGCGAGCCACGCGGCCCGCGTGCGACTCGATCTCGCCGAGCAGGCGGCGCCCGATGCCACGGCGACGCCAGGTCGGATGGACGACAACGTGGACTTCGTGCGTCACCGCCTCGCCGCGCTTCCGCCAGTCGGCTTCGGCCAGGCCAACGAGCGTGTCGCCCGACCAGGCCAGGATGACGTCGACCGCCGGGTCGAACCGCGGCGACGGCTGCCATTCATCGGCGAGCGTCGCTTCGGTCGGTCGCCAGTCCACCTCGTCGTGCTCGTTGACAGTGAAGAGGAGCCCCGCGGCCGCGGCCATGTCCACGGCCGGGTCGAACGGCCGGAGCGTGATGTCGGTCATCGTTGAGCCGGATGTTGACATCACGCCCAGCCTCGCTCGAGCGCCTTGTTCCGGGCGCGGTTGTTCTTGGCGATGGACTTCCAGCGGCGCTCCGCAACGATCCGGGTCGCCGCGCTCGTCCGCCGTTCGGCCGAGCGGGCCTCGCGCTCGAGACGTTCGAAGCTCGCAAACCGGGCGCCTTCGAGCTCGCCCGACGCGATGGCCGCGCGGATCGCGCAGCCGGGCTCGGCCCGATGGGCGCAGTCGCGGAACCGGCAGCCCTCGGCGAGCTTGCCGATATCCGAGAAGGCGATGTCCAGGCCGTCGCCGTCGGCCAGGCCGAGCTCGCGCAGGCCCGGTGTGTCGAGCACGACGCCGTCGGCGATGAGCAGGAGCTGGCGCCGCGACGTCGTGTGCCGCCCGCGCGCGTCGTCCTCGCGGATGGACGCGGTGGCCATGAGCTCGCCACCGGCAAGCGCGTTGACGAGCGTCGACTTGCCCACGCCGGACGAACCGACGAAGGCCGCCGTTCGACCCGGCCCGAGTCGCTCCCGCACGGCCTCGAGGCCAGCACCCGTGACCGCCGAAACGGGCATGACCGGAACACCCGGCGCGACGGAGCGAGCCGCGTCGATGAAGCCGCTGATGTCGACTGCGAGATCCGCCTTCGAGAGCAGGATCACGGGCTCGGCCCGCGACTCCCAGGCGACGACGACGTAGCGCTCGAGCCGGCGCACGTTGAACTCGCGGTTCATCGACGCGACGATGAAGAGCACGTCGACATTGGCCGCAAGAAGCTGCGCGTTTGCGCCGCGATTCCCCGGCGGGCGCCGAACGATCGATGTTCGACGAGGCAGCCGGTCGATGATCGGCAGGCCCTCGGCGGCGCCCTCGATGACGACCCAGTCGCCGACGCCGGGGTAGGCGAGGGGATCGTCGACGTGCTCGTGGCGGAACCGACCGGCGAGGCCGGTTGAGCGCTCGCCGGCCGGCGTCATCACGACATAGGCACCGGACTCCTCGACGATGACCCGGCCGGGCATGCCGCCGGCCGCCAGGTGTGGAGCCAGCGACGCCGCCAGCTCCGCGTTCCAGCCCCACGCCGCGAGGCCGCCGAGGTCGAGCTCGGCGGTCATCGCGACACCGCTGGTTCGATCGTCAGCGCGTATTCGAAGCTTTCGGACGTGATCCGGAAGCCCATCGACTCGTAGAGCGTCTGGGCCTGTCTCGGGTTCTGGGTGTCGACGCCAAGCCCGGCGCACGTCGCACCGGCATCGCGAACGGTTCGCAGGCTCAGCGCCAGGAGCGCACGAGCCAGGCCACGGCGGCGGTACTCCGGCTGGGTGGAAATGCTCTCGGTCCAGCCGATGATGCTGCCGTCGGACTCGACAGGCCCGAGGTAGTTGAGGATCTGGCCGGCAACCCGGTCGCCATCGAAGGCGACTCGCCACAGCTCCGGCTGGAACTCCTCGCCGGCCACCCACTCGTCATACATCGCCTCGGTCGGCGCCTCCTCGCCATGCGTGTCGGCGAATGCGCGGTAGGCGGCGTCCCAAAGCCGTCGGTGCATGGCGTGGTCGTCCGGATCGATCGGTCGCACCTCAAACGGACTGGGCAGCGGAACGTCCGGGATGTCGTCGAAGTTCGGCCGGATGAGCCCGGCGTGACGGCGCTGGAGACGGAAGCCACGGGCGGCGAGGACCTCGCGCTGCCTGTGGTCACGGCCCTCCGCGTAGACGATGAGGTCCGTGGCCTCACCCGACGCGTGCTGGGCGACGAGATCGTGCGCGCGCTTGACGGCGTGCTCGACCATGCGCTCCTCGACGCCGATGCCCCGGGCCTCCGGGTGGATGTTCAGGACGCCCTCGACCTTGGCACTGCCGTTGACGAGGGGCCGCCACGACGCGCGGCCATACGCGACCGGACGCCCGTCGATCTCGACGAGTGCGCAGTCGAGGGGCAGTGCCTCCTGGTCCATGTGGCGGTAGTGGTTGGCGAGGCCTTCCACCGTTCCGAGATCGCGGTCACCGTTGTCGGCGCGAACGGCGGCCGCGATCTCGGCCATGGCCGGATGGTCCGGCTCGCCGCGATAGGCGCGCAGGACCAGCTTCGGGGCGACGACGACGCGGGCCATCAGCCGACCCTCTTGAGCCGGCCGGTCCGCTTCGCGAACCGCTCGGCCTTTTCGAACGCCCACAGCCCGAACGGGATGAGGACTGTGCCCATCACGAGGAGCGGCCAGATGTCGCCAACGAGGGCCGACACCGGGACGCCGTCGATCAGGCCGGCTCGGACGCCGTCGAGGACGTACGTCGCGGGCGACAGGTGCGAGATGACCTGCATCCAGCCGGGCAGGATCGAGATCGGGTAGTAGACGCCCGACACGAGCAGCAGCACCGACTGGAGCACGAACGCCATCTGGGCGCCGCGCTCGATGTACAGCAGCGGCAGGATCGCCGCGAGCATCGCGATGCCGACGAAGCTGAACGAGCCGAGGGCCATGAACGTCACGACCGTGAGCGCGTTCGCGTTCGCCGCCGCGAGGCCGGGGAAGAACAGCACCATCGCGACGAGGATCGCGGCGGTGTGGATCAGCCCGTAGGCCATCGCGTAGAGCGTCGAACCGAGGAGCTGCGTCGCTCGCCTGACCGGCGCCATCATCGTGTACTCGAGCGTGCCTTCCCAGCGCTCCACCGCGATCGTCTCGGCGATCCAGCTGAAGACCACCGAGAGGTAGTTCCAGAAGACCGCGCCAACGATGAGCGTGAGGAGCAGCCGGTCGTCGCCCTGGCTTGCGCCGATCAGCGAGATCGACAGCGCGCCCGCGGCGGAATAGACCAGGAAGGCGATCTCCCAGGCCCAGTAGCGCCGCGTCAGGAAGAAGTTGCGCTCGATGAAGGCGTACGAGGCCTTCAATTCGTGCGCGAGGGTGGTCATCGGAGTGTCCCCTTCGGGTTGGCGCCCGCCCGGGCGCTCAACGTGCCCGGGCGGGTTCGAAGCCGCGCTCCGCCGCCAGCCGCTCGCCGATCGCGATGATCGAGCGACCGAGCTGACGCCGAAGCGATGGTCGGTGATGCTGCCGCGCCCACTGGGCACGGCGGTCGTCGGCGGCTTGGCGATGCAGTTGAGCGATGCGCTCATTCGCAAGGCGGAGCCGCAGATGCGGGTTCGCGTTCATCTGAGGTTCCTTTCTGTCAGTCATTGGTTGGTTCGTCGTCCGCGTCGTCGACGTCCTCGGCCGGCTCCTCGTCGTCATCGAGCGAGCGGCCGGTGTACGTCATGAACGCGGCCTGAAGGGTCGGTGCCTGGCCGTCGCGCTCCGAAACGAGGCGCTTCAGCCCGGCGGGCGTGTCCTCGACGACGACTCGGCCGCCGTCGATGATCGAAATCCGGTCACACAGTCGCTCGGCCTCATCGAGGTCGTGCGTCGTCAGGACGATCGATGCGTCGTGGCTCTCCCGGACCTCCTCGAGGAAGGTCTGGACGTCGAGCTTCGAGCGGGGATCGAGCCCCGTCGTCGGCTCATCCAGGAGGAGCAGCGCCGGGCTCGTCAGCAGGGCTCGCGCGATCGCGACCTTCTGCTGCATCCCTCGGCTCATCTGCTCGACCGGGCGGCCGACACGCTTCCTCGAGATGCCCAGGCGACCGAGGATGTCGATCACGTTCGACTTCGCCAGCTTCGCGTCCAGGCCGTAGAGCCGGGCCGCGAAGATCAGGTTCTCCATCGGGCTGAGCTTCTTGAAGAACGCCGCATCGACACTGACGCGGTTGATGAGTCGCTTGACGGCCATCTCCTCGCGCCCGACGTCATGCCCGAAGACCTCGACTCGACCGGTGTCGAGCGTGAGGAGGCCGGACACGAGCCGGATGAGCGTCGACTTGCCGGAGCCGTTCGCGCCCAGGATGCCGACGACGCCGCCCCGCTCGAGCGTGAGCGAAACGTTGTCGATGGCGAGGACGCGGCGACCCTTGCCCACGTCGAAGTGCTTGGTGACACCCTCGACGAGGAGCGCCGGCGCATCGAGGTCGATCGCGATGGACCGAAACGGAACCGCAGCGGTCCCGAGCCGATCCGGCGTGAACGTCGTATTCGGTTGGCGGGTCAAGGTCGTCATGTCGGTCGACCTCCTTTCTTCGCTGCGGCGGCCCCGGTGGGGTCGCGGGTTGTTGGGTCGTTCGGTGGCTGGAATCACGAGAGCCGCGGGTCCCGGCTCCTTCGCTTTCGCGTCGGGTGGGCCTCGCGGCTCCTGGATCGTCCTCGGCTGCCGAGCTGGCAGTCCGAGGCAATCAAAAAACCGTGGGCCCGATCCTTGCCCACGGCTCCTGGTTCCTTCGGAAGGGCGGCCCTGCCGCCCGGTCCTCACCTAAGAGGTAGGCAAAAATCTCCCGCCGTCGGCGGCGCCGAAAGGCGCGACCGTGCGATTGGAGAGGAAGTTCGAACTCATCTGGTTGAGCCGCCTCCGTTAGGTGGGATGACTGGACGCGAACGTCCGGCGGCGGATGGTACGGGGCCGCGGAGCGCCGCGTCAAGCCAGATGTCCACAACCTTTGGGACTAGAGCTCGAGGCGGACGATCGGGCGGGCGTGCTTGCTCTGCGGTGCCTGCCGGATGGCGACCACCTCGAAGCCGGCCTTCTCGAACATCGAGAGCGTGCCGTGATAGGCGTTCGCGGCGGGGATCTTGTGTCCGGCGGTGTCTGCTGGGTAGGCCTCGAGCATCGTCGCACCGCTCGCCCGGGCGAAGTCGACGGCGGCGGCGAGGAGCGCGGCCGCCACCCCGGCACCGCGATGCTTCCGCGAGACGACGAAGCAGACGATCGACCAGACCGGATGGTCGTCGACCTTCGCGAGGACCTTGGCGGTCGTGAGTCGGTCGTAGCGCTCGCGCTCAGCGAGGCTGACCCAGCCGACCGCCCGTTCACCCAGGTAGGCGACCAGGCCTGGAGGTGGACCGTCGCGGGTCAGCGCTTCGAGGCGGCCGCGGTTGACTGCCGCCCTGGACGTCCAATCGAGCCCGCGGACGCGATAGAACTGGCACCAGCACCACTTCGGGTCGCCGCCCTCTTCGAAGAGCGCCGCGAGGTCGGCGAAGCGATCCGGCGTCAGCGGGTGGACGACAACCGGCGCGGTCTCGGCGGGCGCCTTCGTCATCGCTCGATGATGCCGGATGGTCGTGTCGTCTACTGGCATGAATACAAAGCTGCCCGGTCCGGAGACCGGGCAGCAGTACGGGTCGCGTAACGGCAGAGCCGTCAGGCCATCGAGGGCTCTGACTTCCAGCCGGCCAGGAATGCCCAGGCGGCGACGACGAGGTGGAGGATGTTGTCGGCGGGGCTTTCGAGGTTGGCCAGGCCGAACGTGTTCGGGTCCGTCGACGAGCCCGCCGGCACGACGAAGCCGTAGATGCCGAAGAAGAGCGCGATGACGCCGACGAGCAGGACGATCCAGCGGTAGTACGGCGCGAGCGCGCTGTTCAGGCCGGGGACGTAGAGCGCCGCGAGCGCGACGACTCCAAGTGCGATGTGGGCGACGTTCTCGCCGTTGTCCAGCCAGAACGCCGGATAGGCGGATTCGCTGAAGATGCCGAGGTAGCCGACGACTCCCAGCAGCACGAGGACGATGCCCCCGGCCATCAGGAAGCCCTTCGGCGAGAAGATGCCTTGACCCATGGTCATCCGGATTCACTCCCTCAGATTCGGATGCGTGGAGGCCCGGACGGCGGCAGTCGATGAGCGCGCGCCGAAACGGGCCCGACGGCGCCGCGTCCTGCGGCACCGGTGCCGTTAGGCGATGCGTTCTCCTCCCTGCGTCCCCACGCCGGCCCATTGGGCGAGCCGCGTCCAATGGCGCGATTGTGGCGCCGCCTGTCAAGCGCGAGATGGGCGCGCTAGAGTCCTACCGTCGTTACGTGGGGGTCGGAGGAGCAGATGAATCTCGTCCCGTGGTTGCTCTTTGCGCACATCCTGGGCGCCATCCTGGCGTTCGGACCGACGTTCGCGTTCCCGATCATCGGCGCTGCCGCCGGACGTGAGCCGCAGCATGCGAACTTCACGCTCCGGGCGCTCGAGGTCGTCACCACCCGCCTCGTGATTCCTCTCGCGATCTTGCAGGGCGTGACGGGCGTCGGGTTGATCCTTGCCACCGGCATCGACCTGTTCGCGGCGCGCTGGCTGCTCGTCGCGATCGTTCTCTATGCCGCGGCGCTCTACATCGGGATCGGGATCAACCTGCCGAACACGAAGCGGCTGATCGAGCTGTCATCGACGCCACCGGGTCCGGGTGGCCCGCCGCCCGAGCTCGTTTCGCGCCTCGCCCGGGGCCGTCAATTCGGCATGGTCCTGTCCGCTCTGATCGTCACGATCGTCTTGCTGATGGTCGTGAAGCCGACGTTCTAGGCAGCCAGCCAGGCGACCACCGCGGTGCCGATCACGGGCTGACCGGCGACGGCCGCTGTGCTCCAGAGCGCGATCAGCAGCGAAGCCGCAAGGACGAGGAGCAAGGCTCTGCGTCGTGCTGGGTGTGTCATTTCGGTGCCATCACATTCAGCTTCCCCCCGGCAGCAGCGGCAGCGTGCCATTGCGCGGCTGTAGGAGCGCTAACGGCGCGCTCGCGGCCATTGCAATCGGCTCACAGGACATGGTCGCCCAACCCGGTCGCGGCTGGGAACCCCGATAATCTCCCTATGCCATTTGTCGCCGGGTCCGTCGCCGAGCTCCTCGATCGAATCTCGACCGCCGCCCACGTCGAGGCCGGCCGACTGGTCGTCGACGACGCCGCGCGTTTCCGAGGCGAGCCGATCCGGGATCTTGCCTGGACCGCGGCATTCTCGGAGGAAGCGGCCGCGGTCGAGGTCGCGCGCTGGATCGTCTGGGAGGCGAGCCAGGCGCTCGGCGCCCGGTCGGCGAGCATTCACGAGCTGTACGTGGCGCGGGCCCGCGGGGAGATCGAGCCGTTCACGGTCCCGGCGATCAACATCCGCGCCCAGACGTTCGACATGGCCCGGATCGTCTACGAATCGGCCGCGGCCGATGACGCCGGCGCTGTCATCCTCGAGCTCGCCCGGAGCGAGCAGACCTACACGTACCAACGTCCGATCGACTACGCGACGGCGTGTCTCGCCGGCGCAATCGCGGCCGGCTGGCAGGGCCCGGTTTTCCTGCAGGGCGACCACTACCAGTTCAACGCCAAGAAGTACGCCGCCGATCCCGAGGCGATGACCGAGGAGATCCGGCGCGCCTGCAACCTCGCGGTCGATGCCGGCTATCGCAACATCGACATCGACGCCTCGACGCTCGTCGATCTCTCGAAGCCGAACGTCGACGAGGAGCAGCGCGAGAACTACGTTCGAACGGCCGAGCTCGTCGCCCACATTCGCGGCCTCGAGGCCGACGGCGTGACGATCAGCATCGGTGGCGAGATCGGCGAGGTCGGCAAGTCGAACTCGACCGAGGAGGAGCTGCGGGCCTACCTCGACGGGCTCAACCGCGAGCTGACGATCCGGGCTCCGGGCGCGATCGGAATCAGCAAGGTCAGCGTGCAGACGGGGACCTCGCATGGCGGCATGGTTCTGCCCGATGGCACCGTCGCAAGCGTGGCCGTGGACTTTGGCGTCCACGAGCGGCTCGGCGTGGTAGCCCGTGAGGAGTACGGCCTCGCGGGGACCGTCCAGCATGGCGCATCGACGCTGCCGGACGAGATGTTCCACCGGTTCCGCGACGTCGGGACCGCGGAGATCCATCTCGCGACCGGCTTCCAGAACACGCTCTACGATCACCCCGCCTTCCCGGCCGAGCTCCACGAACAGATCGAACGCTGGTGCTCGGAGAACGCGCTCGACGAGCGCAAGTCCGAGCAGACCGACCAGCAGTTCGTCTATACGACCCGCAAGAAGGCGCTCGGCCCGTTCAAGCGCGAGCTGTGGGACCTCGAGACGAAGGACGAGATCCTCGCCGAGCAAGCCCGCAAGATCCGGTTCCTGTACCGCGAGCTCGGTGTCGTCGGTTCGCGTGGAGCGGTCGAGCGGTGGGTGACACCCGTCCCGGTTTCTCGGCCGGCACCAGAGGCGCTCGCCAACCGGGTCTGAGGACGAGACTTGGCCACGCTGTCCGTGACCCTCCTGATCGAGCTCGATCCCGTTCCGAATCTGGCGACTGGACCCCTGATTCCGTCTTGACCCGCCTCGGCGGCGGCGTATCCTGCGAGCCGGGCTTCGCGTCTGGAGGGATCGCGAACGCCCGATCGCGTCATCTCCGAAGAGGTAGGTCTCGCGCGTCGGGACGTCCCCGAGACGCGCGGAGGTAGAGGAGGGTAGGCGTGTCCGGTCCGATGGAAAGCCATGCCGAAGTCGCTGCGCGCGATGACGCGCACCTGCGCTCGCTCGGCATCAAGCCCGAGCTAAGACGATCGCTCGGCTTCCTCGCGAACTTCGCGGTCGCGTTCAGCTACATCTCGGTCGCTACTGGGACATTCACCAACCAATCCGTGGCGTTCGGTGTTGGGGGTCCCGCGATCTTCTGGGCGTGGCCCCTCGTCATCCTCGGCCAGACGTTCGTGGCCCTGAACTTCGCCGAGCTGGCCAGTCATTTCCCGGTCGCGGGGTCGATCTACCAGTGGTCCAAGCGTCTCTCGAACCGAACGCTCGGCTGGTTCACGGGCTGGATCTACTTCTGGGCGGGCGTGGTCACGGTCACCGCGGTCGCCGCCACCGTCCCGCTCGTGCTGTCGACCGTGACTGGCTTCGACCTCGCCGGGGCGTCGCCGATTCCCGGCCTCGACCTGTGGCAGTTCACCGCGCTCGCGGCGCTCGTGACGACGACTGCGATCAACGTCATCGGCGTTCGCCTGCTCGCGTTCATCAACAACATCGGAGTCGCGGCCGAGATCATCGGCATGCTCTTCTTCGCGCTGATCCTGCTGTTCTTCTTCAACCACCAGCCGATCTCAATCATCTTCGACACCTCGTACACGAGCGGGCTGTCGGAGGGTGGCTACTTCCCGGTCTTCCTGGTCGGCGCGTTCATGGCGCTCTTCGTGGTCTACGGCTTCGATACGGCCGGGACGTTCGGCGAGGAGACACTCGACGCGAGCCGCCAGGCGCCGCGTGGCGTCCTCTCGGCGATCTGGCTGTCGGGCATCGTCGGCGCGATCTTCCTGCTCGCCGTTACCCTCTCGTTCAAGGACGTCGGCAAGGCGGTCGAGACCGGACAGGCATTCCTGTTCCCGATCGCAGACACGATCCTCGAGAACCTGAACGGGACGCTGTTCGGCACCTTCACGCTCGGCCAGCTCTACCTGGTCGTGATCCTCGTCGCGGTCTATGTCTGCACGCTGGCGATCCAGGGCGCCACGGTCCGCCTGATGTTCTCGATGGGTCGAGACCGCCGCCTGCCGTTCGGCAACCTGTGGGCGCACGTCAGCCCGACGCTCAAGACGCCCTCGTACGCCTCGCTGGCGGTTGGCGTTCTCGCGGCGGTGCCGATCATCCTGACCGGCGCGCTCGGCTCGATCTACCTCGCAATCGCGGCGACCGGCACGATCTACCTCAGCTACTTCCTCTGCAACCTCGGTGTCCTCGCCGCTCGCCGCCGTGGCTGGCCGCACAAGGGCGCCTGGTTCAAGCTCGGCAGCTGGGGCACGATCCTGAACATCCTGGCCCTCGTCTGGGGCGGCGCGATGATCATCAACATCGGCCTCTGGGCGGACCCGATGTTCGGGGTCTTCGGCTCCTCGCTACGGTCGGACTGGTCGAACCCGTTCATCGACGCGTTCATCACGTTCGGCGGGAACCCGATCGAGGGCCTGCCGCACTGGCCGGTCTTCGAATCGCTCGTCGGCGCGATCATCCTCGTCGGAGCGATCTACTACGTCGTGGCACAGCGCGGCCGCGAGGATCGGGTCGAGGCTGACATCGCCACCGGCGAGGCCGTCATCGGCTAGCTCAGCACCTCACCCGTTCGAAGCGGACGGCGCGGCGGGAGCCCTCCTGCCGCGCCGTACCATGTCCGGCGATGTCCAGCCCGGTGGCCGACGCGGACGCACCCGGCGCGATTGACGACGAACTTCGTGGTGAGCTGCGCGACGAGCTCGCTCGTGCGCTCGGCAGATTGCCCGAGCTCGCCGGTCGAGAGCTGAGGTTCAGCGCGCTCTCCGGCGGGATCACGAATCGCAACTTCCTCGTTCGAGCCAGCGGCGGCGATGATCGCTACGTCGTCCGCCTGGCCGGCAACGACACGCACCTGCTCGGCATCAGCCGCGAGGTCGAGCATGCGGCCACGGTGGCCGCGGCCGGCGTCGGCGTGGGTCCGGAAGTCGTCGCCTTCATCCGGCCGGAGGGCTACCTCGTCACGCGTTTCATCGTCGGCGAACCCGTCTCCGACGATGTCGTCCATCGGCCCGAGACCCTCCGCGCCGTCGCCGACTCGATCCGCCGGATTCATGACGGTCCGGCAATCCCCGGCCTGTTCATCCCGTTCCGCATCGTCGAGGCGTACCGCGCCCTCGCCTTGGCCCGCGGTGTCCGGATCCCCGCGGAGTACGACCTGGCTCATGCCGTGAGTCGCAGGATCGAGCTCGCGCTCCTCACCGCTCCGATGGAGCTGCGGCCCTGTCACAACGACCTGCTGAACGCCAACTTCATCGATGACGGGCAGCGGATCCGGATCGTCGATTGGGAGTACGCGGGCATGGGCGACCCGTTCTTCGACCTCGGCAACTTCTCGGTCAACCACTCGCTCACTGCGGACGAGGATGCGATCCTCCTCCAGGCCTACGACGGCGACGTCCGACCGGCCCGCGCGGCGCGTCTCACGCTCATGCGCGTCGTCTCGGACTTCCGCGAGGCGATGTGGGGCGTGCTCCAGCAGGGCATCAGCACGCTCGATGTCGACTTCGTCGCGTACGCCGCCGAGCACTTCGAACGCCTGCTCGCGAACGCGTCGACACCCGCTTTCGAACGGGCGCTCCGCGACGCGGCCGAGGGCTGAGGCGGCACGCTGACCGGGGTGCGCCGTTCGGGGGGCCTGCTCATCGCTGCCACGATCGGCTGGCTCACGGTCCTCGCCGGACTTGCGGCGTTTGTCGGCAGCATTGGCAGTGAACCGACGGGCTCGGTTACGCCGAGCGGCTCGTCAGACCTCGGCTCGCCGATCGCGAGCTCCGGACCGAGCTCGGCGGCTGCTTCGGCACCCGCCAGCCCCTCCGATGGCAGCCCGGCACCATCCGCCAGCTCGGCCGAGCAGACGGCGACGCTCGTCGGCGCGGGTGACGTCGCGTCCTGCGGACTCGAAGCGGATTCAGCGACTGCGGCGCTCGTCATCACGATCCCTGGGACCGTCTTCACGGCGGGCGACAACGCCTACGACAGCGGCACGGCCGACGAGTTCGCCACCTGTTTCGAACCGACGTGGGGCGCTTTCAAGTCGCGAATCCGGCCGGCCGCCGGGAACCACGACTGGAATACGGCCGATGCCGCCGGCTACCTCGGGTACTTCGGTGACGCCGCCGTCAACGCCGACGGCCGGACCTGGTATTCGTACGACCTCGGCGGGTGGCACATCATCGTGCTCGATTCGGACTGCGTGAAGGTCGGCGGCTGCGAGCCGGACTCTGAGCAGGGCTCGTGGCTGGCCGCTGACCTTGCCGCGTCCGACGCGCGCTGCTCGCTCGCCATCTGGCACCATCCGCTGTTTTCGTCCGGGTTCCACGGCGGAATCACGACGAGCGCGCCGCTGTGGCAGGCGGTCGCGTCCGCGGGCGTGGACGTCGTCCTGAACGGCCACGATCACGACTACGAGCGGTTCGCGCCGCAGGACGAGGCCGGCAGGGCCGCCGCGGACGGCACGCGCGAGTTCGTGGTCGGAACCGGCGGTGCCGCGCTCCGGCCGTTCCCGGGCGGAAACGTCCCGAACAGCCTCGTCCGCTCTGCGATTGCTCACGGCGTCATCGAGCTGACCCTGCAGCCGAGCGGCTACGTGTGGCGCTTCCGCTCGACCGACGACACGTTCTCGGACCAGGGCAGCGCTGCGTGCCACTAGTCGATCAGGCGCGGATCGTCGTCATCGGTGGCGGGATCACCGGCGTCAGCGTCGCCTATCACCTCGCGCTGGCCGGCGAGACCGACGTCCTGCTCATCGAGAAGTCGCAGCTCACGGGCGGCGCCACGGCCCACGCGGCCGGGCTCGTCACCGCGTTCAACCCCTCCGCGACGATGATGGGCTTCCGGCGCTACAGCATCGCGCTCTACGAGCAGCTCGGCGTCTTCGAACGCTCGGGCAGCCTCCGGATCGCGTCGAGCCCGGACCAGCTCCGCGAGCTGCAGCGGACGGCCAGCCGGGCGCGCGGGATCGGCCTCGACGTCGAGCTGATCCCGCCGGAAGAGGCAGTGCGCCTCCTACCGACCATGTCCGGCGAGGAGCTCTACGGCGCCGTGTACCTGCCCGGCGACGGCAGCCTCGACCCGCACGCGACGACCCACGCGATCGCGGCCGCGGCGAGGCGCCTCGGCGTTCGAATCCAGACCGGTGTCCGCGTGACCGGCATCGAGCTGTCCGATCGCCGGGTCGTTCAGGCCGTCGTCACCGAGCGCGGCCGGATCAAGACCGAGATCGTCGTCAACGCTGCGGGCCTGTGGGGACCGCGGATCGCGGAGATGGTCGGCGGGTTCGCGCCATCGACCCCGGTCGACCACCAGCACATCGCCCTTCGCGCGGTGCCGGGCCACGAGATGCCGGCCGGCTCACCGTGCTTCCGTGATCCCGACAACCTCGTCTACGGCAAGGCCGAAGCGGGCGGCGTGCTCTTCGGCGGCTACGAGACCAACCCGGTGTCGCGCTGGGAGGACGGCGTGCCGTGGGACCACGCGGCTCGCTCGCTCGCGCCGGATTACGAACGCTTCGAGCCGCTGATGGCCGGCGCGATCCGGCGGTTCCCGTTCCTTGCGGACGCCGAGGTCGTTCGCCTCGTCTGCCACCCGGATGCGATGACTCCGGACGCGAACCCGCTCCTCGGCCCGATGCCGGGCGCCCGTGGCTTCTGGCTGGCCGCCGGCCTCTCACTCAACGGCTTCGGCGCGGCCGGGGGCATCGGCCAGGCGATCGCGGCCTGGATCACGACCGGCGACCCGGGCGTGGATATCGGGCCGTACCGCGCCTGGCGGTTCGCTCCGACCTACCGCGACCCGTCGTACGCGGCGGCCTGCGCCCGCGAGACGTACGCGGACTACTACCGCCAGCGCTACCCGTTCGATGCCGACGAGGCCGGCCGGCCACGTCGCCTCTCCGCGGTCCATGGCCGGCTCCAAGAGGCCGGCGCCGTCTTCGGGACGAAAGCCGGCTGGGAACGCGCCGATCACCTCGAGCCGGGCGCGGGGTCACACCGCAGCGGTCGCGACCAGCGGGCCTACGGCTTCACGAAGCCGCCGTGGCTGGACCGCGTCGGCGCGGAGCATCGCGCCGTTCGTGAGCGCGTCGGGCTCATCGACCTGTCCTCGTTCGGACGGATTCGAATCGTCGGTCCGGGGGCATTCGAAAACCTCCAGTACGTCTCGGCAAACGACATCGACCGGCCGGTCGGCACGATCACGTACACGCAGTGGCTCAACGACCGCGCCGGGATCGTGGCCGACGTGACGGTCACGCGCGACGCGGCCGACCGGTTCACGGTCGTGACCGGCGCCGGGTACGTCGGCGGGGATATGGGCTGGCTCGAGCTCAACGGGCGCGTCAGCGACGAACCGATGTACCTCATTGAGCTCAGCGACTCCTTCGCCACGTTCGGCCTCTGGGGGCCAAACGCCCGCCGAGTCCTGGAGGCCGTCACCGACGACGACGTTTCGAATGCCGGGCTGCCCCTGCGCCAGGCCCCCGAGATCCACGTCGGCGGAGCGCCGGTGCAGGCGGGCCGGATCAGCTATGCCGGCGAGCTGGGCTGGGAGCTGGCGATGACCCGAAATTGGGCGGTCAGCGTGTGGGATCGGCTCGTCGCCGCCGGGTCGAAGCACGGCCTCGAGGTCGTCGGCTACCGGGCCCTGGAGTCACTCCGGCTCGAGAAGGGCTACCGCTACTTCGGCACCGACCTGACGACGACGGACACGCCGGATGAGGCCGGGCTGTCCGCCTTTGTCCACCCCGATCGCAAGGAGTTCCGTGGCCGCTCGGCGCTCCTCGCCCGACGCGAGGCCGAGCCTGACGGCCCGGTGCGCCGCCTCCGCACCGTCCGCTTCGAAGGCCCGGAGTACGTGCCGGTCTACGGCGGCGAGGCCGTTCGCGTGAACGGCGAGGTGGTGAGTCGGCTGCGTTCCGCCGGTTACGTCTTCACGACGCCGGGCAGCGTCGGCACCGTCTACCTGCCGCGCGGCGTGGAGACCGGAGGCGCGGTGGAAGTCGACGTCTTCGATGCACGGCTTGTCGCGACGGTCGTCGATGATCCGATGGTCGACCCATCTGGCTCGAAGATGCGGGCCTGAGTCAGCCCGAGACAGCGCAGAGCCAGCCCTCGAGGTCGGGCGAGGAGAGCTTCTCGCGGGCTCGAGCCCAGCGTTCTTCGGCCCAGCCGAAGAAGTCGTATTCGATCGGCGAGATCCGGGCCTGGATCGCCGCCCACAGCGTCCAGCCAACGTCCGACATCAGCATCTGGACCCTGCAGCGGGCCACGACAGCGGCCGTGACCTCGCCGAAGTAGGCGGCGCACAGCTCGCGCAGACGATCATCGTCGAAGCCGAGCTCCTGGGCCGTGTTCCCGAGCTCGAAGGTCGGGTCGTTGTTGCCGCTGTACTCGTAGTCGACGATCCACAGCCGTTCGCCATCGTCGAGGTAGTTCTCGGCGAGCAGATCGTTGTGACAAGGCACGCTCGCGAGCGGCCGCACCCGCATCGCCGCCTCGACCCTCGGCAGCGCCGCAATCCCATCGCGGTAGCCCGCGGGGCGGGGATGGCCCGTTCGTCGACCAGGCGAAGGTAGCGCTCGGTCAGCCGGAACATGTCGAAGTCGTCGCGGAACCGCGGGCCTGCGTGCAGCCGTCGCAGCGCATCGGCAATTCGAACGGGCATGCCGGGTGGCCGGAAGGCATCGTTCGACATCGTCCGGGCGTCGAGCCAGGCGAGCACGATGACGTTAAGGGCCGGCAGGTGGTCGACGACGGCCGGCCCGGCGCCAGCCGCCGCGGCGGCACGCGTGTTGTGGAGCTCGTTGCCGCGGTCCACCGCAAGGAGCTCGGTCGCCTCGCCCGGGATCCGGAGGAAGTACGGCGTGCCGTCGACAGTGACCCGGTAGTTGCGGTTCGTCAGCCCGCCGCTGATCGGTACGGCGGAGACCTCCCGACCATGCCACGCGGTCATGGCGGCGAGGACCTCGTCGATTGTCGGGGTCGGCGCGGGCATGGCCACAGTCTGGCAAACACGGCCCGCGCCGTGGCAGCGGCGGCGGCTAGGCTTCAGCCGTGACGGATCACGCACGGGCAGTGGTCATCGGCGGCGGCGTCGGCGGGACGTCCATCGCCTATCACCTGGCCCAGCTCGGTTGGTCCGAGGTCATCCTCGTGGATCGCGCGGAGCTCACCTCCGGCTCGACGTTCCATTCGGCCGGCCTCGTCGGGCAGCTTCGCTCGAGCGTGACCCTGACCCGGATGATGATGTACGGCGCCGACCTGTACCGGCGCCTGACGGCCGAGACCGGCGTGGACGTGAGCTGGCATGAGGTCGGCTCGCTGCGCCTCGCGTCGACGGAGGCACGCTACGAGGAGCTCCAGCGCCAGGCCGGCTGGGCGAAGACATTCGGGTTGCCGCTCGAGCTGATCTCGGCCGCCGAGGCCCAGGAGCGCTTCCCGCTCATGACAGCGGATGGCGTCCTCGGCGCGGTCTGGCTGCCGACCGATGGCTGGCTCGATCCGTCCGGCCTCGCCCAGGCGCTCGCGGCGGGCGCCCGCGCGAAGGGCGTCCAGGTTCGCCAGCACACACGCGTGGTCGGCATCGCGGTGGAGCGCGGCCGGGTGACCGGCGTGGAGGTCGAAGGACGCGACGGCAGAACAACGATCGCCACCGACGTCGTCGTCAACGCCGGCGGCATGTTCGCGCCCGAGATCGGGAGACTCGCGGGCGTCACGGTCCCGATCATCCCGATGGCGCACCAGTACCTGTTCACGAACGCCGTGGACGGTGTCCACCCAGGGCTGCCGACGATGCGCGACCCCGACAATCTCTGCTACTTCCGCGAGGAGGTCGGCGGGCTGTGCATGGGCGGCTACGAACGCGACCCGATGCCCTGGTCGCTCGACGGGATCCCGCCGGACTTCAACCACCGGCTGCTCGACCCGGACTGGCCGCGCTTCGATTCGATCATGGCCGGCGCCATCCGGCGCGTTCCCGCCATCGCCGACGCCGGGGTGACGCGGATGATCAACGGGCCGGAGGCCTTCACCCCGGACAATGAGTTCATCCTCGGTGAGAGCGAGGTCCGGGGCTTCTTCGTCGCGGCGGGGTTCTGCGCCCACGGCATCGCCGGCACCGGCGGCATCGGCCAGCAGATGGCCCAGTGGATCGTCGGCGGCGAGCCGGAGCTCGATCTCTGGAAGATGGACATCCGCCGATTCGGCGGCCAGTACCGCTCGCAGGCCCTGACGCTCGCTCGGACGTACGAGACGTACGCGACGTACTACGACATCCATTACCCGAACGAGGAGCGGCTCGCGGCGCGCCCGCTGCGGCTCTCGCCGGCCTACGACGAAGTCGCCGCGCTTGGCGCCGTCTTCGGCGAGAAGTCGATGTGGGAGCGGCCGAACTGGTTCACCCCGAATGAAGACGGCGCCGGCGTCTCCTCGCGCGCTGCCCTCGAGGCGCTGCGGCCGCGGGGCTGGGCCGGCGAGCATTGGTCGCCGGCGATCGGCGCGGAGGCGCTCGCGACCCGACAGACGGCCGCACTGTTCGACGAATCGAGCTTTGCGAAGATCGAGGTTGAGGGCGAGGGCGCGCTCGACTACCTGCAATACCTCTGCGACAACGACATCGACCGGCCCGTGGGTTCGATCGTCTACACGCAGATGCTCAACCGCCGCGGCGGCATCGAGTGCGACTTCACGGTCACGCGGCTCGCCGAGGACCGCTTCCTCATCGTCACCGGGACGGCGTTCGGGAACCACGACCTCGGCTGGATCCGGAGCCACCTGCCAGAGGACGTCCGGGTTCGAATTCGCGATGTGACGTCTGCCCGGGCGTGCTTCGGGCTCTGGGGGCCGATGGCGCGCGACATCCTTGCGCCGCTGACGAAGGACGACGTTTCGAACGACGGCTTCCCGTACCTCACCGCGCGCGAGATCTCGATTGCCGAGATCCCGGTTCTCGCGCTGCGGGTGACGTACACCGGCGAGCTGGGTTGGGAGCTCTATCCGCCGGCCGAATATGGTCGCGCGCTGTGGGACCGCGTCTGGGTCGCGGGCCGCGAGCACGGTCTCGTCGCCGCCGGTTACCGCGCCATCGACGCGCTGCGACTCGAGAAGGGCTACCGCGTCTGGTCGAGCGACATCACCCCGGAGGAGACCCCGTACGAGGCCGGTCTCGGCTTCGCCGTCCGGCTCGACAAGGGCGTCGACTTCCTGGGTCGCGACGCTCTCGTTGCGGCCAAGGCCGCAGGCCCACGGAAGCGCCTGCGTTGCCTCGTCCTCGATGATCCGCGCTCGGTCGCGCTGGGCAACGAGCCGGTCCGGGTCGACGGCCAGATCGTGGGCCGGGTCACGAGCGGCGGCTACGGCTTCGCGGTCGAGCGCTCGATCGCCTATGCGTACTTGCCGCCGGACGTTGCCGTCGGGACGAGCGGCGAGGTTGAGGTGTTCGGCGAGTGGGTCGGGTGCGCGGTCGCGCGGGAGCCGCTCTGGGACCCCGATGGTGCGAGGATCCGCTCGTGAGCGGCGCACCGGAGTTCGGCGCCGAGTGGAGCGCCTCGCTGCGACGGGGCAGCGACGCCGAGCTCCGCGGCTGGGTGATGGCCGCCCTCGGGTGGGCCGAGGAGGCCGACGCGATCGCGCTCGAGCACTTCCGCCAGGACGTCGAGGTCAAGCGCAAGCCGGATCGCAGCTTCGTCACCGCCGCCGACATGGCCATCGAGCGCCTGGTCCGCGACCGCGTCGCAACTACGTTTCCGGAGCATGGCGTCATCGGCGAGGAGTACGGCACCGACCGAGCTGGCGCGGCAGTCCGCTGGATCGTCGACCCGATCGATGGCACGCACAACTACCTCCGCGGCGTTCCGGTGTTCGCGACCCTGCTGGCGGTCGAGCGCGACGGCGAGCTCCAGGCCGGCGTGCTCTCGGCGCCCGCCCTCAACAGGCGGTGGCATGCCTGGCGGGGCGGGGGAGCGTGGGCGACCTGGTCGGGTGGCACCGCCGCTGCACCGCGCCGGATCCGCGTCTCAGGGATCGGAAGCCTTGATGAGGCGCAGGTTCTCTACGCGGGGACGCGCGACGTGGTGGGATCGGGCCATGCGCCAGGCTTCGAGACCGTCCTCGACGCCGCCTGGCGGGAACGCGGTCTTGGTGACTTCTGGGGGTACACGCTGATCGGGGAAGGTGCGGCGGAGGCGATGATCGAGGTCGATTTGTCGATCTGGGACACCGCGGCGCCGGCCGTGCTCGTCGAGGAAGCTGGCGGCAGGGTCACGACCTTTGATGGGCGTCGCGATGTCAGCGGCGCGACGTTCCTGGCCACGAATGGCACGATCCACGAGACCGTACGTTCGATGCTCATCACCGCGCCCGAAGGAGGGGAGTCCCGATGACCGCCGAGGGAATGCCCAGCCCGTCCGAGTCCTCCGCCCGCCGGGCGCAGTTCCTGGCCACGGAGCACTGGAGCCTGCTCGCGACTCGCTCAATGAGCTGGAACGAGTCGTTCTCGCGGACGTCGATGTTCCTTACGTCACTGTCGACCGCGACGGTGGCCCTGGCGCTCGTCGGTTCCGCGACAGGGTTCGGCCCGGAGTTTGTCGTGTTCGCCGTCGTCGTCCTGTCGATCACCTTGTTCCTGGGCGTCGCCACATTCGTCCGGCTCACGCAGGTCAACAACGAGGACTTCTACTGGGTCGCCGGGATGAACCGGTTGCGCGGCGTCTATGCCCGCCTCGAGCCTGGCATCGAGGACGAGTTCGTCACCGGGACGACCCTCGATGTGCCCGGATTCGCGCTGTCGTACGCGGCGATGCAGGTCACCGGCTGGTCGCCGCTCCACTTCTTCGTCACGACACCCGGCGTCGTCGGCGTGATCTGCTCGGTCCTCGCCGGTGTCGTCGCCGGACTCTTCACGCTCCAGGTCGCGCCCGCGATGACGCCCGCGCTCGGGATCGGCGTCGTGGTGTCGATCATCTCGTCGGTGCTGCTGGTGACATACGCGAGGCGCGATGCCACGGCCTATATCGCGCGGATGATCCGCTTCCAGGGCGACCCCGAAGCGCCGACTCCGGCCGCCGGGTCGGAGGCTGACCGATGACCGCCGAGACCCCGCCACCCGCGGGACCACCGTCGACGCCGGACGAAGGACAGGCTCGACCGGTCGACGATCCGCGGGCGGCCCAGATCCTTGCAACGGAGCATTGGAGCTTGATCGCCGGACGCTCGCTGGCCTACAACGAGGCGTTCACCCGGGCAGGCATGTTCCTGACGTTCCTGTCGGCGAGCCTCATCGTCGTCGGCTTCCTCGTCGCTTCGGATCGCTTCGCCGAGGCGGTGATCCCGATCGTGATCCTCCTGCTGGCGGTCAACCTGTTCGTCGGCATGGCAACGCTCGGTCGGATCTTCGACAGTGGCATCGAGGAGCTTGCCGCGGTGCGCGGGATGAACCGCATTCGGCACGCCTACACCGAGATGATCCCGGGGATCCAGCACTACTTCATCGCCTCGATCCACGACGACCGCATCGGCGTCACTTCCGCATACGGCGGGGGGCGCCGACGCCTGTCCCCCGTGGTCGGAATTCTCCATGGATTGACCACCACGGGCGGGATGGTCGGCTCGATCAATTGCGTGCTCTTCGCCGCCCTCATCGCCGTCATCTCGCTCGGTCTTGATGCGCCGGTCGGCCTCGCGCTCGGACTCAGCGTCGGGGCATTCTTCGCCGGCCTCGTCGTCTTCACGGTATGGGGCTATCGGACCATTGCCCGGTTGACCCTGTTCGAGAACCCGATGTTCCCGTCGCCGCCGGAGTCATAGCCCGGCCGGACGATCGGGCCGCTCGCCCTGACGAGGCCGCCCGCCTAGGCTGGGCCGCATGTCGGATCGGGGGACCCGCGTGGCCGCGCTGCTCTTCGGCCTCGCCGGGGCCGTAACGCTCGCGCTCCTCTTTGGGCAGGCTCGGCTTCCCGCGAACCCCGACGTCAGCCTTCCGACTGAGACGAGCGGTGCCCTCGCGCTCGAGCCGGACGCACGCACCACGGGCTCCGCCGCGCCCGGGCAGACCTCCACCGCCGGACCGAACGCGCCGTCGAGCGCCGCCGCGTCGCCGTCGATCGCCGCGCTTGCCACCACCCATCCTGCTGCGAGCCAGGCGCCGGCACCAACGAAGAAGCCGAACCCGACCGCTCCGCCGACCCCCGCTCCCACGCCGGCGCCAACGCCCGGGCCGACTCTCGCCCCAACGCCACCGCCGGCTCCGCCGCCATCGCTCGCGAGCTGCGACATCTTCCCGGCGTCGAACGTCTGGAACCGGCCGGTGAACGGCCTCCCGGTCGCCTCGAACTCGGACGCGATGGTCGCGGCGATCGGGCTCGGCGCGGGGCTGCATCCCGACTTCAGCGACGGCGGCTGGTACGGCATCCCGTTCAACGTCGTCGGCACGGCGACGCCGCGCTCGACCGTCAGCTTCCAGTACGACGACGAGTCCGATCACGTCGGCTACCCGATCCCGGCGAGCCCGGCGATCGAGGGTGGTTCGGACCGTCACATCCTCATGGTCGAGACGAACGAGTGCCGGCTGTACGAGCTGTTCGCGGCGCAGAAGTCGGGCAGCTCGTGGTCGGCCGGTTCAGGCGCGACGTGGGATCTCGGCTCGAACGCGCTCCGCACTGCGGGCTGGACGAGCGCGGACGCCGCCGGGCTGCCGATCTTCCCGGGTCTCGTCCGCTACGAGGAGGTCGCCGCGGGCGCCATCCACCACGCGATTCGGTTCACGGCACCATCGACCTGCAACGGCTACATCTACCCGGCCCGCCACCAGGCCGGCAGCGGCTCGTGTGCGGTCAACCCGCCGATGGGCCTGCGCGTTCGGTTGAAGGCATCGGTCGACATCTCGGGCTTCGGCCCGCAGGCGCGGATCGTCCTCCAGGCGTTGAAGACGTACGGGATGCTGCTCGCCGACAACGGTTCGCCGTGGTACATCACCGGCGCGCCGAGCCACGGCTGGGACGACGACGACCTCCACGACCTCGGCCAGGTCCACGGCGATGCGTTCGAGGTCGTCGACACGGCCGGCTTCGTCAACGGCTAGGCCTCAGGCCAGGTCCTTCCGCATCAGCCAGCGCGGCCTTCCGGCGCTGTGCGCGTCGGTCAGCAGGACGCGCCGGAACCCGGCGGCCTCGAACATCGGCGTGAAGCCAACGAACCCGAACCCGACGTCGACCCGCGTCCCCTCCGGATCGATCGGGTAGGCCTCGAGCGCCGGCGCACCCTGCGCACGGACATGTTCGATCGCGGCGTCGAGGAGCGCCTTTGCAACGCCACGACGCCTGAAGCCCACCCTGATGTTGAAGCAGCCGAGCGACCAGACCGGCAGGTCGTCGACCGTCGGGATCGTTCGCGAGTTGACCATCCGCGGCAACGCCGCGCGCGGTCCGATGCCGCACCAGCCGACCGGCTCGCCGTCGAGATAGGCGATCAGCCCGGGTGCAAACGCGCCGCTCTCGATTTGAGACTCCAGCAGCATCCGATTGCGGCCGGGGTCGCCGCGACCGAACGCCGAATCGACGCCGCGCCAAGCCTGGCACCAGCAACCCCGATCGCTGTTCCCGCCAAGGAGCGTCACGACGTCCGGCCAGCGCTCGGCCGTCGCGGGCACCACGGTCAGTCGCTCGGGTTCGATCGATTCGGGTTTCGGGCGCGGGCTCACGACTCCGCGGCGGTCAGGCTGTCCTCGAGGATCGAGAGTGCGCGGTCGACCTCGTCGGCCGTCGTGACGAGCGGCGGGATGATCCGCGAGACGTTGCCGTACGAGCCGGCCGAGAGGACGATAAGCTTCCGTTCGAGCGCACCCGCGATCACGCGCTTCGCGAGATCCGCGTCCGGCCGCCGGCCGTCGCCCACGCCTGGCTTGACGAACTCCATCGCGACCATGCAGCCCAGGCCGCGGACGTCGCCGATCGCCGGATGATCCGAGGCCAGCTCGCGAAGCCCGCCGACGAGCTGCGCGCCGCGCGCTCGGGCGTTCGCGATGAGGTCCTCATCCTCGATGACGTCGAGCGTCGCGTTCGCCGCCGCGCAGGCAACGACGTTGCCGCCGTACGTCCCGCCATGGGTGCCGGGCTTCCACTTCGCCATCAGCTCGGCTCGCGCGAGGATCCCCGAGAGCGGCAACCCGGAAGCGATGCCCTTCGCCATCACGAGGATGTCCGGCTCCACGCCCCAGTGCTGGACCGCGAACATCTCGCCGGTCCGCCCGAAGCCGGTCTGGACCTCGTCGGCGATCAGCAGAATCCCGTGCTGGCGCGTGATCTCGCGGAGGCGCGGCAGGAACGTCGGCGGCGGGACGATGTAGCCGCCCTCGCCGAGGACCGGCTCGACGATGATCGCCGCGACCCGCTCCGGGTAGATGACCTGGTGGAACAGAAGGTCCAGCTGGGCCTCCCAGTCACAGCGGCAGTTCGCGTCCGGCGCGTGCGACCCGCCGACGAACCCGTAGCAGTTCGGGAAGCCTGTGTGGTAGACGGAGCCCGGGAGCGGTTCGAAGGCGGCACGGTAGACGTCCTTCGCCGTCGTCATTGCCATCGTCTGCGCGGTTCGCCCGTGGAAGCCGCCGCGGAACGCGATGATCACCGGCCGGCCCGTCGCGACGCGCGCCAGCTTCACGGCCGCCTCGACCGCCTCCGCGCCCGAGTTCGACAGGAAGGCCTGCCACGGCCCGCCCGGCAGGAGGCCCTGGAGCCGCTCGTACAGCCGCAGCCCGGGCTCGTGGTAGACGATGTTCTGCTGGCCGTGGAGGAGCTTCGCGGCTTGGGCCTGGACCGCCGCGACGACCCGGGGATGGGCGTGGCCGGTGTTCGTGACGCCGATCCCGGACGAGTAGTCGAGGTAGCGCTCGCCGTCGGTCGTGATCAGCCACGAACCCTCGCCCCGATCGACGGTGAGGTTCGTGATCCGGCTCCAGACCGCCGGGACGACCGAGCGGTCCACGGCCGCGCCGGTCACGGTCACTTCTCGATCGTCCGCAGCGGCGCGAAGTCTCGGACGGCCTGCCGCCGCTGCCAGAGCGTCGTGAGGATCACGAGAAGGACGGCGCTCCCGAAGATGATCGTGCCGATGACGTTGACCTGGACCGGGATGCCGCGCTGCTGCGCGCCGTAGATGTAGAGCGGGAACGTTTGGGCGTTGCCAGCGGTGAACGCCGTGATCACGTAGTCGTCGATCGAGAGGCTGAACGCGAGCAGGGCTGCCGCGACGACGCCCGGCAGGATGAGCGGGAAGGTCACCCGCCAGAACGTCACCCACTCGTTCGCGCCGAGATCCATCGCCGCTTCCTCGAGATGACGCGGGAAGCCCTGGAGCCGCGCCTTCACGGTGACGACGACGTAGCTGATGTTGAACATCACGTGGGCGATGAAGATCGTCCGGATGCTGAGCGGGTAGAGGAGCCCTTCGGGGATGAACGGCAGTTTCGTGCTGGCGATGAACATCGTCAGGAGCGACGAGCCGAGCACGATCTCGGGCGTCGACATCGGCAGGAAGATCAGCATGTTCGTCGTGTTCCGGCCGCGGAAGCTGTAGCGCACGAGTGCGAGTGCGATCAGCGTTCCGAGGATCGTCGCGACGAGCGTCGAGCCGAACGCCACGATCAGGCTGTTCCGCACGGCATCCCCGAGCCCGATTCGACCGAGCGGATCCAGCCAGGCGTCGAACGAGAACTTCTTGAAGATGAGGTTCGACCGGCCGGTCGGGTCGTTGAAGCTGAACAGGATCATGACCGCGACGGGCAGGATCAGGTAGAGCGTGACGCCGATCGTGTAGAGCGGCAGCAGGAAGCGCTCGATGGCGACGCCGAACCGCTGGAGCGGGCTTGGCCGGCGCGAGGCGCTGATCGCCGCGGCAGACATCAGGTGGCGCCGCCCGTGAGCTCCTCGGTGCCGAGGAGGCGGGCATAGATGAGGACGCCAACGATGATCGCCGCCATGAGGATGAATGAGAGCGCAGCAGCCGTCGGATAGTCGGTGACCTTGAGGAAGCGGCCCTGGATCACGTTGCCGATCATCTGCGACTTCGGGTCGCCGAGGAGCTCGGCGTTGATGAAGTCGCCGACCGCGGGGATGAACGTCAGCAGCGAGCCGGCGAAGATCCCCGGCAGCGACAGCGGCAGCACGACTCGGACGAAGGCCTCACTGATCAGGAACGTCCCGATCAGCCCGCCGACGATCGCGCCGGCGATCCCGGGGATGAGCGGGTTGGCCCCGAGGATCGCGGTGACAACCGCGACGAGCAGGCCGCCGACCGCCCCGCCGACGATCGCACCTCCGGGCCGCCACGGGCCGGCGTAGAGGTCGCGGGCGGCCTCGATCAGCCGGAAGTCGATCTTCTCGAGGGCGACGTACAGCGGCAGCGTCATGAACGGCAGGAAGTTGTACGTGATCCCGGCGACCACAGCCGCGGGCGTTGCCAGGAGCCGGAAGTCGTCCGGCAGGAACCCGGCGTCCTTCAGCGGGCCGAGGACGATCCCGCTATCGGCCAGGATGATCTTCCAGGACAACGTTCGAAGCAGGAAGCTCGTGAAGAACGGGGCGATGACGAGGAACAGCAGCACGTTCTTGTACGCGCCGCCCTTGAACGCGATCGTGTATGCGAGCGGGAAGCCGAGGACGAACGCGAAGAGTGTCGCCAGGCCGCCGTACTCCGCGGATCGGAGGATCCAGGGCCAGTACTCCGACAGGCTCTCGCCGTAGATGCTCCAGTTGAACGTCTGCCGGAAGCCCTCGGTGATGTTGCCCGTCCAGAGCGAGACGAGGAACATCTGGATCGCGGGATAGACGTAGAACACGACGAGCCACGCCAGCCCCGGGACCAGCAGGAAGTACGGCGCGCTGGCCCGAGACAGGCGGAGACGCTTCATGCGCTTGTCCGTTGCCGGGACGAACGGACGCGAGCGATCAGAGGCCCAGCACTCGCGAGAAGTCCTCGCTCCAGGCCTGCTCCTCTTCGGCGGTGACGGATCGGAACTGATGGAGGCGGGCGACGTAGTCGTCGGGCGGGAAGATCAGCGGGTTGTCGCCGATCTCGGGATCCTCGGCCACGAGAACCTCCCGGGCGCCCTTCACCGGGCAGACGTAGTTCACCCACGCCTCGACGGCGGCCGCGTTGACCGGCTCGTAATAGAAGTTGATCCAGGCTTCCGCCTGGGCCTTGTTGACGACCCCCTTGGGCATGACCATGTTGTCCGTCCAGAGCATCCCGCCCTCCTTGGGGAGGGCCCACTGGAAGTCCTGCTCCGGGGTCTGGTCCGGGACGAGCAGGCCGCTGACGTCGCCCGACCAGGCGATCGCCACGATCGCGTCTCCTGAGGCCATGACATCGACGTACGAGTTCCCGGTGAGCTGACGAACGAGGCCCGCCTTCACGGCGTTGTCGACCTCGGTGAGGGCCTGCTGGAACTGGTCCTCGGTGAGCTCCTCGGGCTTGAAGCCGAGCTTGATCGCGGCCAGGCCGACCGTGTCGCGCATCTCGGTGAGGTACGTGAGCTTGCCCTTGTACGTCTCGTCCCAGAAGACCTCGAGCGAGTCGAGGTCGCCGGTCTGGGCCTTGTCGAAGCCGATGCCTGTCATCCCGGACTGCCAAGGCGCGGCCAGGTTCGTATCAGGGTCGAACGAGCGGCCGTGGTATTGGTCGAGCAGGTTGGTCGGGAAGTTCGGCGTGTTCGCGGTGTCGATCTTCTCGAGCCAGCCAAGGCGCGCGAGGCGGGCGACCATCCAGTCGGTCACGACGAAGATGTCCCACTGCGTCGCGAGGCCCTGGCTCAGCGGACCCTGGAGATCGCGGGTGAAGAACGTCTCGTTGTCGTCGACGGCCTCGACGTAGTTGACGGTCACGCCCGTCTCGTCGGTGAACTTGTCGAGCGTCGGGTGCGTCGTGTTGTCGTCGTCGACGTCGATGTAGCCGATCCAGTTCGCGAAGTTCACGGTCCCGCCGAGCTCGCCTGGGCTCGCCGATGCGCCCGCGGATGCTTCGGTGGACGCAGCCGCCGAGGGGCTGCCGCCCGTGCCGTCCGTGCCGCACGCCGCGAGGAACGCGGCGAAGCCCGCCAGGGCCGAGCCCTGGAGGAACGTGCGGCGGTCCAGCGGTGTGGCGATCGGGCTGCGATCGTGCTCGGTCATCGTGGTGACTCCTTCCTAGCCTGAGGCCGCGGCGGCCTGTGGTTCTGCGGCCGACGCCCCATCGTCGGCAACGGCGAACGTGTGATCGGGTGACCAGCTCAGGAACACGTCGTCGCCCGGGCGGTGGAGCGAGCCGTGCGACGTGCGCTCGACGTTCTGCTCGTAGACCGTCAGGCGCGACCCGGACAGCGCCTCGACGATATAGCTCGTCGAGACACCGAGGTACGACGCATCCACGACGCGTCCGGCGAGGCGATTCATGGCGCCAGCGCCATCGCCATCGGCCTGGAGGCGGATCTTCTCAGGCCGGACGCCGACCCGGATGGCGGTCTTGCCATCGACCGCCGACGCGGGCACCCGGACCCGGGTGCCATCCGCGAGCGTGCACCAGATGCGCTCCCCGTCGCGCTCGCCGAGCTTCGCCGGCAGGAGGTTGCTGACGCCGAGGAAGCCCGCGACGAACGGCGTCGCCGGGCGCTCGTAGAGCGTCTCCGGATCGCCCAGCTGCTGGTACCGGCCGCGCTCCATGACCGCGATCCGGTCCGACATCGTCATCGCTTCTTCCTGGTCGTGGGTCACGTAAATGAACGTGATCCCGACTTCCTGCTGGATCCGCTTGAGCTCGACCTGCATCTGCTTTCGAAGCTTCAGATCGAGGGCGCCGAGCGGCTCGTCGAGGAGGAGCACGGCCGGCTTGTTCACGAGCGCCCGCGCGAGAGCGACGCGCTGCGCCTGGCCGCCCGAGATCTGGCTCGGCTTGCGGCGCCCGAAGCCGGGCAGCTCGACGAGCTCGAGCATTTCGCCGACGCGCGTTCGCACGTCCTTTTCGGGCAGCTTCTTGCGACGCAGGCCGAACGCGACGTTGTCGTAGATCGTCAGGTGCGGGAACAGCGCGTAGTTCTGGAAGACCGTGTTGACGTCACGCTTGTAGGGCGGGAGCCACGTGACGTCCTGGCCGTTGAGCTCGATCTTGCCGGACGTGGGCTGCTCGAAGCCGCCGATCATCCGGAGGGTCGTCGTCTTGCCACAACCCGACGGACCGAGGAGCGAGAAGAACTCGCCGTCCATGACCTCGAGGTCGATGCCGGCGACGGCGACAACGTCGCCGTACGACTTCGAGACTCCGATCAGCGTGACCTCGACTTCGGGCACGGGCGGCTGCAAGCTCCTCCTTCGGGGTGGCGGTGACGATAGGTTCGGCCCGTTCGGGGTGTCAAACCGGAGGCCCGAGTACGATATCGACGCACCGAGTGTCGGAATTGGAGGGAGCGTCGAAGCCGGCCATGTCGAGCGTCACCGAAGCCTCTGTCACCGCCGCGCTTGCGACCGTCCAGGAGCCCGAGCTGGGCGGCGACCTGATCACCCGAAACATGGTCAAGGACCTCAAGATCGACGGGACGGCGGTGGCGTTCACGATCGAGCTGACGACGCCGGCGTGTCCGCTGAAGGACGAGATCGAGACCCGAGTCCATACCGCGCTTGATCCGATCGGCGTGACCTCGGTCGAGCTCACGTGGGGTGCCGTCGTTCGGCGGGCCGCGCCGCGGACGCCTGAGCAGCTGCTGCCCGGCGTGAAGAATGTCATCGCCGTCGCGTCCGGCAAGGGCGGTGTCGGTAAGAGCACGGTCGCGGTCAACCTCGCGGTTGCGCTCGCGCAGGACGGGGCGACGGTCGGCCTTTTGGACGCGGACATCACCGGCCCGAACGTGCCCCTGATGCTCGGCGTCGACGGCCAGCCGCAGGCCGGCGCCGACAACAAGATCCAGCCCCTCGAGCGGCACGGCGTCAAGGTCATCTCGATCCAGTTCTTCGTGCCCGAGGGCCAGCCGATCGTCTGGCGCGGGCCGCTCGTCGGCGGCGCAATCCAGCAGTTCCTGCGTGACGTCGACTGGGGCGAGCTCGACTACCTCGTCATCGACCTGCCGCCCGGCACGTCGGATGCGCAGCTGACGCTGGCCCAGGCCGTCCCGATCAGCGGCTCGGTGCTCGTCACGACGCCCCAGGAAGTCTCGCTCGCGGACGTCACGAAGGCGCTCGCGATGTTCAAGCGGATGAGCGTCCCCGTCATCGGCCTCGTCGAGAACATGACCGCGTTCGTCTGCCCGCACTGCGGCGAGGCGACGGAGATCTTCGGTCGCGGCGGTGGCGAGCGCTTCGCGGCCCAGCACGCGCTCGAGTACCTCGGCGGCATCCCGCTTGACATCACGGTTCGCCAGGGCGGCGACGTCGGCGTGCCGGCGGTCGCGCAGCGGGAACCGGGTCCCGCGGCGGCGGCGCTGAAGAATCTGGCCCGGATCGTGGCCGCGCGGATGAGCGTCCGCGCCGCCGAAGCCGCGGCTCAGCCGGTGCTGACGATCTCCTGAGTCAGGAGGCGGCGGCGGCCCGGCTGCCGCCCAATCCGGCGGCACCCGCGCGGATCACGTCCACGACCTGGCCGACGAATGCCGGCGCCACCGGCGCTCCGGAGCTCGCGCAGCGTTGGACCATCTCGGCGCGACGCTCCGACGGATAGTGGACGAGCAGCGCCCGCGGCACGCCCGAGCGGACGACATGCTCGATCGCCTCGTCGGTCGTCAGGTGGCCACGCTTGAGGTCGTCGAAGGCGGCTGACTCGAGGGTTGCCTCGAGGATGAGCAGGTCGGCGCCACGCGCCAGCTCCACGACTTCGTCCGAGGGGCCCATGTCGCCGGCGTAGACGATCCGCGTGCCGTCCGTCGCGACGATCTCCATCGAGAACGCGGGCACGTAGTGGCCGACGGACATCGGCCGGAATCGGAGGTCACCGGCCTCCAGCCACTCGCCGGATTGGTACTCGCGGACTTCGAATGCGTCGTCGAAGAAGTGCGGGCGCTCGGCCATCGCTGCGGCCAGGTGCTCCAGCTTCTCGGCTCCGCCTGGCGGGAGATGGACGGGCAATCGCCGCGGCGCTCGTTCGCCCCACGGGAAGCGGTAGCGCAGCGGCGCGAGGTCGATCCAGTGGTCGGCGTGGAAATGGCCGACGACGAGGGCCGTGAGGTTCTCGGCGGACATCTTCGTCTGGAGCTGGGACGCAATGCCGCTGCCACAGTCGAACAGGACGGCCGTCGAACCGGACTCCACGAGGATCCCGGAAGCCGACGTGTCCGCGACGGGACGCGCGGTGCCGGTTCCAAGAACGGTCAGGCGCACCAGGTCCTCCAACGTTGTCTCGCGGCTCGGCGCGGATCGTCGCGGCCCGGGACCGGGGCAGCGTAGCGTTCGGCGGACCCGGCGGCTGTCCGCTGCGCGACATCAGCCATCGCGGCGGAGCTGCCGCAACAGGACATCTGCGGCAGCAAGGGCGGCGCGGGTTCGGCCGGCGGCGCCGTCGAGGAAGACGACGCGCCGCTCGCGGTGAACGCCGCTCGGGGTCGCGACCGCGATCGAGGCGCCCGTATCGCCGCCGCGCGTCCGGATCCGGACGGCAAGGCCGACCTCGGCGTCGTGCCCGATCTGGCGAAACCGGTTGGCAAGGTCCTCCGGTCGGTCGAGACCGTCGGGCGGGTGCGGCAGGGACTCGATGAACGAGAGGCGCGCGACGCTCTCGCCAAGCAGGGCTCCCACCGAGCCGCGCGTCGCAATCTCGACGACTGCGAGCCGCCAGTCGAGGCGTTCGAGCTCCGCTTCGATCGCCCCGCCCCAGGTCGTGTCGCCGGTCGACCAGATGTGCTCGTCGAGGGCCGCGCGGACGTGCGCCTCCATCTCTTCGACCAGGGCCTCGGCCGTGCGCCCCGCGGTCGAGACGGCCGAAATCCGGACGTCCACGGCGTCGGCACGGGCGTACGTCGCGACGATCGGGTTGGTCGCCCGGAGGATTCCTTCGCCGATCCGTTCCGCGATCAGCGACTCACCGATCCCGGCCAGGCGCAGGACGCGAACGGCCATCCCCTGACCCAGGCCGCGTTCGCGGAGACGCGGCAGGACCCACTCGGCCCACATCGGGCGCATCTCGCGCGGCGGACCGGGCAGCGCAACGATGACCCGACCATCGGGCCCATCCACCCACCAGCCCGGCGCCGTGCCGTTGGCGTTCGGAATCGCGGTCGCTGACTGGATCAACCAGGCCTGCTTGAGGTTCGTCTCGGGAAATGGGATCGAGCGCCGGTCGAACAAACCCCGGAGCCAGCGCTCCAGCGCAGCGTCGACGTACGGCTCCTGCCCGACGGCCGCCGAGATCGCCTCGCGCGTGAGGTCGTCCGGCGTCGGGCCGAGGCCACCGGTCGAAACGACGACATCCGCGCGCTCGAGCGCGGCCACGAAAGCGGCGGTCACCGACGCGAGCTCGTCGGGAAGGGCCGTGAGCCGTCCGACGCGGACCCCGAGGCCGCTCAGCTCGCGAGCCAGCTCCCCGGCATTGGTGTCGCGCGTCTCGCCGACCGTCAGCTCGGAACCGATCGAGAGGATCTCCGCGGCGACGAGCGCGCGATCTGGCATCCCGGGAGGGTAACGCCGGGTTGCGCTCGGATGCGCTGGTATCATCGGCCGCCGCTGCGGCACCGCCGCAGACCGAAGCTGCCGATCGGGGAGCAAGCCCTGGACGAGACGTACCCGCCTCCGCCGCCGCCCGAGCCCGGGACTGAACCGCGGCCCGGCCGCCGCGCCGACGCCGACGAGGCGCCCGGCGGCCTGCGTGAAGCCATCGCGTCCGTTCGCGCCGCCGCCGAGCGGCTCCTCCGCGCCCACGTCGAGCTCGTCAAGACCGAGATCGGCGAGATCGCCGGCGAGATCGGCAGGCTCGTCGGCCTGCTCGCGCTCTCGATGGGCTGCCTGTTCGTCCTCGGCATCTTCCTGCCGATCGGGCTGTTCCTGTTCCTCGGCGACTGGCTGTTCGGCTCGCTCGGCTGGGGCGTCCTCCACGGCACGCTGCTGCTCATCGCGATCGCGATCCAGTCCGCGTTCCTGGCGATCGGCATCCCCGGCCGCCGCGTTGGCCGCGACCTCGCGCTCGCAGCGCTCCTCGGCATCTTCACTGGGCTCGCGCTCGCGCTGGACCTGACGAATCGTGGCTGGACCGAGGTCGGCGCGCGGCTCCTGCCTGAGCTCGACCCGGTCAGCCGGCCGTTGCTCGTCGCAGTGATCGCGATCGCGATCCTGGGCGGCGTGATCGGCTTCATCCTCGGCTGGCCACGCGGCGGTGGGGCCACGGCCGCGGGCCTGCTCGGTGGTGTCCTCCTGGGCGCCCTCCTCGGCGCCCTGACGGCGGTGGCGCTCGGACCGCGCGTGGGTTCGGCGGTTGGCGTGACGGTCGGCCTGATCGCCTGGCCGACCCTGACCGCGATCACCGTGGCCCGGCAGGGCATCGACGTCGACGGCCTGAAGGCGCGCTTCTATCCTGAAGCCAGCATCGAAACAGCGAAGGAGACGATCGCGTGGCTGCGCGAACGGATGCCGCTCGGGCCGAAGTCCTAGCCGCCCGCGAGGGCCTGGCCGCCGAGGTCGACCGCCTGGAGGCGGCCGGCCGAGCTGCCGTCGACATCCCGGCCCGGATCCGGCGCGAACCGGCGAAGGTCCTCGGAGCGGCAGGCGGGGCGGCGTTCCTGCTTGCCGGCGGCCCGGGCCGCCTGCTCCGCCGCCTGACAGGCCGCGGCGACAAGGACGCCGGTTCGATCCTGCCCGACGAGGTCCTCAAGAGCCTCCGGAAGCGCGGCGCCGACGGCGAGCGCACGAAGAAGGACCTCGAGAAGGACTTCGCTCGCTACCTCGAGAAGAAGGACCCGACGAAGGCGAAGGATGTTGCCCTCGGCGCGACCGCGGCCGCCTTGATCGCGAACGTCCTGCGGCCGGTCACCCAACGCGCGGGCAAGCGCCTCGCCGAGGAGCTCTTCGACGCCGACCGCGAGACGGCCAGCGAGTCGCTGCGCAAGGTTCGAGGCGAGCGAGCGTCCGGCGGGAAGGGTGGCGGCCGCTAGACTCGCCGCGGGCGAGTGGCGGAATGGCAGACGCGCCAGCCTTAGGAGCTGGTGCCGCGTGAGCGGCGTGTCGGTTCGACCCCGACCTCGCCCACCACTCAAGCGCGGCTGACGGCCGTCGAACGCGAGCGGCGGCCTCCGAACGCGAGCGCCGCCTATACTCCCCGTCCGATGAAGGTCACCGCGACACCGGCGCCAAAGAGCTCCGTCCAGCTCGAGATCGAGGTCCCGGCCGAGAAGCTCAGCGCCGCGATCGGCGAGGCCGTTCGGCACGTCTCCCAGCGGACCCGGATCGCCGGCTTCCGGCAGGGCAAGGCGCCGCGCCAGGTCGTCGAGCGGGTCGTCGGCCCGACCGCCGTCCTCGACGAGGCGGTCGAGCATCTCGTCGACCGCTCCTACCGGGCGGCCATCCTCGAGAGCGACATCATCCCGCTGACGAACGCCCGGATCGACGTCGTCCAGGCCGAGGAAGGCAAGCCGCTGATCTTCAAGGCGACGGTCCCGGTCCGGCCGGAGATCACGCTCGGCGACTACCGCAACTTCCGGTTCGAGCCCGAGATCGAGACGATCGACGAGCCGAAGGTCGACAAGGTCATCGATGAGCTGCGCGACCAGCACGCTTCGCTCGTCGCCGTGGAGGATCGCGCTGCCCAGGCCGGCGACTACGCGGTCATCGGCTACGTCGGCACGCGCGACGGCGTCCCGTTCGATGGTGGCTCCGCCGAGCGGATGCCGCTCATCCTCGGCGACAGCCGCCTGATCCCAGGCTTCGAGGAGAACGTCCTCGGCCATCGACCCGGCGAAACGTTCGAGTTCGACATCACGTTCCCGGCGGACTACGGCGAGGAGTCGCTCGCCGGGCAAGTCGCTCATTTCAGCGTGACGCTCCGAGAGCTCCGCTCGAAGGTCCTGCCCGAGGCCGACGACACGTTCGCGTCGTCGCTCGGGGCGTTCGACGACCTCGTTGCCCTGCGAAAGGACGTCCGCGAGCGCCTTGGCCGGAACTCGCTGGACCGGGCTCGGCACAAGTTTGCCGACGCGATCATCGAGTACGCCGTCGCGAATTCGACGGTCGAGCTGCCCGAGGTCCTCGTCGACCAGGAGGTCGAGGTCATCCACGACGAGCTGCGCAGCTCGCTCGCACGCCAGGGCATCACCGAGGAGGCCTACCTGAAGGTCATCGAGAAGACCGAGGCGGATCTCCACGCCGACTTCCGGCCGAACGCCGAGAAGCGCGTCAAGGTCCTGCTCGTGCTTTCGAAGATCGCCGAGGTCGAGGGCACCGACGTGCCCGAGGCGGACGTGGAGGCCGAGGTGGCCCGCGGCCGCGAGCGGTTCGCCCGCGAGCGCAAGCTCGCCGAGTACTACGACTCGGACCGCGGTCGTTCGTTCATCCGCTCGTCGATGCGCCGCAGCCGGGTCGTCGAGCGGCTGGTCGACGAGTGGCTCACGGCCCACCCCGAACACCCGCCGCTGCCCCATCTCGAGGACGACGCTCCGCCCGTCGACACCGCCGCCGATGCGGCGGCCGCAACGGGCGACGCGACCCCAGCGACCCCAGCCGCTGCCGAGCCCGGTTCGCCCGATGAGGCGAACCTCAGCCCGACCAGCGCGTAGGCTCAGGACCCACAGGAGAACCCCGAATGCTCGTGCCGATGGTGATCGAATCCTCCAGCCGTGGAGAGCGCGCCTACGACATCTACTCGCGCCTGCTGAAGGAACGCATCATCTTCCTCGGCGACCAGATCGAGGATCACCTCGCGAATCTCGTGATCGCGCAGCTCCTGTTCCTCGAGAGCGAGGATCCCGAAAAGGACATCAGCCTGTACATCAACTCGCCGGGCGGGGTGGTGACAGCAGGCCTCGCGATCTACGACACGATGCAGTACCTGCGAGCGCCGGTCAGCACGATCTGCATCGGCCAGGCAGCGTCCCAGGCCGCCGTCCTGCTGGCCGCGGGGGCGAAGGGCAAGCGCTACGCCCTGCCGCACAGCCGGATCATGATCCACCAGGGCTCAGGCGGCTTCCGCGGCAACGCCCCGGACGCGGTCATCCAGATGAAGGAGTGGGAGCACCTCGTCAACCTGAACCACGAGATCCTCGCTCGCCACACCGGTCAGGACCTCGCAAAGGTGACGCAGGACACGGACCGGGACCATTTCATGTCTCCCGAAGAGGCAAAGGACTATGGCATCATCGATGCGGTCTACTCGGTCGAGAGCGCGTCGCTGATCGCCCAGGCCCACGCTGCGGGGCTTGCCGGCGGTGAGGGTGCGAAGGTGGCCGAGGAGACGGCGAGCGATGCGCCGGCGCCCGAGCCGGCGAAGAAGTCCAAAGACCAGGCGTGACGGGACGAGACGGGAGACAGGCGGGCACGTGAGCACCACAGGCAGCTCAAAGGGATCGAAGGTCCCGTATCGCTGCTCGTTCTGCGGCAAGAGCCAGGAGCAGGTCCGCAAGCTCATCGCGGGCCAAGGCGTCTACATCTGCGACGAGTGCATCAACCTCTGCCAGGAGATCATCGAAGAGGAGATGCTCGAGCAGCCGAAGACGCGGCCGACGCTCGCCAAGCTCCCGAACCCGCGCCAGATCAAGTTCTCCCTCGACCAGTACGTCATCAGCCAGGAGAAGGCCAAGAAGGTCCTCTCGGTTGCCGTCTACAACCACTACAAGCGGGTCAACGCCGGCCATTCGATCGACGACGTCGAGCTCCACAAGTCGAACGTCCTGCTCGTCGGCCCGACCGGCTCCGGCAAGACGCTCCTTGCGCAGACGCTGGCGCGTGTGCTCGATGTGCCGTTCTGCATCGCCGACGCGACGTCGCTGACCGAAGCTGGCTATGTCGGTGAGGACGTCGAGAACATCCTGCTGCGACTCATCCAGGCCGCAGACTTCGACGTCTCGCGGGCCCAGCGCGGGATCATCTACATCGACGAGATCGACAAGATCGCGCGCAAGGCCGACAACCCGTCGATCACCCGTGACGTCTCCGGTGAGGGCGTCCAGCAGGCGCTCCTGAAGATCCTCGAGGGCACGGTCGCGAACGTCCCGCCGCAGGGCGGCCGGAAGCACCCTCACCAGGATTTCATCCAGATCGACACGACGAACGTGCTGTTCATCTGCGGCGGCGCGTTCGACGGGCTCGAGAAGATCGTCGAGGAGCGGATCGGCAAGCGCGCCATCGGCTTCGGCTCGGAGACGGTGACCTCGAAGGCCGAGCGGAACAAGATCCTCGAGCACCTCATGCCGGAGGACCTCCTGAAGTTCGGGCTCATCCCGGAGTTCATCGGCCGGCTGCCGGTGATCGTGACCCTCACCGCCCTGACGGCCGCGGATCTGGTCCGCGTCCTGACCGAGCCGAAAAACGCGGTCGCGCGCCAGTTCCAGCGCTTCCTGGCGCTCGACAAGGTCGAGCTCGTGTTCACCGAGGGCGCCCTGCGGGCCGCCGCGGACGTCGCCATTGACCGCAAGACCGGCGCCCGGGCCCTCCGCTCGATCGTCGAGGAGGCGCTCCTCGAGGTCATGTTCGACATCCCGGAACGCACCGAGATCCGCAAATGCATCATCACCGAGGAGACGATCCGCAGCGGCCGCCTGCCGCTCCTCCTGACGAAGACGGACGTCGACAGCGGCGTCGACGAGACGAACTACGCCGAGTGGCTCGCCGAACGGAGCGAGTCCGCGTAGCAGTCCCGCAATGCGCTGGGCCAGTCCCGCCTAGCCCGTGCTTGTGATCGTCACATGCACATCTCCTGGCTAAGGGGTGGGTCAAGGGTCGTCTGAGGCCTCGGCGCACGCACGAACGGGCTCGTTCACGGGGGCTCGTGCGGCGATGGAGTCAGACTCGCCGCGTAATCGCGGGTGAAGCCCCCAGAATGATCATGTGACGACCATGGTCAGGGTCAAGCGGACGAGCTTGGGCATCGACGCGGACCGCCGGAACCGGGAGCAGCTCGCTCGTGCCGGAGGCCAGCTCAAGTTGCGCCGCGTTCGAAAGCGCAAGACCCAAGCGCAGACTGCCGACGAAGCGGGCGTGAGCCGCTTCATGGTCGGACGAATGGAGCGTGGTCTGGGCGGCGGCGCGACGATGGACGCCTGGCAGCGGGTGGCACTCGCCGTCGATTCACCGCTGGTCATCAGCCTCCAACGGGATTTGGGCGGAGACACCCGTGATGCCGCCCACCTCGCCATCCAGGAGCTTGTCCTCCGCGCGGGCCGACGGGGCGGCCACCTCGGCTCCTTCGAGCTCGCCACACGGCCGATGGAGCCCTCGCGGTCGGCTGACGTCGGGCTCAGGAATGATCGGCGGCGGCGGCTGATCGTCGTCGAGTGTTGGAACGCATTCGGTGACGTAGGCGCGAGCGCCCGGAGCAGCACCCGGAAGCTTGCTGAAGCCAGAGATCTCTCGGTTGCCGTGTGGGGCGACGGATCGGCCTCCGTTGGATTGGTCTGGGTGGTTCGGGCGAGTCGTCGGAACCGGGCGCTTGTTGCCCGCTACCCGGAGCTGTTCGCGAGCCGATTTCCCGGATCGTCCCGCGCCTGGCTGCGGGCGATCACCGAAGGAACTGAGCCGCCGGCCGAGCCCGGGCTGATCTGGTGCGACGTTCACGCCACCAGGCTCTTTGCGTGGCGAAAGCCCGCATGACGCCGGCGATCGAGCGGCGCGAGGCCGACTGGGAGCGGCTGACCCGAGAACCCTTCGACCTGCTCGTCGTCGGCGGTGGGATCACCGGCGCCGGCGCGCTCCTCGACGCCGCGAGCCGCGGGCTCCGGGCCGCCCTCGTCGAGCGCGACGACCTCGCCGTCGGTTCGAGCAGCCGTTCGTCCAAGCTCATCCACGGCGGCCTGCGCTACCTCGAGCAGCTCCGATTCGGGCTCGTTGGCGAAGCGCTTGCGGAACGAAGACGCCTCCTGCGGCTGGCCCCGCACCTCGTCCGCCTCGAGCGCTTCGTCGCGCCGATCCACGGATCACCGATCCAGCTGCCGTATGTCGGAGCGGGCATGGTCCTCTACGACCTCCTCGGCGCCGCGCGGGACGGCGGCCGGTTCCACGCGCTCCTGCCGCGCAGCGTTCGCCGCCTTGCGCCGGCGGTCCGGTCGAAGAAGCTCCGCGGCGGCTTCGTCTACCACGACGGCATCGTCGATGACTCGCGCCTCGTCAGTGCGGTCGTGCGGACGGCCGAGGACCTTGGCGGACTGGCGCTGACCCGGGTCGAGGCGGTCGAGCTCAACCGCGACGCCGGACGCGCCACTGGCCTTCGAGTCCGTGACCGCCTGACCGGTCGCGAGGCGGACGTCCGAGCCGCCGCGATCGTCGACGCGACCGGCGTGACCGCGGGCCCAGCCGGGCCGTTTGCCCGGGACGGTGCGTCGGTCGACTGGGGCGAGGGAGCCGCAAGCCGTCCGAGCCGCGGCATCCACTTCGTCGTTCGCGGCGACCGCCTGCCGGTCGCGACCGGCGTGACGATCCGTGTTCCCGGCCGCGTCGTCTTCGTCATCCCGTGGCACGAACATGTCATCGTCGGCACGACGGACGAGCCGCACGCCGGCCCCACCGACCGACCCGCAGCCACGGCCGAAGAGATCGACTACCTGCTCCAGCACGTGAACGCGGTCATGGATGTCGGCCTGACGCGAGGCGACCTCGTCTCGACGTACGCCGGCGTCCGGCCGCTCGTCGGTGGCGATGCCGACACGGTCAAAGCCTCGCGCGAGCACCGCGTCGGGCGGCCACTTCCGGGTCTCGTGACCATCCGCGGCGGCAAGTACACGACCTACCGGGTCATGGCCCGCGACGCCGTCGATGCGGCCCTCGGCGGCACGGCCCGGCGACTGCCGTCACTCACGGCCTCTCAGCCGATCCGCGGCGCGGTCCCGGCCGCAGAGGCAGCGACGATCGGCGCCGACATCGCCGAGCGCTTCAAGCTGGACGGCGCCCTCGCTCGACGGCTCGCGTCGCGCCATGGCAGCGACGCTTCCGCCGTCGCGGAGCTCGGCGCCGAGCTGGACCTGCTGCGGCCGCTCAGCGCCGGTGCGCCATACCTCGAAGCCGAGGTCGCCTGGGCCGCCCGCGCCGAGCACGCGTTGGGCGTCGACGATGTCCTCGCACGACGAACCCGGCTTGCCCTCGAGAGCGCCGACCAGGGCAGGGGAGCGGCCGTCCGGACCGCCGCGATTCTCGCCGCGGAGCTCGGCTGGGACGAGGCGCGGCAGGCCCACGAGGTCGCGGCGTACGCGGCTTCCTCTGAACGCGAATACGGGACGTCCGGCCGTTGAGGGAGGGCGGATCGCGAGCGATCGCGTGCTACACTCCCGCCCTTCACGGCGCTGACCGAGAGGAGTAGCGCCGGAACCGCTCCTCAGCGAGCGCGGGCTGGTGCGAGCCGCGCGGGCAGGCCGGCGTGAACGTCACTCGCGAGCCGTGCGGCCGGCGACCGATAGCGCGCCAAGAGGAGGTTCGAAACCAGCGCCGTCGCGATGAGCGAAGGCCACGAACCTCGAACCAGCAGGTGGTACCACGACCCCGTTCGTCCGCTGGACGAGCGGGGTTTTCGAGTTCGAAGGACGGCGAAACGGTGACAACGAAGGAGCTCGCGAAGGCGTACACGCCCTCCGAGTTCGAGGCCGAGATCTACGAGCGCTGGCTGGCGGCGGACGTCTTCGCGCCCGACGGCAAGGGCTCGCGCGCCGACGCCTCGAAGCCGCCGTTCGTGATCATCCAGCCGCCGCCGAACATCACCGGCGCCCTGCATCTCGGTCACGCGCTCACGTCGACGCTCGAGGACGTCATGATCCGGCACGCCCGGATGACCGGCCGCCCGACGCTCTGGCTGCCCGGCCTCGACCACGCCTCGATCGCCGCCCAATACGTCCTCGACAAGATCATCGCGGACGAAGGTGAGAGCCGCGAGTCGCTCGGCCGCGAGCGCTACCTCGAGCGGATGTGGCAGTTCATCAACGCGACGCGCGAGGTCATGCTCGGCCAGCAGCGCCGGATCGGGGCGTCACTCGACTGGGGCCGCCTCCGCTTCACCATGGACGAAGGCTCCGCGAAGGCCGTCCGTGTCTCGTTCAACCGGCTCTACCGCGACGGCCTCGCGTACCGGACCGAGGCGCTGATCAACTGGTGCCCCGGCTGCCGGACGAGCGTGAGCGACCTCGAAGTGATCCCGACCGAGGAGACCGGCACGCTCTGGACGGTGCGCTATCACCTGCTTGATCCGGCGACGGGCGAGCCGGACCCGAACCGGACGATCAGCGTCGCAACGACGCGGCCGGAGACGATCCTCGGCGACACAGCCGTCGCCGTGCACCCCGAGGACGCCCGGTACGGCGACCTCGTCGGCTCGACCGTTCGAATCCCGTTCGTCGAGCGCGACGTTCCGATCATCACGGACGACGTCGTCGATCCGAAGTTCGGGACCGGCGCGGTGAAGGTGACGCCGGCCCACGACAAGACGGACAACGAGATCGGCCGCCGGCACGATCTCCGGTCGATCAACGTGCTCAACGACGACGCGACGATCAACGAGAACGGCGCGTCGTATGCCGGCCTCGATCGTTACGCGGCGCGGGCAGCGGTCGTGCGCGATCTCGAGGCGCGCGGGGACCTCGCTGCGACGACGCCGCACGCGATGCTCATCGGTCGCTGCCAGCGTTCGAACGACGTCATCGAACCGCGCCTGAAGACGCAGTGGTTCATCCGCACAGCGCCGCTGGCCGAGGCCGCGCTCGCGGCGACGCGTTCCGGCGAGACGCGGATCGTGCCGTCGCGGTTCGAGAAGGTCTGGGAGCACTGGATGACGTCAATCCACGACTGGAACGTCAGTCGCCAGCTGTGGTGGGGCCATCGGATCCCGGCGTGGTACTGCCCGGACGGCCACGTCACGGTGTCCGATCTCGAGGGCGGCCCCTCGGCCTGCGAGGTCTGCGGCCGGGGCGCTGCCGAGCTGACCCAGGACCCCGACATCTTCGACACCTGGTACAGCTCGGGCCTGTGGCCGTTCTCGACGCTCGGCTGGCCCGACCAGACCGAGGATCTCCGGCGCTACTACCCGGGCTCGGTCATGGAGACCGGCTACGACATCATCTTCTTCTGGGTCGCCCGGATGATGATGCTCGGCATCCACATGACCGACGCGGCGCCGTTCGAGACCGTGTACCTCCACGGACTCGTGAAGGATCCGTACGGCCAGCGGATGTCGAAGACGAAAGGCAACGTCGTCGACCCGCTCCAGGCAATCGACACCGCTGGCGCCGACTCGCTGCGGTTCGCCCTCATCCACGGCACCTCGCCCGGCAACGACCAGAAGTTCCGCGACGAGCGCCTCGAGGCGGGGCGCAACTTCGCAAACAAGCTCTGGAATGCGACACGGTTCGTCGTTGGTGCGCGGCCCGCGTCCATCCCGGCGGGCGCCGCTCAGCAAGCACCGGATGCGGCCCGGCTCGGGCCGGCCGAGCGCTGGATTCGGTCGCGCGCCGCGGCCACGGTCGCAGGCGTTGACCGCGCCATGGCGGCATTCGAGTTCGCAGAGGTGACGCGCCTCATCTACGACGCCATCTGGTCCGAGTACTGCGACTGGGGCCTCGAGATGGCGAAGGTCCGGCTGGCGGACGCTTCGCTCGGCGAGGCGGAGCGCGAGGCGACGTGGTGGACGCTCGTCGAGGCGCTCGATACGTACCTGCGGCTGCTCCATCCGGTCATGCCGTTCGTGACCGAGGAGCTGTGGGCCGCCCTGCCGCACGCCGTCGACGACCCGGAGCTGCTCATCGTGGCGACCTGGCCGGCGGCGGGGGAGCGGGACGAGGCGGTCGAGCGCGAGGTCGAGGCCGTGCTCGATCTCGTGCGCGGCATCAGGAATGCCCGCGCCGAGGCGAAAGTCGAACCCGCGGCCTGGCTGCCGGTGCGTGTCTACGTGCCGATGGAGCTCGGCGTGACGTTCGAGGCGCTGCAGCCGGCGGTCGCGCGGCTGGCCCGCGCGCGTCCGCTGGAGGTCGTCGCCGACCGAGTCGCGTCAATCGGTGCCGCCGGCGGCCTCGCCGTCGTGGCCGGCGACCTCGAGGCGATCGTCGGTGGTGGCGCTGAGGCGACTTCCGCCGGTGATCGCGCCCGGCTCGATCGGGAGCTCGCTGACGCGGAGCGCCTACTCGCCGCCGCCCGCGCCCGGCTCGCGAACGAGGAGTTCGTCTCGAAGGCGCCGCCGGCCGTGGTCGACGGCGCCCGTGCCCGCGAGGTCGAGCTCGCCGAGACGGTGGCGCGACTGGGGAGCCGCCTCGGGCGATGAGCCTCCTCGAGGAGATCCGCGAGCAGCCTGACACCCTGGCTCGCGTCGTCGAGCGTGGACGCGCAGCGGTCGAGGCGGCCGCGGCCGAGATCCGCGCCGCCGAACCCGAGTTCATCGTGATCGCCGCGCGCGGCACGTCCGACCACGCTGCCACGTATGCCCAATACGTCTTCGGGATCCGGCACGGCCTCGCGACCGCGCTTGCGTCGCCGTCGATCGTGTCGCTCCACGGCGCGGACCTGCGCGTCGAGCGGGCCCTTGTCGTCGGGATCAGCCAGTCCGGCGCGTCGCCGGACGTCGCAGCGGTCGTGGAGTCCGCGCGCCGGCGCGGCGCGGTGACCCTCGCAATCACGGGCGACCCCGGTTCGGCGCTTGGCCGGTCGGCCGGGCGTGTCCTCGAGCTGCACGCCGGCGCCGAGACTGCGGTCGCGGCGACGAAGACCTACACGGCCGAGCTCACGCTGATCGCCATGCTGTCCGCGGCCCTGAACGGTTCGGCCGCCGACTGGCTCGCGCTTGGCACCCTCGGGGCAGCCGCCGCAACGGCGCTTGGCGAGGAACGGGAGGCGGCCCGGATTGCCGCCGACCAGGCGGCGCTGCCGCGAGCCTTCGTCCTCGGCCGCTCCTACGGCTATGCAACCGCGAAGGAGTGGGCGTTGAAGCTCAAGGAGCTGACGTACCTGCCGGCCGACCCGTATTCGACCGCGGACTTCATGCACGGTCCGCTGGCGCTCGTCAGCCGCGAGGACGTCGTGTTCGCGGCCGCAACCGCGGGCGAAGGCGGCGTCGACGTCCGCCTGACCGTCGAGAAGCTGGTTCGGGACCACGGCGTTCGCGTGTTGCTGCTGTCCGACGATGCCGAGCACGGGGCGAGCGCGACCTGGTCGCTCCGAGCGCCGGCGGGACTGCCCGAATGGCTTGCACCGATCCCGGCGATCGTGCCCGCGCAGCTCCACGCCTACCACCTTGCCCGGGCGCGCGGTCTCGACCCCGACGCCCCGCGCTCGATCTCGAAGGTGACCCTGACGCGCTGACCGGTGGCCGGCGCGGCGCCCATAATCAGCGGCGATGAAGCTCGGGGTGTTCACCGTCCTGTTCGCCAATCTGCCGCTCGAGGGAGCGCTCGATCGGGCCGTAGCCGCCGGTCTCGACTGCGTCGAGATCGGCACCGGCAACTACCCCGGGGACGCGCACTGCAAGCCGGCGGAGCTGCTCGCCGACGACGCAAAGGCCCAGCAGTTCAAGGCCGCGGTCGAATCGCGGGGACTCCAGATCAGTGCCCTGTCCTGCCACGGCAACCCGCTCCATCCGAACGCCGATGTCGCGAAATCCAGCCATGACACGTTCGTCAAGACGGTCGATCTGGCCGCGAAGATCGGCGTCGATCGGATCAACCTCTTCAGTGGCTGCCCCGGCGAGTCGGACACGTCGACCTATCCGAACTGGGTGACCTGCGCCTGGCCCACCGAGTTCGGCGAGCTCCTCGAATGGCAGTGGCGCGAGAAGGTCATCCCGTACTGGAAGGACGCGGCTGCCTACGCGACCCGGCACTCGATCAAGCTCGGCTTCGAGATGCACCCGGGCTTCGTCGTCTACAACCCGCGGACGCTGCTCCAGCTCCGCGAGGCGTGCGGCGAAGCGATCGGCGCGAACCTCGATCCGAGCCACCTGTTCTGGCAGGGCATCGACGTCGAGGCCGCGATCGCCGAGCTCGGGCGGGCGGGCGCGATCTTCCATGTCCACGCCAAGGACACCGCGCTCCTGCCAGGCGCCGCGGTCAACGGCGTCCTCGATACCGTCCCCTTCACGGACATCGGCCATCGGAGCTGGATCTTCCGAACCGTGGGCTACGGCCACAGCGAGCTCGACTGGCGGCGGATCGTCTCGGCCCTGAGCCTCGCCGGCTACGACGGCGCGCTGTCGATCGAGCACGAGGACGCGCTCCTCGGCATCGACGACGGGTTCGAGAAGGGTGTCGCGTTCCTGCGTTCGATCATGCCGACCGGACCGCGGATCGCGGACGCCTGGTGGACGTGAGCCTTCGAGTCGCGGTCGTCGGGACCGGGTTCGTCGGGCCCCACCACATCGATGCCGCCCGCCGGACCGGCGACGCCGACGTCGTCCTCATCGTCGGCACGAATCGGGAGCGAACGGCGGCCCGAGCCGATGCCCTCGGCGTCGCCCGTCACTCGACCGATCTTGCCGACGCGCTCGCGGACGACATCGACGTCGTCCACGTCTGCACGCCGAACCGCAGCCACGTCGAGATCGGCCTCGCGGCGCTCGGGGCGGGCAAGCACGTCGTCATCGAGAAGCCGGTCGCGCTCGACGGCGACTCCGGGGAGCGGCTCGCCGCCGAGGCCCGTCGGCGTGGCCTTCACGGCCTCGTCGCGTTCACGTACCGCGGCTACCCGATGGTCCGCCGCGCGCGCGCGCTCGTCGCCGGCGGCGAGCTCGGCGCCGCGCGCCTCATCCACGGCGCCTACCTCCAGGACTGGCTGGCGTACGAGAGCGACTTCAACTGGCGGGTGATCGAGGCCGAAGGCGGCGCGTCGCGCGCGGTCGCGGACATTGGCTCGCACTGGTTCGACACGGCCGAGTTCGTCTCTGGCGAGCGGGTCTCGGCCGTCTTCGCGGACTTCAGCCGCTTCATCGACACGAGGAACCGACCCGGGCCCGGCGTCGAGACGTTCGCGGCCGCCGGGCCGGGCGGCGAGCCGGTCGCGATCACGACCGAGGACGCCGCGACGATCCTCGTCCGGTTCGTCGGCGGCGCCCGTGGCTCGTGTGTCGTGAGCCAGGTGAGCCATGGCCACAAGAACTCGCTCTCGCTCGAGGTGACCGGCGCCGACCGAACCATCGCCTGGCACCAGGAGACGCCCGAGCAGCTGTGGCTCGCCAGCCGCGACTCGGCGCAGACCTTGCAGCGCGACGCCGTCCCGGTCGAGCGCGGCGTGCCCTCGCTGCCGGCCGGACATCCGGAGGGCTGGTCCGAGGCGCTCCGGGACCTGCTGCGCCCGTTCTACGCGGCGATCGCCGCCGGTCGAGCGCCAGCCGCCGACGGCTCAGCTGACTACCCGACGCTCGGAGATGGCGTTCGCGCGGTGCGGTTCGTCGAGGCGGCCCTGCAGAGCAGCCGCGAGGCTCGCTGGGTCGAGGTCGGCTAGGGCGCGCCCGGCGGTTCGTGGGGTTTCGGGTTGCCGAGCGTCTGCCTGACGCCTCGCGGCCCGGCCGCCCAGGCGGCGGCGTTCGTGATCACGCGCCGGACCATCGGCTGGAAGTACGTCGGGTGCGTCTCGTGGCCAGGCCGGAAATAGAAGATCCGGCCGTTCCCGCGCTCGAAGCAGCAGCCGCTCCGGAAGACCTCGCCGCCCTGGAACCAGCTGACGAGCACGACCCGGTCCGGCGCGGGAATGTCGAAGTGCTCGCCGTACATCTCCTCCTCGTCGAGGACGAACGACTCGCCGAGGCCCTCGGCGATGGGATGCGCCGGGTCGATGACCCAGAGTCGCTCGCGCTCGCCCGATTCGCGCCACTTCAGATCGCAGGTCGTGCCCATCAGCCGGCGAAAGATCTTCGAGTGGTGCCCGGAGTGGAGGACGATGAGTCCCATTCCTTCGAGCACGCGCCGCTGGACGCGCTCGACGGTCGCGTCCTCGACCTCGGCGTGGGCCTGGTGGCCCCACCAGGTCAGGACATCGGTGTTGGCGAGGGTCGCCTCGGAAAGGCCCTGGCCCGGGTCGTCGAGCGTCGCGGTCGTCACCTCGAAGCCGGCCTCGCGCAGGCCGTCGCCGATCGCGCCGTGGATGCCGGCCGGGTAGGTCGCGCCGACGACCGGATCGCTGCGTTCCTGGCGGTACTCGTTCCAGACCGTGACCCGCGTCATCGCGTTCCGGCCAGCGCCGGCGCCCGCGAAGGCATCCCCACCGCGCCTGTCGGGGGCAGCGTGACGACCCCTCCGCCGCGCGCGCTCGAGTCGCGGATCGCGTCCCACAGGCGAGCCATCCGCAGCCCGACCTCGGGCGGGCTGGGGTTCGGCGTCCGCCCCGATCGGACGTTCAGGAACTGCTCCCAGACCGGCATCGGGGCGACGGACCGGACCTTGCGCAGGCTGCCGCTCCCGGCGCGCTGGAGCTCGAGACGCTCGCCCCAGATGCCCGTTCGCAGGATCGCCCTCGAGGTGAACACGCGAATGTCCGAGTGGCACGACGGGATCGCGTTGCCGCAGGCGTTCAGGGTGACGAGCGCGCCGGAGGCGAGGCGGCCGATGACGACGGCTCGGATGTCCACGGCTCGGCCGTCATTCTCCAGCCATGCGGCGACCTCGGTGAAGTCCTCGCCGGCCAGGTCCGCGACGGTGTTGAGCATGTGCGCCCCGGTGTCGAAGAGGAAGCCGCCGCCTGACAGCTCCGGCTGCTGGCGCCAGGTGTCCGCGGTCACGGTCGCCCAGTTCTGCCAGGTCACGGCGCTGACATTGAGGATCGGCCCGAGCTCGCCGGAACGGAGCCGCCGGGCGGCTTCCCGGATCTGTGGTGACAGGCTGCCGGGGAAGGCCACGACGAGCAGCCGCCCGGTTCGATCCCGGGTCTCGATGAGCGCGCTCGCTTCATCGGCGGTCATGACCATCGGCTTCTCGAGCAGGACGTCGAGCCCGGCCTCGAGGCTGGCCTGGGCCTGGGCGAAGTGGTGAACGTGGGGCGTGATGATGAAGACCGCGTCGAGCTGTCCCGCGAAGCGCGAGAGGAAGGCCCGCCAGTCGGGCTCGTTGGGCGGCAGCGGTCGACCATGCTGGTCGAAGACCTCAGCCGCCGCGGCGTAGGCGGCAGGCGAGGGCTCGCACACCGCGACGACGTCCGTATCGTCGCCGCGCAGGATCTCCCGGAGGTGGAAGCGCGCCATCACGCCGACGCCGATGAAGCCAACACGAGTGGGCGCCGCGCCGGTCATCGGGTGCTCAACCTCCAGTTCGTGGGTCGCCGGGCGGCAGTCCGCCCGATCTCGGGGCTCACTGTATCGGCCCGGGCGTCAGCTCCACGAGGACGGAGCCGGTGGCGTTGACGACCGTCGTCGGGCCGTGCTGGACGCGCCACGACGGCTGGGCGGCGAGGCTCGTGTGGCCGTGCAGCCAGAGCCGCGGTTGAAGCCGCCGTTGCGCGAAGGCATAGGCGGCGAAGCCGACATGGTACGGATCGTCCGGCGTATCGCCGGCGCCGCGCGGCGGGACGTGGCTGACGACGATGACGTCCCTGGCACCACGGAGCAGCCGCGCCGGCCCGATGCCCGCGACCTGTCGCCAGGCCGCGCGCTCGTCACGTCGCGCCTTGCCGAGGTCGAACGTCGGCCATGGCAGCGCCACGATCTCGAACCCGGGCAGCGACTGGTCATCGATGCCGGACGCCGGCAGCGGCACCTCCCGCGGCGCAGGCCACGGTCCACCGTTGTCGTGGTTGCCGCGCACGAAGACGAGCGGCGCGACGAACGCGTCGCCGAGGAAGCCAAGCCAGTCGGGCGACAGGTCGCCGCAGCCGATGACGAGGTCGACGGGTTCGAGGGCCGCGCGATTCGCCGCGACCTCGAGGGTCGGGTCGCGCTCGTCCGACGCGGCGAGCAGCCGGATCGGCCGGCCGCCACGGCCGAGGAAGGCCCGGCCGTCGGGCCACGGGACCGCGAGACGGCGGGTCACGTGTCCGACTCCGGGGCTTCCGATCCGGTGGCGGGCGGCTCCGGATCGCCGGACGGCGGCTCGTGCTCGTGATCGTCAACGACCGTGTCGAGCCCCGCGCCCGGCGAGAAGCGCCCGCTCGCGGCGGCGCGGAGCTCGCCGGACCCCTCGAGCAGCGGCGCGAGCGAGCCGGTTGGGCGGACGCTCGGCTCGCCCGGCAGCCGAACCGAACGAACGACCGCGTCGATCGCGACCTGGCCGGTCGCCCTCGCGGCGGCCACGCGGTTGTGGCCGTCCACGACCCAGTAGCCCTCGGCCGTCTTCACGACCTCGATCGGTGGCAGGATCGAGAGCCTGTCGGTCGCGGCGCGGATCCGTTGCCAGCGCGCCTCCCAGTTCAGGGACTTCAAGGCCGGCAGGGGCAGGAAGTCGAGGCCGCGCTGGGACGGCCCGTCGACGGCCGTGCCGATGATCTCGTCGACCGGGAGCGCGATCAGGCCGACCTCGCGAGTCGGTGCCGACCGGGCCTCGGGGTGGACCTCGAAGAGATTTGGGAGCGGCGTCCTGGCGCGTTTCCGGCGGCCCTTGACCGGCCGATTGGCCGGCCGGGGTTCCCGCGCATGATCGACGGCGGCAATGACGTGCTCGGCGGCCGGTCGCAGGCGCTCGGCGAGCGCGCCGCCCGCATCGGCGACAGCCTCGGCAACCGCCTCCGCGCCGTCGGCGACGCGGCTGCGAAGGCTGCGCGCTGGGTCCTGGGGCGCCTCGCCGTTCGGGTCGGCCGGCAGCTCGGTCTCGTCGTCCATCGCGGGAATCGTCAGGTCGTCGCCTCGGCGACCAGCTGCGCGGCTGCGACCGGTTCCGCGATCGCCGCGACCGGGCCGCCCGAGGATTCGCGGACGATGAGCTCGGTCTCGAGGAGCACCGAGTCCGGGCGCCGTCCGCCGTCGAGCGTCTCGGTCAGCATCGTCGCCGCGACCACGCCGATCTGACGCGCCGGCAGCCGGATCGTCGTCAGCGCCGGCATGACGAGGCGCGAGATCGGGATGTCGTCGAAGCCCACGATCGCGAGGTCCTGCGGGACGTGGAGGCCGGCTTCACGGATCGCCCGCAGCGCGCCGAGCGCGACCTCGTCGCTGGCCACGAAGACCGCGCTCGGCCGCGCGTCGCCCGTCAACAGCGAGCGCATCGCCTCGAAGCCGCTCTGCTCCTCGTAATCGCCGTACCGGACGAGCGATTCGTCGACCGGGAGCCCATGCGCGGTCAACGCGATCCGATAGCCGCGCAGCCGCTCGCCGGCCGCGCGCCGCTCCTGTCCGAGGTGAGCGTTCGTGATGCAGGCAATCCGGCGATGCCCGAGGCCGATCAGGTGCTCGACGGCGATCTGCGCCGCCGCCGCGTTGTCGATGTCGACGAACGGCAGGTCGCTCTTCGGCAGCTGGCCCCACAGGACGATCGGGACGCCGTCGTCATGGAGCGCACCGAGGCTGACGTCGTCGGCGCGTGCGTCGGAGAAGATCAGGCCGTCGACATGGCCCTCGCGCACGAGGCTCATGTACGAGATCGGGTGATCCGGGTCCAGCGGCTCGATGAGCAGCCGCCGGCCGGCCGGACCGAGGACCGAGCCGATGCCCTCGAGGACGCGCGGCAGGAACGCGTCACTGCTCAGGCCGTGCGGTCGGCGGACGATCAGCCCGACCGTGCCCGTGCGCTGGCTGCGCAGCGAGCGGCCCGCTGCGTTGATGTGGTAGTCGAGCTTGCGGGCTGCCTCGAGCACCCGCGTCCGCGTCGATTCGCTGATCGTCGCGCCGGGCTTCCGGTTGAGGACGAGGGACACCGTGGCCCGCGAGACACCGGCCAGGCGAGCGACATCATGGCTGGTCGCGGAGCGCTTTCGCACGTGTCCATGATGGCACGTGTCAACGCCGAAGAGAACGGTCAATTTCGGCGCTCGGAGCGGCGATTTCATGCACGCTGACCGACGATGTGGACAACTCCCTTGACGCCTGCGGGGCCCGTGGCTATAACACGTGTCACTAGGACGGGTCAGCCGTCCCGGTAAGGCCGGCTGGGGAGCAGGGCCGATCCGCGCGTTGGTTACCGGCGCCCCTTTTCCGGACCACAGAGAGGAGGCTCGATCGGTGACGCGTTTCTCGACTGGGGGCTGGCGTAAGGCTGCCGCGTTCCTCGCGATTGCCGCCCTGCTGTTCGCGGCGTGTGGCGGTGCTACCAGCAGTCCGCCCGCGACCAGCCAGGAGCCCGGCGCATCGACGCCCGCCGAGTCCGGCGGGCAGATCGGCGGTCAGCTCAATGTCTGGACCGCCTGGGGCGGCACGGAGCTTTCGGCCTACCAGGCCGTCCTGGCGCCGTTCATCGAACAGACCGGCATCCAGGTCAACCTCCTGACGATCCGTGATCAGGACCTGCAGCTGAGCAACAACGTCGAGGCCGGCACGAGCCTGCCCGACATCGCGAACCCGCCGAACCCGCAGCGCTACGCGGAGTGGGCCTCGAAGGGCATCATGAAGCCCCTCGAGGACTACCTCGACATGACGGCGTATACGGCCAGTACCCTGCCTGGCCTGCTGTTCGAGGATCCGAACTACGGGTTCATCGACGGCAAGCATTACCTGCTGATGGTCAAGTCGCAGCTCAAGGGCCTGATCTGGTACAACCCGAAGGTCTACACGGGCGATGCGCCTGAGACGTGGGAAGACATGGTCGGCGTCTCGACATCAGGCGACACCAAGCCGTTCTGCGCGGCGTTCGAATCCGGTGATGCCTCTGGCTGGCCGGCCTCGGACGACCTCGCGAACATCGTCATGCGCCAGTCTGGCGAGACGGTCTACGTCGATTGGTACGAGGGCCGCCACAAGTGGACCTCGCCCGAGATCAAGCAGGCCTACGAGACGTTCGGCGAGATGGTCGCCAACGACAAGGTCTACGGCGGCACGAACTACGTCCTGTCCACGTTCTTCGGCAATGCCGGTGACGGTCTCTTTACTGACCCGGCCGGCTGCACGTTCATGGAGCAGGCGACGTTCATTCCGAGCTTCTTCACCCAGAACGACCCGAGCGTCAAGGCCGGCGAAGACTTCAACTTCTTCCCGCACCCGAAGTTCAACGACGAGTTCTCTGGCAACGTCGAAGGCTTCTTCGACACCTTCGTCATGTACAACGACACGCCCCAGGCGCGCGCGTTGATGAACTACATGGTGACGGACCAGGCGCAGCAGCTCTGGGTGGACCAGGGCGGCACGCTCGCTGCCAGCAAGAACATCACGACATACCCGGACCTCCTCGGCGGCAACGCCGCGACGATCCTGCAGGGTGCCAAGAACATTCTGCTGACAGCCGGCGACTACATGCCTGCTGACATGCAGCACGCGTATTGGAAGTCACTGCTCGATTACACGAACGATCCCTCTCAGCTCGACGCGATCCTCGCGAACCTGGACACCGTCCAGGCGGCGAGCTACACGCAGTAGGAGCAGGAACCTCAGCGACGCAGGTGGTCGGGGCGACGACAGCGGTCTCGCCCCGACCGCAACTTTCCGGGTCCAGTTGAGGGAGAGACGGGATGGACCAACGGATCCTGAGCGCGATCCTCGCGGTGGTCGTCATGCCGATCGTGCTGGTCGGCTATATCCAGCTCGGCGAGTGGATCCTGAGCCGGCTACCGAAGCGGCTTGCCCTGCGAATGCGGCCCTATGTCTGGGTCTTCCCGGCGGTCGCGTTCGCCACGGTGTTCATGGTGCTGCCGACGATCAACACGATCTTCATCAGCTTCCAGAACGCCAAGGGCGCCTGGGTCGGATTCGACAACTACCGCTTCTTCTTCACGAACCCGGACACGCTGGCCTCACTGAAGAACAACGTGCTCTGGCTCGTGTTCTTCACCGGATTCGTCGTGACGTTCGGCCTGCTGATCTCGGTCATCTTCGATCGCGTCCGCTATGAGTCGGCCGCGAAGATCGCGGTCTTCCTGCCGCTCCCGATCAGCGCCGTCGCCGCGTCGATCATCTGGAAGTTCATGTTCGAATTCCAGCCTGCCAGCCACGCCCAGACCGGGACGCTGAACGCGATCATCGGCACCTTCGGCTTCGAGCCGATCGCCTGGCTGATCAACACGACGACGAACAACTTTGCATTGATCGCCGTCGGCGTGTGGACGTCGACCGGCTTCGCAATGGTGATCATCTCTGCGGCGCTGAAGGGCATCAATTCCGAGCTGCTCGAGGCGGCGCGGGTCGACGGGGCGAACGAGCTCCAGGTCCTGCGCGGAATCATCATCCCGCTGCTCATGCCCACGCTGACCGTCATCGCGACGACGATGATCATCACCGCCCTGAAGGTCTTCGATGTCGTGTACACGCTCACGAATGGCGCCTACGGCACCGACGTCATCGCCCGCCAGCTGTTCGCCCGCATCGCGAACTCCGACTACGGACGTGCCGCGGCTGTCGGCGTCGTGCTGCTCGTCGCGGTGACCCCAATCCTGTTGCTCAACATCCGCCGATTCCGAGAACAGGAGGAGGTCCGATGACCGCGCTCGCCCGGGATCCCGCGCGACCCGCCGGCCAATCGCTCGTCCGCCAGGCCCGTTGGCTCCTGCGGAAGGTGCCCCTCCACGTCACGGTCGGGATCGTCGTGGCCATCTGGCTGATCCCGACGCTCGGCCTGCTCGTGAACTCCTTCCGGACCCTCCACGACATGAAGGCGGAGGGCTGGTGGACGGCCCTGTTCCCGCCCGCCGGATTCACGCTGGAGAGCTACAAGACGATCATCGCGACATCCGGGTTCGGGACGTCGTTCGTGAACAGCCTCCTGATCACGCTTCCGGCGACCGTCCTCCAGGTCGTGATCTCGTGCTTCGCCGGCTATGCCTTTGCCTGGATGAAGTTCCCGGGCAAGGACCTGTTCTTTGTCGTCATCGTCGCGCTGATGGTTGTGCCCGTGCAGATGACCTTCATTCCGGTCCTGAAGCTGTTCGCCGCGACGGGCCTGTCCGGGACGTTCCTCGCCGTCTGGCTGGCCCACGCCGGCTACGGCCTGCCGTTCCAGACCTACCTGTTGCGGAGCTACATCGGCAGCCTGCCCAGGGAGGTCTTCGAGTCGGCGGACATTGACGGTGCGAACCACATCACGAAGTTCTGGCGGATCGTCATCCCGATGAGCGTCCCGGCCATCGCGGCGAACCTGATCTTCGTCTTCCTCGGGGTCTGGAACGACCTGCTGATCGCGCTGCAGTACATGGGCCAGAGCGCGAACAAGCCGCTCACGGTCCTGCTCGCCCAGCAGACGACGTCGCTAGGTGGGGGCTGGCAGGTCCTGACCGCGGGCGCGGTCATCCAGATGGCGCTGCCGCTCGCGGTGTTCCTCGGACTGCAGCGCTACTTCGTGCGAGGCATCAGCGCCGGCGCCGTCAAGGGCTGAGGTCGGCCGACGAACGCGACGTCGGCCGGCGGCGGGAGCACGCAGATGGGCCTCGGAGTCTGGTCAGTCGAGGGCTCCGGCGGACCGGATGAGCTTCGCATACCAGCCCGCGCTCGCCTTCGGCGTCCGGCGTTGGGTCGCGAAGTCGACGTGGACGAGCCCGAACCGCGGCCGGTAGCCGAACGACCATTCGAAGTTGTCGAGCAGCGTCCACACGAAGTAGCCGCGGACGTCCACGCCGGCATCGATCGCCTGCCGGACGCGGGCCACGTGATCTCGCAGGTAGTCGATCCGACGCCGATCGTCGACCGACCCATCCGGCCCGACGTCGTCACGAAGGCCGATGCCGTTCTCGGTCACGAGGATTGGCATGCCCGGGTAGTCGGCATGGAGCCGGAGCAGCTGTTCGAGGAAGGCATCGGGGTCGATGCCCCAGCCCATCTCCGTGACGCCCGTCGAGGTGCGCGGCGCGGCCGGATCCTCCGTCCAGCCGAGCCCGGTGTCTGCCGCGCTGACGGTTCGCCGGAAGTAGTAGTTCATGCCGAGGAAGTCGATGGGCCGGGCGATCGTGGCGAGGTCGCCCGGCCGGACGACCGAACCGATGTCGGCGCCGTGGGCAGCGAACAGCTCGGCAACGTCGCTGGGATACGCACCGCGCAGCAGCGCGTCGAGGAACCAGCGGTTCGTGGCGCCGTCCGAGAGCGTCGCCGCGCGCCGGTCCTCATCGCTGTCGGTGGCCGGGCTCGAAACCTGCAGATCGAGCGCCAGCCCGATCTGGCCGCCGAGGCTGAGGGAGCGATAGGCCTCCACGGCCAGGCCGTGTCCGAGCAACAGGTGATGCGACGCCCGGACCGCCGCGCCAAGGTCACGAACGCCGGGCGCATGGATGCCCTGGTGGTAACCCAGGAACGCCTGTACCCACGGCTCGTTCAGCGTCAGCCACCACGAGACCCGGTCGCCGAGCCGCCGGAATACGGCCTCCGCGAAGTCCGCGAACCGCTCGGCGGTCTCGCGACCCGTCCAGCCACGCACGCGATCCTCGAGGGCCTGCGGCAGGTCCCAGTGGTAGAGGTTGACGACCGGCGCGATCCCGCGCGACAGAAGACCGTCAACGAGCCGCGAGTAGAAGTCGAGGCCCGGCGCGTTGAGCCGGCCGCGGCCTTCGGGCTGGATCCGCGGCCACGAGACGGAGAAGCGGTATGCGGTCAGCCCGATTTCGGCCATCAGGTCGAGGTCGCCGGGCCAGCGGTGGTAGTGGTCGCAGGCGATGTCGCCGGTGGCGCCGCCCTCGATGGCTCCGGGCGTGTGGCAGAAGCGATCCCAGATCGACTCGCCGCGGCCATCGGCGTTGACCGCACCCTCGATCTGGTAGGCGGACGTCGCCGCGCCCCACAGAAAGCCTGGTCGCATCGCCGCGATGGTATCGAGGCCGCATGAGGGCGCGCGTCGCGGACACGGAGTGGTGGCGCTCCGGCGTCGTCTACCAGATCTACCCACGCAGCTTCGCCGACGCCAATGGCGACGGCGATGGCGACCTCCAGGGGATCATCGACCACCTCGACCACCTCGGTCCGGACGGCCTGGGTATCGACGCCATCTGGTTGTCGCCGTTCTATCGCTCACCGTGGCACGACGGCGGCTACGACATCAGCGACCACGCGGCCGTCGATCCGCGATTCGGCCGCGAGGCCGACTTCGACCGGCTCGTCGCCGAGGCGCACCGCCGCGGCATCCGGGTGATCCTCGATCTCGTGCTCAACCACACGTCAAATGAGCATCGCTGGTTCGAGGCGTCGCGACAGGCTCCCGGCGGTCCGTATGGCGACTTCTACCTGTGGCGCGACATGGGCCCGCCCGACGCCAGCGGCGAGCGCCAGCCGCCGAACAACTGGCGTTCGTTCTTCGGCGGCCCGGGCTGGCAGTGGGACGATGTTCGCAAGCAGGCCTACTTCCACACGTTCCTCGTCGAACAACCGGAGCTCAACTGGCGCGGAGCGGGCGTTGAAGCAGCCCAGCTCGATGTCGTCCGTGGCTGGCTCGAGCGCGGCGTCGACGGTTTCCGGCTCGACGTCTTCAATGTCTTCCTCAAGGACCCGGCCCTTCGCTCGAATCCGCCGCGCCCGGACGGCTCCGGCTGGTCCGATCAGCTCCACGTCAACGACCGCGACCACCCGGATCTCGGGGGCCTGCTCCAGCGTTTCCGGGACGTTGTTGACGCGTACCCGGGGCGGATGACGGTGGGCGAGCTGTTCGATGGCCCAACCGATCGGGCGGCTGAGCTCACCTCCGGCCACCACCTCGTCTTCGACTGGGAGCTGCTCGAGTCGGCCTGGTCCGCCTCCGCGCTGAGGGCGGCGATCGATCATCGGGAGGCCGCCTTCGGGCCCGAGCGCTGGCCGACGCTCGTCTTCTCGAACCACGATCGGGAGCGTCATGCAAGCCGTCTCGCCGAGACCGCCGGGATCAGCGACGTTGACGCCGTCGCGCGGGCGTCAGCGCTGCTGCTGCTGGCGCTTCGCGGGACGCCGTTCCTGTACTACGGCGAGGAGATTGGCGCGCGCGACGTGGACATCGCGCCCAGCGAGAGCGTCGACCCGCCCGCCGCGCAGCTTCCTGGTTGGTGGGACCGCTCGCGCTGCCGGACGCCGATGGCCTGGACCGGCGAGCCCGACGCGGGCTTCGGCTCGACGCGGCCGTGGCTCCGGTTCGCGCCGGACATTGGCAGCCGGAACGTCGCGGACCAGCTGCTCGACCCCGGCTCGGTCCTGGCCTGCTATCGACGGCTGCTTGCGGCCCGCCGCGACTCCGCGGCCCTGAACAGCGGAACGTTTGAATGGCAATCCCAGGAGCCGACGAGCGTCCTCGGCTGGCGACGTCGAGCCGGAGGCGACGAGGCGGTCGTTCTGCTCAATGTCGCGGACGCCCCGGCCGAGGTCGAGGTCGCGTTCGAGCGGCCGGTACGGAGTGTCGTCGGGACGCTTCTCGAGCCGTCTCGCTTGCCATCGAGCCGTGGCCGGCTGACGCTCAAGCCGCTCGAGGGACTCATCGCCTTCCTCGAACCGTCCTGACCCTGGTTGGCCGCGGATCGGGCAGGCCGGAGGCTCGGGCGGGCGCTGCTAGGATACGAACCCACCGTTCATCGACCGGGGAGACGTTCGTGCCGCTTGACTTTCTGAAGCGCCGCGGGTCCGAGCCAGCAGCGGCTGCGCCCGTGCCGCCGCCGCAGAACAACGTGATCCTGCCGGAGGAAGCCGTCGGCCAGGAGCATCAGCTCCGGCTCTCGTATTCGGGCAAGAGCAGCGAAGGCGTCCGGATGAACGGCGGCCACACGGTGCTCGTCGAGATGCCGCGCATGCTCGATGGCCTGGCGAAGACGGAAGTCGAGATCGTCGAGCCCCTGCCACTCGAGTACAGCCAGGCGACGCCGACGATCGTGCGGCCATCCGAGGCGATGCAGTGGCTGAACGCGCACCACATGAACTCGCCCGTCACGCGCCACGCGCTCCAGGTGCTCGAGGTCATCGACGCCGTCGACCTCGCATTCGACACGTTCGCCGTCACGCTCCTCGACGGAGAGATCGACACGTCCGGATATCCCGAGTACAACGCAATCATCGGCGGCATCGCGAGCCACTGGGACGAGGCGACCGGCGACATGATCGCCCGCGCTGTGGTCGGCTGGGGCGGCCGGGGGGTCCGCGGCGACACGGATCGGATCGGTGCGAAGATCCTCGGCGGCATTCTGACGAACATCCTGGCGAGCCCGAATTCGATGGGCCTCACGTCGGTCGTCCGACCGGCCCAGGCCGCCGGTCGCGGCGGCGTCGCGTGCGCTCACTGCGGCTTCAACTCGGCGCACGAGCGGGCCTTCTACTGTCCGAAATGCGGCATGCGCCTGGCGCGCAGCTGAGCCCGTCCGCCGACGCCCGATGCCTGTCTATGACTACGTCTGCGGCGCGTGCGGGCATGTTCTCGAGGTCATCCACGGGATCCACGCCGAGGGCCCGCGCTTCTGCCCGTCGTGTGGCGCCGAGGGCCGGATGACGAAGGGCTTCAATGCGCCGTCGGTCGTGTTCAAGGGTTCGGGCTGGGCCAAGAAGGACCGCAGGGCGACCTCGAGCCCGGCCAAAAGCTCGACCGAATCGAAGCCGGCGACGGCCGATTCGGGGTCGTCGTCGAGCGGTGGCTCCGAGTCGTCGTCGTCCTCGTCTTCTTCCAAGAGCAGCTCGAAAGCGTCCACGTCGAGCTCGGCGGGTGGCGACTGATGCCGGCCGCGAGCGACTGGATCAGCCTCGCCGAGGCCGCCGAGATCCTGGCCGAGACGAACGTCCGCTTCCAGCCGTCCACGATCGGCGCATGGGCGCGCTCCGGCAAGCTCCAAAGCATCAAGCTCGGCGGCCGGCGCTTCGTCCGGCGCGGTGAGGTCAAGGCGCTGGTCAGCCCGCGCCGGCGCGTTCGCGTCGACGATCTCCAGGCCGGCCTGTTCGAGGACCTGCCCGGCTGACGCTGATGAGCGACGCACGGGACCCGAACCGGCGCGCGGCGCGGGCTGAGCTGCTGCGGCGGGTCGTCGATGCGGTTGGCAGCTCCACGCTGCGGCGGGTGTACGGCCGCTACACGGCCGCCGGTGGCCCGTTGCTCGCGAGCGGCCTGGCCTACAACGCGCTCTTCGCGATTGTCCCGGCCGTCGTCCTCGCCATCGGCGTGTCGAGCCAGTTGCTCGGTTCAGGCGCCGATCGAGCGGCCTTCATCGGGATCGCCGGGCGTGCCTTCCCGCCACTGCTCGAGCTCCTTGGACCGGTGACCGCTGAGCTCGAGAACCTGTCGGCGTCGATCACGATCCTCGGACTCCTCGGGTTCGCGTGGGGCGCGAGCCGGTTCACGATTGCGCTCGAGGGCGCCGTCGGGCTCGTGTTCGGGGGCGAGGCTCGGCGCGGCGCGCTGCAACGCCAGCTGCTCGGCGTGGCGAGCGTCCTGCTGCTGGTCGCGGCGGTCATTGCGCTGGCGATCCTGGCCGGGCTGGCCTCGATCGTCGAAGGCGCGACGAACGGACCGGCCGGCCGGCTGTTCAGTCCCGTGGTGAGCGTCGCGCTCAGCCTGGCCGGACCGGCGCTTGGCGTCGTCGGCCTCGCCGCGGTCTACCGCTACGTCCCGCCGGGCAAGCCGACGTGGCGGGACGTCCTGGCCCCGGCCGCGGTCGTCGGGGTCGTCCTGGCGATCGCCACGCGATTGTTCGTCGTGATCGCGCCGCGCCTGGTCGGCGCAGCCGCAGTCCTCGGGTCGCTGGCGGCCGTGTTCATCGCTCTGGCCTGGTTCGGTGCCACGTTCCAGGCGCTGCTGGTCGGGGCAGCGTGGGTTGGTGACCGTGCCGATCGGCGCCGGTCAGCGGGATCGGGCGGTCAGACCTCTTCCTGACGCGTGCCGCAGCGACGGCAGAAGCGTGCCGTCGCGGACAGTGACAGCCCGCAGCTGACGCACGACCGAACCGCGGCCGGGATGTTCTCGCCCGGGCGGGCTGCCGCTGCGACGACGTCCTGCGCCGACGCTGCCCACATCGCCTCGCCGGCGCGGCGGGCGGTGAGGAACGCGAGAGGATCGGCCTCGGCCGCGGGCGCCGGGTTGGCGGCGGCCGGTGGCGGGAATGGCGGGGCGACGGCCTGCGGTGGCGGGGGCGGCGCAGCCTCGGGACGGGCCGGGACTGCGGTCGGCCAACGCGGCCCGACCGGCCAGGCCGGCTCGACCTCCGGGGCCGCCTCCGGCATCTCGGGTCGCGGCCACGCGGGCTGCTCGACGATGTCGCGGCGTGTCGCCGGCGCTTCCGGTTCGGGCGCGTCGGCAGCCGAGACTGGTTCCGGCTCCGGGGTCGGCTCTATCGCGACTGGCTCCGGTGCAGGCTCCGCGGCGACTGGCTCCGGCGCAGGCTCCGCGGCGACGACCGGCTCCGCGGCTGGTTCGGAAACCGGTGCGGCCATCTCTGGCTCCGGCTCGACCGCGACGAGCTCCGGCTCGGCGGCTGCGGGCTCGGCGGCTGCGGGCTCGGGTACCTCCGCTGTTTCGTCGGCCAGGCTCCGCTCGTAGGCGGCGATCTCCGCGTCGAGATTCTGACCCGGGCGGAACCGACCGAGCAGCGCACCTGTCGCAGCCGCTGCGTCGCGGGCGCGGGCCTCGACCGAGGGCGGGGCCGCTGCGGCTTGTGCGGCGGCTTGAGCGGCAGCTTCCGCGGCGGCGCGTGCGGCAGTATCGGCAGCGGCTTGAAATGCAGCTTCGGCAGCGGCTTGAGCTGCGGCTTCCGCTGCAGCTTCCGCGGCAGCCTGCTCGGCCGCTTCGACGGCGGCGTCCGCGGCAGCCTCGGCGGCTTCCTCCGCGGCCGCCTCGAAGAGCGCGGCGGCGGGCGATTCCTCTTCGGCGGCCGGCGCGGCAGGTGCGGCCTGGCTCGCGGCCGCCAGCTCGGCGGAGGCGGCGAGCAACCCCTGGAGATCTGGCTCGAGGCCGTTCGTTGCGGCCGCGGCGTCGTGCTCCGCCTCGGGCTCGTGGACGTGCTCGGCGTCGATTTCGTGGGTGTGCTCGGCATCGAGTGCGTAAACGTGCTCCGGCTCGGGCTCGTGAACGTGCTCCGGCTCGGGCTCGTGGATGTGCTCGGGCCATGCCGCGGCGGGTTCGACCTCGGTGGCGTCGAGCCGGCCGAGGAGGTCGGCGGCGTCGAGGACGGGCACCTCGGGCTCGGCGGCGTCGAACTCGACCGGCCAGGCCGGCTCCGCGAGCTCCGGCGCAGCCACCCCTCCGCCTGCGGTCGCGAGCTGCAGCGGCGCCTCGCCGATGACCTGGTCTGCCCGAGGGGCACAGCTGAGGCAGCGCGCCTCGATGGGATTCCAGCAGTTCGCGCACGTGTACTGCCGGCAGTTCATGCAGAAGTTGAACGTCTTGTGGAACGCGTCGAGCTGGTGCCCGGCCAGCTCGCGCTCCTCGTCGGAGCGGGCGGTCGCGAATGCTTCGTCCAGCGAGGTGTCATCGGACAGGACGAACGTCTTCAGGCCGCGGCCGAGCGTCTTGAGGCCACCCAGCTTCTTCTGACGCGGCGCAACCGTCTCGAACGTGTAGCGCGTGCCACAACGCTCGCAGAACGATTCGGTGAGGATCTCGGTCATCGGGCCCCTGTGTGCGCGGATCGCGCGGGGACGATCCAGCCGCCCCCGAGCGGATCGAGAGTATAGCCCGTGACTTCCAGTGGTCCCGCTGCGCGGACGGTACCGACGGCGCCCGGCGTCCGTACCGGGTCCCGTCGGTGCGCAGCCGCGGCGCAAGGCTCTGCTAGGCTCGCGGCGATGCGTCGGCTGGCTGCGATCGAGCGCGCCCTCGAGCGGCTGTTCGAACGGCCGAGCGCGAAGCTCTTTCGACTCCGCCTCCAGCCGATCCAGGTGCTGCGGCGCGTCGAACGCGCGATCGAAGGCGAGCGGCGCACGGTCGGTGGCCGGACGGTGGTCCCGGACCAGCTCGAAGTCCACCTCAACCCGACGGATCTCGCCGCCTTCGAAGGCGTCGCCGCGGCCGTCGCTGCCGAGCTCGCCGACGGCGCGCTGGCGTTCGCCAGAGCCCATGGCTACGCGGTGACGGGACGGCCCCGGGTCACGCTGCGCGCGGACCCGTCGATCGAATCGGGTGACGTCCGCGTCGGCGCCGAGTTCGGTGCGGCGGTGCTGGAGGGAGATGCACCGGCCGATGGCGCGACGCGGGTCTATGAGGCGCCTCGGATCGAGGCGCCCGTTGCCATCCTCGAGGTCATTGCCGTGGACGGTTCGACGCGCCGGGTTCCGGTCGACGGCCGGCGCGTCTCGATCGGGCGGGCACCCGAGAACGGCATCGTGCTGTCCGACGGACGGGTGTCCCGGCACCATGCCCGGATCAACGTCCGCCATCGCGCGCTCGTGTTCACGGACCTCGACTCGCTGAACGGCTCGCGCGTGAACGGCGTGCGCGTCTCGGAAGTGGCGCTCGGCGAGGGTGACCGGATCGAGGTCGGGGAGACCGTCATCGTCGTCGAGGCCGTGGCCGAGGATCAGCTCGCCGCCGCGCCGCCGGTTGAGGACGACGCGCCCCCTGGAGCTGCCGACGAACCGATGGCACCAAACCGGGCGCTGGGCTGACCGATGGACCCGGTCGTCATCGCGATCTGGATCCTGCGGCTTGCGTTCCTGGGACTGCTCTACGTCTTCCTCGGGGCCGTCGTTCGCGTTCTCCTGCGCGACCTGCGCGCGGCCGCGCGTGAGCCAACCTCGGCGCTGGGGCGCCTCGTCGTCATCGCCTCGCCGGGCGAACCGCCGGTCGGAACGGTGTTCCCGGCCGACGCCGTCACGACGCTCGGGCGTGACGTGAACAACACGATCGTCCTCGACGACTCGTTCGTCTCGGGCGAGCACGCTCTCATCACGTTTCGCGGCCGCGGCTGGTTCCTCGAGGACCTCGGCAGCACGAACGGGACATTCCTCAACGGCGAGCCCGTGGCCGGCGTCGCGCCGGTGAGCTTCGGGGACGAGGTGACGATCGGCGGCGTGCGGCTCCGCCTCGAGCGACCCGGAGGATGACCGCGCGGCCGATGTCGCCGCCAGAGGCCTCGGCCCTGCTCTGGGCCCGGCTGCGGCCGTACCTGCGTCCCCGGCCACGATGGCGCGAGCTGAGCCTGCTCGGCCTCGTCGGGCTGACGCTCTGGGTCGGCAGCCTCACGCTCGGGACCACGCTCAACGTCCAGGCGGCGACGCTGGCGGCGGGCCAGCCACCGCCATCGCTCGACGGGCTGATCGCTGCGTCGCGGCCGGAGCTCCTCGCCATCTACCTGCTCGCGCTGCTCGGCGCTCACCTCGCGCTCGTCGTCGTCGGCCGTCGCACCGACCAGATCCTGCTGCCGACGATCGGCCTGCTCGGCGGCCTGAGCCTGCTGCTGATGGAACGGCTGCCGCAGGACCTCGCGGGCAGGCTTGGCGGCCTCGCGCAGACGCAGCTCGTGTGGCTCGTTCTCGGCCTCGCCGCGATGACGGCGGCAGGCGTGGCGATCCGCGGCGACGCCTGGCTGCGGCGCTACAAGTACACGTGGGCGGCGGTCGGCGTCGGCCTGCTGCTCCTGACGTTCGTCCTCGGGCGCGAGGTCAACGGCCAGCGCCTCACGCTCCAGATCGGCCCATTCAGCGGCCAGCCGACCGAGCTCCTCAAGGTCATCCTGGTGGTCTTCCTCGCCGGCTACCTGTCGGAGAATCGGCCGCTCCTCGTTGAGCAGTCGACCCGGGTGGGGCCGTTCCGGCTGCCGCCCGTCCCGTATCTCGTGCCGATGGTCGCGATGTGGGCGATCGCGCTCGGCGTCGTCATCGTCCAGCGCGATCTCGGCGCGGCGCTCCTGCTCTTCGCCGTGTTCCTGCTGCTCCTCTACGTGGCCACCGCGCGGTGGGGCTACGTCGTCCTCGGGATCGCCGCGTTCATCGCTGGCGGCGGGCTGCTCTACGCCGCGTTCGGGCACGTCCGAACGCGCGTCGACATCTGGCTCGATCCGTTCTCGCGTGCCCAGGAGGCGGGCTACCAGGTCGTGCAGGCGCTCCACGCGTTCGCGCGTGGCGGCATCCTCGGGTCCGGCCTCGGAGGCGGTCTGCCGACGATCGGCACGAGCCTGCCCGGCGGCATCCCCGAGATCCATACCGACTTTCCGTTCGCGGCGCTCGGCGAGGAGCTGGGGCTGATCGGCGTCCTCGCGGTCCTCGGCCTCTACCTCGTCCTCATCGAGCGCGGGCTCCGGATCGCTGCCTCGGCGCCGGACGAGTATCGGGCGATCCTCGCCGCCGGCCTGTCGCTCGTCGTCGGCGTCCAGGCGTTCATCATCGCCGCGGGCAACCTGAAGCTCATCCCGTTGACCGGCATCACGCTGCCGTTCATCTCGTACGGCGGCTCGTCGCTCCTGGCGAACGGCCTGATCGTCGGGGTCCTCCTGGCGCTGTCCGATCGCGGCGTTGGCGCACCGCCGGCGCCGCGCCGGAATACCTCGTGACGGCCGCCGCCCGGCGACGGCCGGGCCGCTCGATCGGACGAACGCTGACCGGGCTCGGGGTCGCGCTGTCGCTGGCGTTCGGTGCGATCGCGGCCGGCGCGGGCTACTGGCAGGTCCTCCGCTCGCAGGATCTGGCCGCGTCCCCGGACGACATCGCGGTCATCGCAGCCTCGCGCCAGGTCGTCCGTGGCGTGATCCTCGACCGCGACGGCGGGACGCTCGCGACCAGCAAACGCGACGCCAACGGCGAGCCGTACCGGGTCTATGCGTCGCGTTCGGTCTCGGGTGTCATCGGCTATGCGTCGCGGCTGTACGGCTCGGCCGGCCTCGAGCGCGCGTACGACGCCCAGATCAGCGGCGTCGTCCCGGCCGATCCGCTGCGCGGCCTCCTGCGCAAGTTCCAGGGTCTGCCGTCGGACCCGCAGACCGTCCAGACGACGCTGTCCCTGGCGATCCAGGAGCGGGCCGTCAAGCTCCTCGGCGCCGACACGGGCGCCGTGGTCATGCTCAACCCGCAGACCGGGGCCATCATCGCGCTCGCCTCGACGCCGATCTACGACGCGACGGCCATCTCGAACCCGGCGACGTCAAAGGCGACGTTCGAGGCGCTCCAGAACGACCCATCCCAGCCCCTCCTGCCGCGGGCGACGCAGGGCCTGTACGTGCCGGGCTCCGTGTTCAAGATCGTGACCGCGATCGCGGCCCTCGAGTCGGGTGCGATCAACCCGGACACGTCCTACGCGGAGCAGCCCGCTGCCGAGACGAAGGGCCTGACGATCTCCGGCTACACGATCCACGACGGTCACCACACGCAGACCGGCTCGCGGGCCTTGACCTTCCCCGAGGCGGTCGAGGTGTCGTGCAACGTCTACTTCGCCTTGACGGCGCTGAAGACCGGCGGCGAGGCGCTCGACGCGCGCGCCGAGGATCTCGGGTTCGGGAAGCCGTTGCTGTTCCCGCTGTCGACCAGCTCTT
>DASRJS010000010.1:0-38243 GCA_035649355.1 Candidatus Polarisedimenticolia bacterium
GACCGACGCGCCAGGTACCGAGCGGTTGGCGGTCGTTGGGCTCGTCATCTCTGTCGGATTGCCACCTGGCGACCGTTACGCAACGCCGGCGGCCCGGCGGCCCGCGTCCTGGACCGCGAGGCGACCGATTCGTGCACGAGCGTCCCCCCGCCAGCGAACTCCCCGCGATCTGCGTCGGCATTTGCGTGCATACCTGCCGCCTGATGAGAATTCGACGGAGTCTGACGGATTCGGCGCGGCCGCGGGACGGTGAGCCCGCCTCACTCCGCGGACGGGCGCGTCATCGCGACGGGGTCCATGGCCGCATCGAACTCCGCAGCGGAGAGGTGGCCGAGCGCCATCGCCGCCTCGCGCAGCGTCGTGCCGTCGTGATGCGCCTTTTTCGCGATCTCGGCGGCCTTGTCGTAGCCGATCTTCGGCGTCAGCGCGGTCACGAGCATCAGCGATGAGGCGAGGTAGCCGGCGATCCGCTCCTCGTCCGCCTCAAGACCTTCCACGGCGTGCTCTCGGAACGAGCGGCAGCCGTCGGTCAGGAGCTCGATCGCGTGGAGGAGATCGAGCGCGATGACCGGCTTGAAGACGTTGAGCTCGAAGTTGCCCTGCGAGCCGGCCAGCTTGATCGCGGTGTCATAGCCGAAGACCTGGACGCAGACCATCGTCAGCATCTCGGACTGGGTCGGGTTGACCTTGCCGGGCATGATCGAGGAGCCCGGCTCGTTCTCCGGAAGGCGCAGCTCGCCGAGACCGGCCCGCGGACCCGACGCCAGCCAGCGCAGGTCGTTCGCGATCTTCATCAGGCTGGTCGCCAGCGTCGCGAGCGCGCCCGAGACGAAGACCGTGGCCTCCTGGCCCGCCAGCGCCGCGAACTTGTTCGGAGCCGAGACGAACGGGATTCCGGTGATCTCCGCGATCCGCCGCGCGACTCGTTCCGCGAACTCCGGGTGCGAGTTGATGCCGGTCCCCACCGCCGTGCCGCCGAGCGCCAGCTCAAAGACCCCGGGCAGCGTCGCCTCGATCCGGGCGATTCCGCCGTCCAGCTGCGCGACATAGCCGCTGAACTCCTGGCCGAGGGTCAGCGGAACGGCATCCTGGAGGTGCGTCCGGCCGATCTTGACGATCCCGTCGAAGGCCGCCCGCTTGGCGTCGAGCGCATCGCGCAGCGCCCGGACGGACGGAATCAGCCCGTGCAACAGCGCCATCGCGACGGCCATGTGGAGCGCGGTCGGGAACGTGTCGTTCGACGACTGGCTGCGGTTGACGTCGTCGTTCGGGTGGATCGGCTTCTTGCCACCGCGCGTGCCGGCTGCGAGCTCATTCGCGCGACCGGCGATGACCTCGTTGACGTTCATGTTCGATTGCGTGCCGGAGCCGGTCTGCCAGACGCGCAGCGGGAATTCGGCCGCGAGCTTGTCGTCAACGATCTCCTGGGCGACGGACACGATCAGCTCGCGCTTGTCCGCCGGGAGCAATCCAAGGTCCGCGTTGACCTCCGCGGCCGCCCGCTTCAGGACGCCGAACGCCCAGATGATCCCGCGGGGCATCGTGTCCGCGCTGATCGCGAAGTGGTGCAGCGAACGTTCGGTCTGGGCGCCCCAGTAGTGGTCGGCGGGCACCTCGAGGGCGCCCATCGAGTCCGTCTCGGTTCGCGTCGCGCCGCCCGCGTCGGCCTGGCTCACGACGCCAGTATCGAACCTATGGCGCCGGCGCGTCTCCCGGCCGCCGCAGGATGAAGCGGTCGAACAGGTCCGGCAGCAGCCAGTGCAGGCCGTAGAGCTTGCAACCAAGGCAGTATCCGGTCGCGGCGAGCAGCGTCTGCAGCGCCACGACGGCGCCGACGAGGACCCAGCCGGCGAGGCTCGCCCCGGCCGCGAGGAGCCCGACACCGAACGCGATCACGACCGCGCCCATCGCCTGGGCGAACCGCGGGCCGAGCTCCGGCTCCAGGTCGCGGGGCGGCGCGAGGCGCAGGGTTCTTCGGATCCGCGGCCAGGCCCGGCTGAAGACGAAATACTGGCTGCCGAAGAGCGCGCTCACGGCGAGCGCGAGGCCGACGAGGCCGGCGAGGACCGGCAGGTTCAACGCGAATGCGATCCCCAGCGTGATGGCCGAGAGGCCGGCGCCGAGGCGTTGGGCTCTGGGGTCGATGAGACGGACGGGCAGGGTATGGGACATCGGGGCTGCTCCTGGAGTGATCGGGCTGCACCGCCCGTTGCCGGCGGGAACGCCGGAAGGGCGGCTGGATCGCCGGTGCTAGCCGGCGAGGCTGTCGCGGCGGACCGTCAGGCCCGCGTTGGACAGGAGCAGCGGCCCAGGCCCGACTCGCAAACGATCGGCGACACCCGGTGGGCGGTCATGCCGCCGCTCCCCGGTGCCAGGTCTCGAACGCGCGGTAGGTCGGGTCGATCACGGGCGGCACGTTAGCACCAACCCCGTCAACCGCTCCCAGGCGGCGGGCGTCCGGCGTCTTCAAGCCGTTGCCGGTGATCAACGCGACGACCTCCTCGTCCGGCCCGATCACGCCGCGCCGGCGCGCCTGGTCCAGCGCCGCGACCGTGACCCCGGCAGCGGTCTCCGCGAAGATCCCCTCGGTCGCCGCGAGCTGTCGGATCGCCGCGGCCGTCGCCTCGTCGTGGACGGCTTCGATCGAACCGCCCGTGCCTCGCGCCAGCTCGAGCGCGTAGCGCCCGTCGGCCGGCGCCCCGATCGCGAGCGATCGAACGATCGTGTTCGGGACGCGCACCGGCTCGATCTCGTCCGAGCCCCGTTCGAACGCGGTGGCCACCGGCGAGCAGCCCGCGGGCTGGGCACCGACGAACCGCACCGGCCGCGCTTCAACGAGTCCCGCGGCCACGAGGTCGTCGAAGCCGCGGGCGACCTTCGTGAACAGCGAACCCGACGCGATCGGGCCGACGATGACGTCGGGCAGCCGCCAGCCAAGGCCCTCGGCGATCTCGAACGCGAGCGTCTTCGAACCCTCGGAGTAGTACGGCCGGAGGTTGACGTTGACGAACGCCCAGCCTTCCTCGTCGGCAATCTCGAGGCTGAGCCGGTTGATCTCGTCGTACGTGCCCGCGACCCGGACGACGGTCGCGCCGTAGGCGAGCGCGTGGTCGACCTTCGAGGGCTCGAGATCGGCAGGGACGAAGACGAACGCCCGAAGCCCGAGCGCGGCCGCCGCCGCCGCCGTGGCGCCCGCAAGGTTGCCGGTGGACGCGCAGGCGAGCGTGTCGAACCCGAACTGGACCGCGCGGGCCGCGCCGAGCGCGACGACCCGATCCTTGAACGAGAGGCTCGGGTTCCGCGTGTCGTCCTTGAGCCACAGCTTGCCGATGCCGAGCTCTGCGCCGAGGCGCGCGCCGTCCACGAGCGGGGTGCTGCCGACGGCCAGCGAGCGCGCGGGAGCCGCCTCAACCGGCAGGAGCTCGAGGTAGCGCCAGATCCCGGCCGGCCGCGCCTCGATCGCCGCGCGCGAGACCTGGGCCCGGATCGCCTCGCGGTCGTAGTCCACCTCGAGCGGCCCGAAGCACTCCACGCAGACGAACGACGGACCCGTCGGCTCGCGATGCCCGCAGGCACGACAGCGGAGACCAAGGATCCGCGGTCGGGAGGCCGCGTCGCCCGGCCCGACGCCGACCATCGACATCGCGCCCGCGTTCGACGTCGGGGCGGCGGTCGTGGCGTGCGTCGTGGTCATGACTGGCTCCTCTGGTTGCGGAGCCCATCGAAGTGGCCGGGAAAATCGAAAACCCTTCCTGCAGAGGAAGGGTTCGGTGGATCCCTCATCTCGCAGGTGGTTCCCTGCCCGGAATTGGCACCTTGCCGGCGTCGCCGCGGTAGGTTGTCGTGGCTTCAAAGGGCCGGTCCCTCCACCACTCTCGATAAGGCTCTTCAGTTGTGCGCGAACCCTAGCCGACCGTCGCAGGACGCGCAAACCGGCACCGCGCCATGCGCAACGCGGCTAGGCTTCGAAGGTGCGTCGGATCCTCCTCTGGATGGCCGGGAACCGCTGGCTGCGCGAGCGGATTCCGAAGCTCTGGTTCTCGCGACGAGCGGTCCGCCGGTTCATGCCGGGCGAGGACGCGGCATCCGCGCTGACCGCCGGCCAGCAGTTCCAGGTCCAGGGCATCAGCACGCTGTTCACGCGCCTTGGCGAGAACATCACGCGGGCCGAAGAGGCGGACGAGGTCGAGGCCCATTACCTCGGCCTGCTCGACGACATCGCCGCCCGCAAGCTCGACGGCGAGGTCAGCGTCAAGCTCACGCAGATCGGGCTTGACCTCGACGTCGACGCGACGCTCGAGCGGGCGAAGCGCCTGGCCGCGAAGTCCGCCGAGGGCGGACGGACGCTGTGGCTCGACATGGAGGGCAGCGCGTACGTCGAGACGACGGTCGCGTTCTACGAGCGCCTGAAGGCTGCCCACCCGAACGCCGGCCTGTGCCTCCAGGCTTACCTCCGCCGCACGGCGGCGGACATCCAGCGCCTCCTCCCGCTCGCGCCCGAGATCCGACTCGTCAAGGGCGCCTACGCGGAGCCTGCGTCGATCGCGTACCAGCGCAAGGGCGACGTCGATTCGAACTTCGTGGCGCTATCCGTCGCGATGCTCGAGGCGCAGCGCTCCGGAAAGCCGATCCGGATCGGCCTGGGAACCCACGATGTCCGGCTGATCGAGCAGATCGCCGCCCACGCCGCGGCGATGGGACTGCCGAAGACGACGTTCGAGGTCCAGATGCTCTACGGCATCCGCGCCGACCAGCAGCGCCGCCTCGCGGCCGAGGGCTACCTCGTCCGTGACCTCATCGCGTACGGCGAGCACTGGTACCCGTGGTACATGCGGCGCCTCGCGGAACGGCCGGCGAACGTCATGTTCGCGCTGCGCCAGATGATCGGCTGAGGACCCCTGGGAGGACGCCGATGCGACACATGATCCGGCACGTCATCAAGCTCGGCCATTACGGCGACTTCATGCAGGACATGGCCGCCTGGAACGTCGAAGCGCAGCGCCTCGGGCTGCCCGCCTACCGCGTCTGGGAGTCGCAGTTCGGGGCGGTCCAGGAAGTCTTCACGACCGCCGACTTCGAAAGCATCGACGCCCATTACGCCGCCTTCGAAGGCGCCCATTCCGACGAAGCGTTCGCGGCAATCCAGGCCGCGCTGTCGCGTCACTTCGTCGACGGCACGCTCCACGACTGGTGGCTCGTCGAGGCTGAGGCGGGCCCGACCTAGCGAGGGTTCACGCTCGAGCAGGCGCCGGCTCCGGAATGCCGAAGAAATAGCCCTGCCCGAACTCGACGCCGAGCTCGGTCAGGGTTCGGGCCTCCTCGGCCGTCTCGACACCCTCAGCGACCAGCCGACACCCGGCCGTTCGCGCGAAGTGCCGCATCCCCACGACGAGTGCCTGCCGGCCGAGGTTCGAGTTGACCCGGCGGACGAGGCCTTCGTCCAGCTTCACGAAGTCCGGTCCGAGCTCGATGATGTGGCCGAAGTTCGCAACGCCCGCGCCGGCATCGTCGACCGCGAGCCGGACGTCGTGGCCGAGCGAGCGGATCGCGTTCTGGAGCGCAACGTAGTCGCCGACGGGCTCGTGCTCCGTGATCTCGACGACGATCGGGCGGTCCGCCGTCCAGAGCAGGCGCCGGAGGGGCTCGACGTCGTCCAGCAGTCGCGGCGAGAGGTTGAGATCGAGCCAGCGGCCGGGCGGCAGCAGATGGGCGTCCCGGATCGCGGCGGCGATCGTCGCGAGCTCGAGCTTGCGGCCGAGGTCGACGGTCCAGGCATCCGCGAAGCAGCTCGCGGGATCCTGGCCTGAGTCGAACCGGGTGAGCGCCTCGTGGCCGACCACCTCGCCGCTGCCCAGCTCGACGATCGGCTGGAACACGACCTGGAACGCCGATCGCTCGAGCGTCCGCAGAATCGATGAGCGGAGCTCGCGGACCCGGCGCCGTTCCGCCTCCAGCTCCTGGAGCGCCGTGACGTCGATCATCTGGCCCGCGTATCCGACGGCCCTGCCGTCGCGGTCACGCAGCGCTGCTCCGTAGATCTCGAGCGTCAGCTCGCGGCCGTCGCGCGTCAGGCGCCTGACTCGCGCGCCGTGGAGCGGCTCGCCGCCGGCCATGACCCGCCGGATCCGCGCCTCGCGCGACTTCCGTTCGGTGGGCGGGATCGCATCCGGCGGGAACGGACCGCCGACGACTTCGTCCGCGCGCCAGCCGAACATTCGCTCCGCCCCGCTATTCCAGAACAGGATCCGATGGTCCGTGTCGAAAGCCATCGTGGCGAACGGCGACGTGTCGATGATCGCGCGAACGAGCTCCGACGCCCGCGTCATCTCGGTGAGGGCCCGTTCGCGCGACGAGACGTCGCGCCAGATGCAGATGAGGCCGTCGCCGAGCTTCGCCGCGCTCAGATCGAAGGTTCGCTGGTCCTCCTCGGAGCGCGCAGGGATCCGGCTGGCCACCCAATGGAACGGCGCGCCGGTCTCGACAACCCCGGCGAAGATCTCGAAGACGCCTGGCTCGAACAGCTGCGGCCAGAGCTCGCTCGCGCGGCGACCAACCAGGGCGCTCCGATCGCGACCCGCCGAGTCGAGCGCCGCTGAGTTCGCGAACTCCATCCGGAAGTCGACGATCGACCCACCCGCATCGCGAACCGCGGTCGCGATGTCCAGGGGGTCCGGAATCGCGTTCAACGCCGCGACGAACGCCGGTTCGAGCCAGGGGCTCTCACCGGTGCGGCCCACGCGGCGGCCCGACCGGCTGACATCGGCCGCGCGAGCGGCTCGGCCGGTGGGTTCGGAGCGGGCAGAGCGGGCGGCTCCGACGGAAGGGGTGCTTGCGCTGGCCATGTGGCGTTGATCTCGCAGAGCGGTGGTATGAGTTGACCGGTCGAGATCAGTGGGGGGAGCCAGATCCCGACCGGCCTGGCGCAGTATAGGCACTTTCTATACTGGCTGTCTAGTATAGAAATGTGGTACGTTGAGGCCATGGCCACGGAGGCAACCGGGAAGCCGCTCGGCCGGCCGCGTGATGCGGCGGTCGACGAGGCCGTCCTGCGCGCGGCGATCGAGCTGCTCGTCGAGTCCGGCCTCGCCGGGACGACGATGGGCGCCGTTGCCGAGCGCGCTGGCGTCGCCCGCGCAACCGTCTATCTCCGCTGGCCCAGCCGCGACGACCTCATCCAGGCCGCGCTGCGCGTCGCGATCGGTGGCACCCCGTTCCCGCTGTCGGGCGATCTCGAGACCGATATCCGACGCGGTGGCGAACGCGCTCGTTCGGTGTTCTCGCGCCGCGAGTTCCAGGCGATCCTCCCGGAGGTCGTGCGGGCACTGCTGTCGAAGGACGGCCCGACGAATTACGACGCGCTCGCGCCGAACCGGCGGCTCATCGGCGAGGAATACAGGGCACTCGCCGCCGGCTCCGGCTTCCGGACCGACGTCGACCCTGAGATCATCATCGACCTCGTCGTCGGGGCGCATTTCAACCATCTCCTAGCCACCGGCGAGGGTCCGTCCGCGAAGGAGACCCGTCAGATGCTCGACATCATCATCGCCGGCCTCCGGCGGCCGCCCGGCCCGTGACGCTCCCGCATCGCGTCGAGAGCGTCATCGTCGGGGCTGGACACGCCGGCCTGACGACGAGCTGGTACCTGCGCCAGGGCGATCGAGAGCACGTTGTGCTCGAGCGGCGGCCACGGGTCAGCGGCAGCTGGATCGATCGCTGGGACGGCTTCCGGCTCGTGTCCCCGAACTGGACGACGTCGTTTCCGGGCGACCCGTACACGGACGGCGATCCCGATGCGTTCATGACGCGCGACGAGGTCGCCGGTCGGGTTGCCGGCTACGCGGAGCGCACGGCCGCGCCGGTCCACATCGACACCGACGTCCAGCGGATCTCCCCGAGCGGAGAGGGCCTTCTCGTCGAGACCAACCAGGGCGAGGTCCAGGCCCGGAACGTCATCGTCGCGATCGGCAGCTTCCACACGCCGAAGATCCCGCCGATCGCGGCTGAGCTGCCCGCGTCGGTGACCCACCTCCACGCGCACGCCTACCGCCGCGAGGTGGACCTGCCGGCGGGCGCTGTCGTCGTGGTCGGCAGCGGTCAGACCGGCGTTCAGATCGCCGAGGAGCTGCACGACGCTGGCCGCGAGGTCTACCTCTCGGTCGGCTCAGCGGGCTATGCGCCGCGCCGCTATCGGGGCAGCGACTTCTTCCGCTGGCTCGGCATGGTCGCGCTGCACGGCGACACCGCCGGCTTCCCGTTGCCAAAGGTCGCGGAGATGACCGATCTGCGGGCGCGCCTCGTGGCGAACCCGCAGCTCTCGGGCCATCAGGGCGGCCACGACGTCAACCTTCGCAAGCTGGCCGCGGACGGGATCACGCTCCTCGGCCGAATCGAACGGGTCGATGGAACGCGGCTCCTCCTTCGCGACGACCTCTCCCGCAAGCTCGCCGACGCGGACGCGTACTTCGACATCCGCTGGAAGCCGCTGTTCGACGGAATCATCACCGCGGCCGGCATCGACGCCCCACCCGACGACCGGACGCGGTACACGTTCGAGCCGACCGCGCTCGACGAGCTCGACGTCGCGAAGGCCGGAGTCTCGACCGTCGTCTGGACGAGCGGCTACGGGATGGACTTCGGGTTCATCGAGCCGCCGATCGTCGATGAGATGGGCTTTCCCCGACAGCATCGCGGCATCAGCGACGTGCCCGGGCTGTCGTTCATCGGTCTGCTGTGGCAGCACAGCCAGGCCTCCTCGACGCTGCGCGGGCCATCGCTCGATGGCCGCTACCTGGCCGAGCAGATGGGCATCGCCGTGCCGCCGATCGAGCCTCCGCCGTTCCTGAGGCTGCAGCGCTAGATCCCGCGCGGAGATTCCGCGTCGCCTTGGCTCAAGGCGGAAGAATTGGTCGGGGCGAGAGGATTTGAACCTCCGACCTTGTCGTCCCGAACGACACGCGCTACCAAGCTGCGCCACGCCCCGACCGAGGGCGCCCGTTTGACAGGGCTCGGGGATGATAGCAGGCGCGTCCTCGCGGGCCCTCAGGCCGGGTCGGCGGGCTCGAATGGCGGCGGTGAGGCCTCGGTCGGTCGTTCCGGATCGTGGACCGGCCACATGACGACAGCCGCGAGGATGAACGTGATCGCCATGAGCCAGAAGACGATTGGCAGGCCGGTCGCTGGACCGGCGCGGTCGATGATCGCGCTGTAGACCGCGACCCACAGCGAGCCGACGCCGAAGGCCATCGTGAAGTAGAGCGAGAACGCGGTGTCGCGGATGCCGACAGGCGCAACGTCCGCGAGGAGGGCCTGGAGCTGCGGGCTCTCGGCGAACGAGAACAGGCCCATGATCGCCAGGCCGAGCCACAGGCCGAACAGGCCCGAACCGATCGAGATGAAGACGATGAATCCGAGCGCACCGCCGATGTAGGCGCCGATGATCGTTGGCCGGCGGCCCAGCCGGTCCGACAGCCAGCCGGCGACGAGCGGCATCGGCACCGAAAGCACGATGAGCCCGCCGTACATCAGGTCCGTCGTCGACGATGGCAGCTCGAGGACCTTCGTCAGGTACAGGAGCGAGAACAGATTCGCGACGCCGAGACCGCGGCCGCCACCGCCGAGCACCGAGGCGAGATAGATGCGCAGGATCGTCGGCTGGCGGAGGATCGAGCGGACCGCCTCGCGGACGGACCCCGCGGCGATCGCCGCGCGCTGGTCCGCCCCGGTCTCGCGAACCAGCCGCCAGATCGCCAGGGCGATCAGCGCAGCCGGGATGCCGAAGATCACCGACGTCCCGCGCCAGCCGAAGGCGGCGAGCAGCGCCGGGCCCGCGAGCGCCACGATCACCGTGCCGACGTTTCCGCCCGAGATGTGGGCGCTGATCGCGAACCCGCGCCGCTCGGGTGGGAACTGCTCGGCGAGCAGGCCGTTGCCGACGGGGTGCTGCGGCGCTCCGCCGATCCGCGAGATGACGTTCGTCAACGCGAACGTCCCGAACGTCGGAGCCGCGCCCTGGGCCGCAAACCCTGCGCCGAACAGCAATCCGCCGGCGGTCATCAGCGAGCGCCGGGAAACGCGGCGCGTGATGTACGCGAAGCTGGCCTGAACGAGCCCCGAGCTGACCGACGCGGCCGCCGCCACGAACCCGACCGCCGCGATGTCCACGTGGAACTCGTCGATGATCGCCAGGAAGACCATCGGCATGATCACGGCCTGGGCGTGGTTCACCGCGTGGGCGGCCGAGAGCAGCCACAGCGTGAGGTTCGGGCGGATCGCCTCGGCGGGTTCGGGCTTTGGCTGCGTCGAGTGGTCCAACCGCCGGAGGATAGCCGGAGAGGGCCCGCTTGGCGGCTCGGTCCCGGCGCCGGAAACAGGCGCCGGAAGCAGGCGCCAGACATGGAAACGCGCCGTCCGAAGTTTTTACCTCCGAACGACGCACGAACAACATAGGCGGTTCGAGGTTTCGGCCGCGCCAGCGGTCCAGCGCCGCGCATTGCAGCGGCCTTGCGGCGCGCGTCAGGTTCGCGGCCGGTTCGAGGGCCGGTGATAGCATCGGCCGACCGATGCTGCCTGATGTTCGGCGCCGCCTCGCGGACGTCGATCGACCTTCCGCGGCTCGGTCGGCCATCGTGGCCCTGGCCGGGCTCGTCATCGGCAGCGCGCTCGTGGCCGTGCTTCAGGGGCCGCCGCTGGCGATCCGCGACCCATCCCCGATCTACCTCGTCGTCGTCGTGGTCGTTGGCGCAGTGGCGGGGACCGGGCCGGCGCTCGTCACGGCAGCAGCTGCGTTCCTCGTCTACGACTTCCTCTTCACCGCGCCGCGCTTCTCGCTGCGCGTCGACGACTCCCAGGAGTGGCTGGACCTCGTGCTGTTCCTCGTCGTGGCGGTCGTGGTCGGCCGACTTGCTGCGGCAAGCGCCGAACGCGGCCGAGTTGCGACCCGGCGCGCGGCGGTCGCGAGCGCCCTCTTCTCCGTGAGCCGGCAGCTGGCAGTCGCGCCCAGCACGGCCGGAGCGGCCACGGACGTTGTCAACCGGCTCGCGATCGAAGGCGCGCTCGAGCGGGTGACGATCGCCGTCGGCGAGGCCAGGGCCCCGCGCGTGCTGGCGGACACCGCACCGACGGGCACCGCCGTCCCGAGCGCCCCGATCGTTCTCAGCCTCAACCGGACGCCCGGCGACGAGCCTGCGACCTGGGTTCGGGCACACGAGCCGGGTGCGCATCGAGCCGGGATCCGTGATGGTGCGATGGGTCACGACGTCGACCTCCTGCGTGTCCGCATCGAGGCCGACGGCGACCTGCTGGGCTGGCTCCTCGCGATCCGCCGCCGGGCCTCGGCACCGCCGGATCGCGACGTCACGCGGCTGCTCGCGCTCGCCGCTGACCAGGTCGGCCTCGGCCTGCGCCGCGACCAGCTGCTGACCGAGGCGACCGAGGCCGAGGTCGCCCGCCGCAGCGACGCTCTCCGCTCGGCGCTCCTCGACTCCGTGACGCACGACCTGCGCACGCCGCTCGCGAGCATCCGCGCCGCCGCCGGCAGCCTCGCCGACCCCGATCAACCGCTGACCGACGAGGCGCGACGGGCCGCCGCTGCCGCGATCGACGCCGAGGCGGAGCGACTGGACCGGACGGTCCGCAGCGTCCTCGACCTCAGCCGGATCGAAGCCGGGGCGCTGCGCCCGGAGCGCGAGGTCTTCGAGCTCGGCGACGTTGCCGAATCGGTCCTCGAACGGTGGCGCGAACGCCTCGGAGATCGGCCGATCGACGTCGACCTGCCGGCGAACCTCCCGCCGGTCGAGGCCGACGGGCGATTCCTCGATTCGATCCTTTCGAACCTCTTCGAAAACGTCGCCCGCCACGCCCCTGCGCCGGCGGCGATGTCGATCTCCGCCCGGCGCCGGGACGACGACTCAGTTGAGCTCGACGTCGAGGATGGCGGACCGGGCGTCAGCGATGACGTTCGGGCGCGGATGTTCGAGAAGTTCTACCGGGTCCCCGGCAGGGCCGCGCGGACGCGGCCGGGTCTGGGCATCGGGCTGAGCCTCGTCCGCGGCTTCGCCGAGGCGATGGGCGGGCGGGTCGAGGCGGACCGCAGCCGCCTCGGTGGCCTTGCCGTGCGGATCGTGCTCCCGGCCGCGCCACCGGCACCAGGCGAGGCGTCGTGACCGGCGCGCGGCTCCTCCTCGTCGAGGATGACGACCAGACACGGGAGCTGGTCGCCGCAAACCTTCGAGCCCACGGCCACACCGTGACGGAGGTCGGCGACGCTGCCGGCGCCCTGCGAACCTGGGACTCGCGGCGGCCGGACGTCATCGTCCTCGACCTCGGCCTGCCCGATCGCGACGGCGACGTGGTCATCCGCCACGTGCGTCACGATGCGACGACGCCGATCCTCGTGATGTCCGCTCGCGGCGAGGAACGCGACAAGGTTGCAGCCCTGGACGCCGGCGCGGACGACTACGTCACGAAGCCCGTTGGCATGGCCGAGCTCCGCGCCCGAGTCGGCGCCCTCCTGAGGCGGGCTGGCGGACCGGCGGCCGATCAAGAGGGCGTCCTGCGCGTCGGCACGGTGACCGTCGATGTCGCGCGCCACCAGGCCACGGTCGGCGACGTCGTCCTCGACCTCACGCCGCGCGAGTACGAGCTGCTGAAGGTGCTCGTGAGCCAGCCCGGCCGGCTGTTCACGAAGGGCCGCCTGCTGCGCGCGGTCTGGGGCAGCGCGTACGGCGATGCCTCGCACTACCTCCACGTCTATGTCAGCCGGCTGCGCCGCAAGCTCGGCGAGGCTGACCCGACCGGCCAGGCTCGCAGCCTGATCATCGCGGAGCCGGGCGTCGGCTACCGCGTCGCCGAGGACGCCTGACCGAGCCGAGAACCGCGACGCGGCAACGAACCGCGGCTTGAGCGAGCGTTGAGCGGAATCCGGTGCTCGCAATCCCGCCCTTCTTGGTGGGCGGGCCTAGGTTGGATCCATGGACCGCGCACCCATCCAGTTCCCGCGTGCTTCCGCGGAGTTCGACCCGCTCGAGCGGGACATCGCGGAAGTCGACGTCGCCATCGAGCTCGTCCTGTCCGGGATGGCGGTCCGCGTTCGCCTGGCCAATCTCAGCCGGCCGGAAGCCGCAGCCGCACACGCAGCGGCGGCTGGCGAGCCCGGGCTCCAGGTCCTCCTCGAAGGCGCGATCGAAGGCTCGCGAACGCTCACGCTGGAGCGTCGGGCCGGGTAACGAGCCTCGCCGGGGAGGTCAGCGAGGTTGGAGGTGCCTCGCCGACCCGAATCCCCCGATCCGACAGATCCCCGGCGGCGGGAATGCCGTGGTGGCGTCCGGTATTGGGTGCCTAGAACATCTCGAGGTAGCGGTCGAGCTCCCAGCCGGACACCTGCGTCCGGTACTCGTCCCACTCCTCGCGCTTGGCTTCCACGAAGTGGCTGTACACGTGCTCGCCGAGGGCGTCGCGGATGACCTCGTCCGCCTCGAGCTCCGCGAGCGCGTCGCCGAGCGTGCCCGGCAGCTCGCGGATCGACTTCGCCGCGATCGTCGCGGCGTCCATCTCGAAGAGCGATTCCTCGACGGGCTCGCCGAGGGTCATGCCCTTCTCGACGCCGTCGAGACCGGCCGCGATCATCGCCGCGAACGCGAGGTACGTGTTCGAGGACGGGTCAGGGCAACGGACCTCGACGCGAGTACCTTCGATCGACTTGCCGGGCGAGACCATCGGCACGCGAATGAGCGCCGAACGGTTCGTGCGGCCCCAGGTCAGGTACGTCGGCGCCTCGTAACCGGGGACGAGCCGCTTGTACGAGTTCACGAGCGGCGCGAGCACGGCGATCATGCCGCGCGCGTGGGTCAGGATGCCGGCCATGTACGACTTCGCGACGGCCGAGAGGCCGTACGACGCCTCGGCGTCCGCGAAGGCGTTCCGGTTGTCGGCGATCGAGAACAGGCTCTGGTGGGTGTGCATGCCCGAGCCGTTGATGCCGTGGATCGGCTTCGGCATGAACGTCGCGTAGAGGCCGTGCTGTTGGGCGATCGCCTTGAGCGCGAACTTGAACGTGATCGCGTTGTCGGCGGTCCGCATTGCGTCGCTGTACTCGAAGTCGATCTCGTGCTGGCCGGCCGCGACCTCGTGATGGGCGGCCTCGACGCGGATGCCGAACGCCTCGAGGGCGTCGACCATGTCCTGGCGGACTTCCTGCGCGAGGTCGGTCGAGAAGTCGAAATAGCCGGCGCCGTCGTGCGGCAGCGGCGCGATGTCGCCGTCCTCGTCGCGACGGAAGAGGAAGAACTCGAGCTCCGGTCCGGTGTTGACGACGTAACCGAGCTTCTTCGCCCGCTCGACCTGACGGCGGAGGACGTGCCGCGGGTCGCCGGCGAACGGCTCTCCGCGCGGCGTGAACACGTCGCAGATCACGCGGGCGGTGCCGCGCGGTCCGCTGCCCTTCTGCCACGGGATCTCAGCGAACGTCGACATGTCGGGGACGAGGTACTGGTCGCTCTCGGCGATCCGGGTGAAGCCCTCGACCGACGAGCCGTCGAACCACGTCCCGTGCTTCACCGAGCCCTCGAGCTGGTGGATCGGGATCGTGACCGCCTTGACGATGCCAAGGATGTCGGTGAACTGGAGCTGGACGAAGCGGATCCCGCTCTCCTTCGCTCCCTCGATCGTCTCGATGCCTTCCACGGCTTCGTACGGCGCGACCACCGATTTCGCCTCCCGTCTTGTGCGCTGCGCACCAGAATCACGGGCTGGTGCCTCGACTGACGGGAGTCTAGCAGGCGGTCGCCGCCCGCTGCCCTCCTCTCTCCGCTCTCGATTTAGTCATCTTGCACAAGTCTCAGCGCAAGCGCGAGCGGCAGGCGGAGCTCCGGGTCCGACAGCCGCCAGCCGGTCAGCGTCTCGATCCGGCGCGCCCGGTACGCCACGGTGTTCCGGTGCACACCGAGAGCGTCTGCCGCCTCGCTGACGCCGCCGCGATCCAGCAGCGCGCGCAGCGTTGCGAGATGCTCGCGGCGGACGTCCGGCCGGCTATCGAGCAGCGGCTGAAGCAATGCCCTGGCGTGGGCCGCGCCCTCGGGCAGGTTGTGCAGGTCGCCCAGGAGACGGTACGCCGGCCGCCGGGTCGCCCGGGCAACGAGCGGCGGAGCCGTGAGGCGCTCCGCCGCCTGGAGGGTCTCGCGGGCCTCCGCCTCGGCCGCCGGCCGCTCGGCGGGGCTCGCGAACGGACGCGAGACGGCCACCGGACGGTCGAGGAAGGTCGCGATCCGGCCGGCGAGCTCCAACCCTTCCGGGTCTCCGGCACCGGACACCGCGAGGACCGCCCGGATCTCGAGCGAGTCCGCATCGCCTCGAAGCGACATCCGCTTCGACGGTGCGAGCGTCCGGAGCTCGCGCCGGACCGCCTCGCGGCGGCCGCGGTCGTCCGCCGCGTCGTCGTCGCCGCCGGCCGCTCGCTGGCGGGCCAGGAGGACGACCCACGGCGGTCCGGCGCCGGGCAGCGCCTCCGGCCTACGGCCACCCTCGCGGGCCCGCCCGACGGCTTCGTCGCGGGCCATCTCCAGGGCGATGACGCCGGCGGCGCGGTCGAGGACCACCCGGTCCAGCTCGCCGGCCGGCAGATCGCCGAGCAGGGCGACGCTGCCGATCGCCCCGCCGCGGGACGGCAGGCTGACTCGCAGCGCCGCCGAACGTGCTGTGCCGTGATAGCGGGCGACGGCCGCGGCAGCCTCCGGCAGGTCCGCCGGGGCGTGGACGGCGATTGCCTGCCCGCGCCGGCTCTCGAGCGCCACCGGACGGGCGAGGAACGTCGCGACCTCGGCGACGAGCGCCGGCACGCCACCGCCGTCGAGCGCGATCCGTTCGAGCCGGCCCTCGAGGAGCGACGCCTGGCGGTCCAGCTCGGCGCGCTCGTTGACGAGGAAGCCGACGACGCTCCGCTCGAGGGTCGTCGCGTCGATGCGGGCGAGGTGTAGGCCCGGCACGCCCGCGGCCGCAAGCCGCGCTTCCACCGCGGCCAGCTGGGCGGTTTCCTCGGCCGCGTCGCTCTCGAGGAGCAGCGCCCCGCCGGCCCGGGCGTTCGCGACCGCGTCGGCGATCGCCACGCGCTCGGCTTCGCTCGGCGCGATGACGGCGAGGGCTGCGGCGGGCAGGATCGCGACATCGCCCGGCTCGAGGGCGTCGAACGCCGGCACGCGGGCTCGCAGGACCCGAACCCAGCCGAGCGGCTGGGGCGCCCACGCCGCCGAGTCGCCGACCGGCCGGCCCGAAGGGGCCACGACCGCACGCAGCTCGGCGAACGTCGTCATCCGGCGGGTCGCGGCCCGGCTGCCGGCGGCCCCGCAGGCTGCGCTCCCAGGCGCCGCGCGGCGAGCTCGTCGACGAGCGCCCCGAACTCGCGATCGAGATCGACATAGCGATCAGAGCGCCCGACGAGCGCCAGCTCGCCGTCCGGCGCGAGTCGCGCCCAGACCCGTCGGCGCGGCAGGTAGAACGAGATCGCCAGGCCGGTGATGAGGAACGCAAATGCCGACCAGATCAGGCCCTGGCCCGGATCGTGCTTCGCGATGATCAGCGTGAAGTCTGCGAACCCGTTGAGCGTCACGAAGAAGTCGAGGCCGGGCGCGGTCTGGGTCTCGCCACGGGCGATCGCGAGCGGCACCCCGGTCACGACGTCCGGCGTCCCGTCGGGCAGCTCACCGACGACGCGGTACGGCAGGACGACGAGCACGCCGACGCCCTCGGCGGTCCGGTCGAGCAGGAGCTGGAGCGCGATGTCGCGACCCGGCACCGACAGCGTCCCGAACGGCAGGCCGGCGGCCGAATCCGTCAACGGCACTGGGCCGGACCAAAGCGGCTGGCCGTCCGCGTCGCGGATGACCAGGTCCGGCGCCGGACCGAAGCCGTTCTGGTGGAACGTATAGCCCGCGACCGTCAACGGGTCGTTGACCCGGATCGTCTTGCGCTGCAGGAGCTGCCCGTCCCGGTACACGGCCAGGTCGGTCGTGAAGTCGGTCGGATTGCCCGTCGCGAAGCCGGGCGCGTCGAACCCGAAGTTCCGGACGAGCAGCAATCCGGGCGTACCGATCTGCTGGACGGTCAGCGTGTCGCCCTCGGCGACGACGAGGCCCTGCTCGTCCCCGAAGAGCGTCGTGACGGCCGCCGCGAGCACGAACAGGACGAGGCCGAGGTGGGTGATGAGGGTCGCGAGCTTCGTCCAGCGGTTGCGGTCACCGTAGAGGTAGCGCAGGCCGTCATCGGTGGCCGCTTCGCGGACCTTGAAGCGGTGGCGGACCAGCGCGGCACGAATATCGTCGACCGTCAGCGGCGTCCCCGTCGGACCGCCCGTGGCGCCGGCGATTCGGACGCGGTCCGGCAGGCGCGGGTCGAAGTACACCTCCGGCTGGACGACGCGGATCTCATTGGCCTGGCGCCACAGCCGCGGCGTCCGGTCGATGGTGCAGATGACGATCGAGATCACGAGCAGCACGAGCCCGCCCTGGAACCACGGCGAGCCGAAGACGTGGAACAGCTGCAGCCGATCCAGCCAGTCGACGACACCGGATCCGAGGGCCGGGTCGTAGATCGCATGGAGCTTGTTCAGCTCGTTCGCGTAGTCGGTCGGTGTTCGAAACGCGAACGACGGGAGCTGCCGGATCGTCATCCCGACGACCCCGAGCAGGGCCAGGACGAGGATCTGGAGGACGGCGAAGTTCACGGACGTGAACAGCCGCCAGAACAGGTCGGCGATCCGCTCGAGCGGTCGGAATCCGGACGAGGCGCGGCGCCGTTCGGCCGTCAGCGTGGCGATGTCAGCGCTCCCGACCCGGACCGGCCGGGATCAGCGGCCGATGGCGGCCGGCGCGGCGGCGGAGGTCGTCGAGCTCGTGAGCCGGGAGCGCACGGCTTCCAGCGCGGCCCCGAAGTCGGCGACGAGGTCGTCGAGGTCCTCCAGGCCGACGGAAACGCGCAGCAGCCCCGGCCCGATGCCCGCTTCCGCGAGCTCCGCGTCGTTGTACATCCGGTGGCTCGTCGTCGGCGGATGGATCACGATCGTATGGACGCTGCCGAGCGATGCGGTGAGCTCGGGCACACGGAGGGCGTCGATGAACGCCGGGCCGGCCCCGCGGGCCCCCGCGAGCTCGAAGGCGAGCATGCCGCCTCCGATGTGCAGCTGGCGCGAGGCCACCGCGGCCTGGGGGTGGCTCGGCAGTCCCGGATACGCGACGCGCTGCACACCCTCCTGACGCTCGAGCCAGCTCGCGAGTGCCGTCGCCGTCGCGCTGTGGCGGTCCAGGCGGACCGCGAGCGTCTGGATTCCGCGGAGGATCAGGAACGACGAGAACGGCGCGAGCGTCGCGCCGGTGTCGGTCTGGATGCGGGCGATCGCCTTGATCCGCTTCGAGTCGCCGGCAACGAGCCCACCCATGACGTCGGAGTGTCCGCCAAGCCACTTCGTTGCCGACTCGACGACGAGATCGGCGCCCAGCTCGAGCGGGCGGCAGACGTACGGCGAGGCGAACGTGTTGTCGACGACGTAAGCCGCGCCGCGGCGGTGGGCCAGACCGGCCAGGGCCGCGTGGTCTGCGACGACCATCGTCGGGTTCGAGATCGTCTCCGCGTACAGGACGGCCGTCGGGGCGGCGGCGAGCGCAGCCTCGGTCGCCCCGAGATCGGTCACGTCGACAAAGTCGACGCGGACGCCGAGGTCCGCGAGGACGTTGATCAGCAGGCTGCGGGTGGAGCCGTAGGCGTGCCTCGTCGCGACGATCCGGTCGCCCGACTTGAGGAGCGACAACAGCGTCGCGTGGATTGCGGCCATGCCCGTCGCGAACGCAAATGCGGACTCGCCGCCCTCGAGCTCGGCGAACGCCGACTGGAGCGCGGACGTCGTCGGGTTGTGAAGCCGGCCGTAGGTGAAGCCGGGACTGTCGCCGCGGGTGACGGACGCGAGCTCGTCCGCGTCCTCGGTGGCGAATGTCGCCGTCTGGTAGATCGGCACGGCGGTCGGTTGCTGGCGCACCCGCGGGCTTCGCGAGGCCGCGCGAATCGCCCGCGTCGAGAACCCGAGCGCCTCTTCGGCGACGTCGTCGTGGCGATCGCGGTGGCGGGGGTCGGGCATCGCGGCGGATGCTACACCGGCCCGCCCGGGCAGCCGCGGGACAGGCCGTTCAGCCGGCTCAGCCGCGGTCGAGCAGCTCCAGGACCGGCCCGAGGGCCTCGATCGAGCCTGCTGTGATCGGGTCGACGACCAGCTGCACCGCGCCGATGCCCTCTCTCGCGTATGCCCGCAGACCCTCGGCGATGACGTCCGGAGGGCCCTCGAGCGGCGCGTAGCCGGCCTTCGCGTAGTCACCCTGGATGCGGCCGCTGCCGCCGGGCATCCGGACGAGGACCGCGACGGTCCGCTCGATGTGTGCCGGGTCGCGACCAACCTCGCGGCAGATCCCGTCGACGAGGTCGCGCAGCGCCGGGACACCGGCCGGCGAGTTGTTCGTATCCGCGAACCAGACGTTCCACTGGTCAACGTGCGGGAGCGTCATTCGAAGCATCCGCTCGCCGCGGCTGCCGATGAGCAGCGCCGGGCCGCCGGGACGTGCCGGCCGTGGCAGGAGCTCGCAGTCGCGGGCCTGGAAGTAGCGGCCGTCGAAGTCGATCTGGCCGTCTCGGAGGAGCGTCCGGATGATCGTGAACGCCTCTTCGAAACGGTCGATCCGGTGGTCGAAGGGGAAGCCGAAGGCCCGGAACTCGGTCTCGTTCCAGCCGGCCCCGAGCCCGAGGATCAGCCGCCCGCCGCTGACCTCGTCGACGGTCGCGGCCATCTTCGCGAGCATCGCCGGGTTGTGGAACGCGGTGGCGGCGACGAGCGGACCGAGGCTGACCCGGGATGTCGAGGCGGCGAGCGCGGACAGCATCGTCCAGGCCTCCCACGGCCCGCGCGAGTCGCCGTTCTCGAACCGATACAGGAGGTGATCGCCGAGCCACAGGGCATCGAAGCCGACATCCTCGGCCGTCCGGGCCAGCGCGACGTACTCCGGCCAGCGAACCTCGCGCTCGACCTCGGGCAGCTGGATTCCGATCCTGAGGGGCCGATGGTTCGCCATCGGGGCAGGATAGGCTGCGGCTCGGGAAACCGATCGAGACGCCGCGGCGTAGTTGGACCCGAGAACACGCCCCGAACCGGGAGACGCATCCGATGCTTCGAATGACCCGCGCCGCGAGCCTGCTCGCGAGCACGCTTCTCGTCCTGGCGGCCTGCGGACCCGGCGGTGCCGGCAGCAGCACGGAACCGAGCACAGCCGCGAGCACCGAGCCGTCGACGGCACCAAGCACCGAACCCAGCACGGAGCCGAGCGCGAGCGAAAGCGCTGAGGCCTATGTCGTCAACATGACCGATGACGCGACGCTCGGCGCGTACCTGACCGGCGAGGACGGCAAGACCCTCTACATCTTCACCGTCGATGCGCCGGACACGAGCAACTGCAACGACGCCTGCGCAGACGCCTGGCCGCCGTTCGTCGTCGAAGCGGGCGAGACGGTCGAGGCCGGCGACGGCGTCACAGGCTCGCTCGCGACGATTGCCCGCGCTGACGGTTCGATGCAGGTCACGTACGACCATCAGCCGCTCTACTACTACTCGGGCGACGCGGCCGCCGGGGATACGAACGGCCAGAACATGAACAACGTCTGGTTCGTGGCGCCCGTCACCGGCGCGACGGGGTCCGCCTCGCCGTCGGGCAAAGGCGACTACTGAGCTTGCAAGGGAGGGGTGCTTGACGGGGGCGCGGGCGAGGGGTTGCATCTGTGCAGAGCGAGCGGCCGGACGGCTCCGGCGGTGATGCCGAACTCATTTCGCGTATCCGCGGTCGCGACGAGGATGCGCTCGCGGCCGTCTACGACCGCCATGCCGACGCGATCTACGGCTCGCTCGTCCGCTTCCTCGGTGATCGCGAGTCCGCCGAGGACGTCGTCCAGGAGACCTACCTGGCGCTGTGGCAGCGCGCCCACCAGTTCGACCCCCGGGCCGGGACGCTCCTCGGCTGGCTTCTCGGCATCGCCCGACACAAGGCCATCGACCGGTTCCGCGCCGCGAGCCGCCGCCCGAAGATCGTCTCGCCGTGGACCGATCGCGGCGACGAAGGTGCGCGTGAGGCCCCGGCGATTCTCGCCGGCCAGACGGTCGGCACCGCGACCGCCGATGACGACCCCGAGGACGCCGCGGCGCGCGAATGGACGCGCTCAGTCGTTCGAACGGCCTTGAGCACGATGCCCGACCTCGAACGCCAGGTCCTTCAGCTCGCTTACGACCGCGGGCTCAGCCAGTCCGAGATCGCCGCCCGGCTCGGCTGGCCGCTGGGCACCGTCAAGACGCGAACGCGACGGGCCCTCGCCAGCATGCGCGAGGCGCTGACCGAGGTGCCCGACGTGGGCCCGACCCCGAACGCCCACCCGCAGGACGGCCATGGACCACGCTGAAGCGCACGAGCGGCTGGGCGATCTCGCGCTCGATCCGGCGCGCCTCCTGCAGTTCGACGACGACCCGGCGACCGAGGCGAGCGACCTGCGAGCCCACCTCGCGACCTGCGAGGAGTGTCGCGAGGAGCTTGCCGCGCTCCGTGAGACCGATCGAGCGATTCGCGATGCGTTCGCGGCCGCGGTGGACACCGGACCGCCGGCGATCCTCCGCGTGCCTCCGAACCTGAAGGATCGCGTTCTGGCGGCCGCTCGCGAGGACCCGCCTGCTGCGTTCGAGACAGCTGCGGCGCCCGTCATCGTCGATCCGAACCCGGCGCGGCCACGGTCAACCCGTCGCTGGCTGTCGCTGGCACTCGCGGCCGCGCTCGTCGCGGCGATCGGGCTGGGCGGTGTGCTCAGCCAGCGTCTCACCGACCTTGGCGTCGCACGCGCCGAGCTCGGGGAGATGACCGAGGCCGTCGCGATGCTCGACCGCATCCTGACCGCCGAGAAGCATGTCGTTGTAGCCCTCGTCACGGCCGACGGCACGCCCGGTGGCGTCATCGCCTGGAACCGCGAGGAGGTCGTTGTCCTGTCGACCTCTCTCGACCGACCCCCGGACGGCCGCGAGTACGCCTGCTGGATGGAGGAGAACGGCAAGCGCTGGAAGGTCGGCTCGATGCAGTTCAGCGGTTCGACCGCCTACTGGGCCGGGCCGCTCGAGGGCTGGGGCGCGAGCTTCGACCCGGGCACGCGCTTCGGAGTCAGCCTCAGCCCGCCGGCCGGCGGCGACCCCCTGCCCATCCTCGTCGCGGAGTTCTGAGCCGACCGGCCGGGGTCAAGGACCGGGCCGAGGACCGCTTAGAACTCCTGGTTCTAAGTGCGACCAGATTCGAGCCCAGCCGCCCTCGAGATGCGCGATTCCAGAGGTGAATTGACCTCTCGTGCCCGGATTCACGCACGGCCGTGCGCATTTCGGGGGAGAACGCAACCCAAGGCGGGCGTGACGTGTCGCACTCAGAACTCCCAGTTCTAAACGGGCCCGCTACGCTGCCCCGCATGCCCGAACCCATGGATTTCGAACGCTTCGAGGCGCTGACCTTCGACTGCTACGGCACGCTCATCGACTGGGAGGCCGGGATCCTGGCGGCCCTGCGGCCCCTGTTCGAACGCCATGCGGTCTCCGCGACGGACGAGCAGCTTCTCGAGGCGTTCGGCCGCCACGAGGCGGAAGTCGAAGCGGGGCCGTACCGCAGCTACCGCGATGTCCTCGGCGCGACCCTGCGATCGATGGCAAGGCATGTCGCGTTCGAGCCGACCGCCGCCGACGTGGGCGCCTTTGGCGGCTCAGTTGAGGACTGGCCGGCGTTCCCCGACTCCGTGGCCGCCCTGTCCAAGCTCCATGCCCGTTTCAAGCTCGGGGTCATCACGAACTGCGATGACGACCTGTTCGCCGCCTCCGAGCGGCGGCTCGGCCTGAAGTTCGACTGGGTCGTGACGGCCCAGCAGGTCGGCTCGTACAAGCCGGATGAGCGCAACTTCCACGTCGCGTTCGAACGCCTGGGACTCCCGCGCGACCGGATTCTGCACTGCGCGCAGAGCCTCTTCCACGACCACGTTCCGGCGAAGCGGCTCGGCCTCTCGACGGTCTGGGTCGATCGGCGTCAGGGCAAAGCCGGCGCCGGCGCAACCCCGCCTGCCCAGGCGACGCCCGATCTCACGGTGCCGGACATGGCGACGCTCGCGGAGCTCGCCGTTCGCTGACAAAGGGTTGGTCGGGGTGGTGGGACTCGAACCCACGGTCTCGTGCTCCCAAAGCACGTGCGCTACCACTACGCCACACCCCGCCGGCGCGATCATACGGCCACCACCGGATCGCCAGGCAGGCTGGCCCGGTTCGCCGGATCGCTAGCCGCAATCGCTCGGGATAGGTCCTAGGGCCGCGTCAAAGTAGTCGCAGATCAGGGATTCCGCATCATTTCCGCGTGTCAACACCATCCACTCGCCCAGTGATCCCGCATCGTCCTTGATGCCTGGCTTCAAGCGAAGAACGAGGACAACGTCCGGGTCGGCCCGGGCAACTGAGTACGCAGTTGGGTCCACGAACCATTCAGCGTACGAGAGGTCAGTTGCGGACCCGTATGGAGCGAGCGCAGCAGGGGGGATCCGCAGGGTTCGCGCGGCCCCAAGGTTGTATCGGACGCCATCGACCGTGCCTCCAGCGGTGGAGCTGGATGTGCACGCCAATAAAGCAATGGTCGAAAGGAACAGCATCACTCGGACGGTTCGCAGGCCGTGGGCAACTAGCCTGGACATGCGGCTCATTGAAGGGAGGGAATGTCGGACTCAATCACGCTTAGACCGGCACTGCTCTCGAACACCTCGCCGTTAAGGCGGAACACACCCTGGTGCTGGCGAACGAACGACAGCGCTCGCTCTGTGCCTTCGCTGGTTGGCGTGTCAACCTCCTCGAGGAACAAGAGGTACGTGTCGCCAACAGCAAGTTCGCTCATACCTTCGAATTCGAATAGTGCGTCGTCGACTCGACCGCCGAGGTTGCGAACGATGATCCTGGACGAACGTTCACCCTTTATCGTCTCCAGGACCTCGAGTGTTTGGTCGTTGTAGATCATCGACCGGCCGAGGTCGTCAGACCACGCCTTCCCGTCCGCACTATTCCAGTGGACGCGGTTCTCGCCCGTTGGCATCGCGACGACGATTAACGTCGAATTCTGACGCAGCTCAGAAAGCGGCAGCGCGGGGCCAGATGATCCGGCGATCCAATAGTGATGCAGTAGTGGGGATGAGCCGCCGCATGCCCCCGTGAGGAGGGTGGCCAGGATCGCCAGAAGTACGCGTCGCAGCGAGCGGCCCATCAGTGCGCGATCCCATAGATTGTGGTCAGACTTTGACGATCGTGGGTGCTGAGCGTGTGCTTGGACAGCCCATCGGAGAAGTTCTCATTCATGATGTCGAGAGTCGAGGTGGTGTGAATTTGCTCATGCGTGTGACCCATCTCGTGCACTGCCACCCCTTGCATGTCGTAATAATCGTCGGGAGGAGGCAGATTTGGGGAACCGCAATACGGGAACCATGTCTCGTTTCCTACGGCATCGACGGACGTGTTGAACCTAATGTCGGCATCGCCGATCCCACCGACTAGATCCATGAGCGTGTAGGCGACGTTGTCATTCCACGGCCAGACGGCGTCGATAAAGAAGTAGTCGATGTGTACGGGGTAGCCGAGGCCGTTAACGAACCGTAACTCCGTCCCCACGTTGTTCCACGTTGCTGCTGCGTTATTGAAACTGGTGCGGCACGGGATCGGGACGGTCGAGTCTGGGTAGTAGCGTGGTGCGTAGTTGTAGATACCGTAGGCCTGCGGATCCCACTTTCTCCCCGTGAGGTTGTGATTCGCGCTCGCGCTCGTCACTACCAGGCACAGAGTCAAGACGGCGCAGGCCAAGGCGCGAAAAGCTCGCACGAGCACTCCCCTCATCGATCGAGACGACTCTCGACGATCATCTTGCGATCGGGCGCGATGCCAAGCAATCAGGGAGATCCCTGCCGAGCCCCGAGGGAGATCCCTTACGGGCGTCATCGCCTCGTTTGGCCCCATCGCAGTGGATCCTCAGGGATCGCCGCCGCCGTGCGGGTTAGCTCCTGCTTCGTTGCTCCCACGGAGTTGGGACGGCCGTACGGCGCGAAACCTGGCGCAGCCGCAGAAAGCCACTCGGCAATACGTCGATGCACCAGCCGGCGTCTCGGGCCGCCGACGGGACGATGAAGCCGTCGACGCCGAGCTCGATCGCTCGCCGCGCCACCGAGAGACACGCGGCGTTCGGCGTTCGATCGGACCAGTCGGCGCGCAGCGCTTCGAGCGTCACGCCGAGCGCCTCGCGAACGCGAGGCTCGCGCAGGTCGAGGACACGGAGGTCCGCCTCGAACGTGCACAGCGCCCGCAGATCGTCCTCGGGACGGACCGCGCCGCCCGTCGCGCGCGACCATTCCGCCCAGACGGTCTCGCGATCGAGCGCGCCGTAGAGCGGCCACGGGTCGCCCGTCCGGTGGTAGCGCGCCGGATGGGGCGCCGGTTCGAGCGGCGGCAGGCAGCCGCGGACGTGCCGCGCGGTCTGGCGATAGATGCGTCCGCGGAACCGGGTGATAAGGCGCGCTGCGGCGGCCGACGACCCGCGGGCGGACGCGCTCAGGTCGGCTCGCCCTCGACGTACGCCCGGGCGGCAGCCCGGACCCGTTCGAACTCGCCCGCGGCGAGGACGTCGACCGGGCGCTGGAAGCCAAGGTACGGGCTGCGCGACGTCAGCCAGGCCTGCTTGCCACGGTTCGACAGCGACGGCCCCAGGAGCTCCAGGACGGCGCTGAGGTCGTCCAGCCGCTGGACGTAAGCGTGACGTCGCGGAACGACCCCGGCCCGCCACCGCTCGACGGATCGCACCGCCGCCCCGGTGACCTCCGCAAGGATGCCCGACGGGACCGCCCGAACCACCTGCGCAGCCGTCACGGCGCTACCCTAACGTCGGTCGTAACGTCGGTCAAATCGACGGATCCGGGCGCCGACGCATCAGCCCTTGTCCTTGTCGGCGGCGAGGGAGTCCGATCCTGCGGCGGTCTGGGAGAAGATGGATTCGAAGATCGCCTTGAGCTTGGACGCCGCCTGGGCGTTGAAGAGGCCGACGAGCGCCGACACCGCCGCAAAGCCCCAGGTGTTGCCCTCGACCGTTCCGTCACCGCCGATCAGCCCGGCGCGCAGGACGATGTAGGTGATCGTCGAGATGATCGCGCCGAGGAAGATGACGAGCACGTACGAGGGGACCCAGCTCCAGACGAGCTTCCGTTCACCGACGTAGGTCGAGAACGAGCGCAGAACGTAGGCAGTCGCGCCGAGCGCGCCCAGCGCCGCCATGAGCACGAGGAGGTTCTGCTCGCGCGTCGGGATCCACGCCTCCGCGGCCTTCGCAACACCCGTCTCGGGCGGCCAGAGGGCCAGGACCGCCGCGAGGAGGACGACCGCGGTCGACATGAAGAGCACGCTCAGCGTGATCACAAAGGTTCGGCTCACGGAGTTCTCGCCGACGGTGGATTCGGGTGCCACGGTGACGACCCGTGCGGTGGGCATGACTGCCTCCTTGACTGCCAACGCCTAGAACGTGGTCGATTCGAGCACAGCGGCCGCGGGGACGAAGGCGGAGACCGCGCCCTCCGGCCACCAGACCCGGAACCAGCGCTTGTCGCCGTTGACCGGATCGCCCAGGAAGGTCCCGGCGTGCTCGAGCTCGCCAGCCGACCAGGTCCCGATCGACGCCGGGATCGTCGACGGGGCGGGCTGGACGCTCACGAGATTCTGGTCGATCCGTCGCACGCGACGGCGCGGGAAGATCGCGACGGTGATGTCGTTGTCGGGCGCGTTCGAGAGGTTGACGAGGTAGCTCTCGAGGACCGCGAACGGCCACACGATCGGCCCGCGCGGGGCCCGCCGGCCCGTAGGCGGATCCTTGCGGTGGTCGTCCAGGCTGTCGTACACCAGCACGCCTTCGAAGACCTGGCCCTTGATCGTCGGGTTGAGCTCGTTGAGCATGACGAAGTGGTTGTCCTTGAACTCGAGGTCGCCCTTCAGGTTCTCGGGAACCTTCTCGTAGTCGCCGAGGCAGACGGCAAACCCACCGTTCGCGAGATGCGTTCGCAGATCAGCGGTGCTGAAATGGTCCGTTCTCGTGAAGATCTGGATGTGGACGCCCTGCACTGCGAAGAAATCGGCCACGTCGTTGATCGTGGCCTGGCCCGTCGGAAGGCCCATGCGCAACCGGATCTTCGAGATCGGGACGTCGTGGCTGCCGAGGGTGAGGCGGTCGTGCGCGTGGCGCGCCGCCGCCGGGCCGCAATCGTCTTTCGCGGTCGCTGAACCGGTCAGCTGCTTGCGGAAGATCGGCCGAAAGTGGGCCAGCATGACGTCCCTCCGGAGCTCGCGGCGATCGGGCGGCTCCGCCGAGCTCCAATCCGACGACACTGCGCCGTCGAACGTCGCGGCGCAATAGGGGAATCCCCCAGGGGATCCCCTATGCCGATGGCGCCTCGTCGGGATCCGCGGCTGATTCCGTCACAAGCCAGCCTTCGCGCTCCGCCCGGAGCGCGAGCTCGACGCGGTTCGTAACGCCCGTTCGCTCGAACACCTTCGAAAGGTGGCCCTCGACGGTCTTCGCCGCCATGCCGAGGTCGCGGCCGATCTCGTCGTTCGAGCGCGAGGCCATGACGAGCCGAACGATGTCCATCTCGCGCGCCGTCAGCTCGACACGGCCACCGATGGAGCGGATCTGCTCCGGGCTGAACGCCGTGCCGCCGCGAGCGACGATCCGGATGGCGTCTGCGACGTCGGTCAGCGGCGCTGTCTTGAGCAGGAAGCCTCGCGCGCCGCGCGCCGCGGCGACGCTCACGTACTGGGGTTGGTCGAACGAGGTGAGCATGATCACCGCGGGACCGCCCGCCGCGGCGCCGATGAGGCTCATCCCGAGGCCATCCGGGAGCCGGAGATCGACGAGCGCAACGTCGATCCCGCCGCGCCCGAGGCGCTCGTTCGCCTCGGCCACCGAGCGTGCGACGCCGACGACCTCGATGTCGGGCAGTGCGCCGAGGCCGGCGAGGAGGCCGCTCAGCACGACCGGGTGATCGTCGACGAGGAGGACGTGGATCATGGCGGTCTCAGCGGCTCCAGCTCAGCGCGACGGTCGTGCCGCGTCCGGGCCCGCCGTCGACGTCAAGCGTCGCACCGATGAGCTCCGCGCGGCGGCGCATCGAGGCGAGGCCGAGCCGGCCGCGCCTGGCGGCCTCCTCGAGATCGGCGCGCGAGATGCCGCGGCCGTTATCGTGGACGGAGACTCGGACACGCTCGGCGCTGACGACTCCAGCGATGTCGACCGCCGATGCGTCGGCGTGCAGGACGATGTTCGAGACCGCCTGCTCGACGATCCGGAAGACGGCCAGCTCGACGCTCGCGGGCGCTCGCGTCTCGGGCTCGATGCCGCCGCGGTCGTCGATCGTCATCGTCACGGCGAGGTTCGGGCTTCTGGTTCGATCCGCCACGAACGCGAGCGCGGCCCCAAGCCCGAGGTCGTCGAGCATCGGCGGCCGGAGCTCGGTGCTCATCCGCCGGAGCTGGTCGGCGACCCGCCGGAGGGCGGCGCTCTCCTCGGCGGTATCGGGCCGGCTCTGGAGCTGGCCGATGACGCCGGCGAGCTCCTGGAGTGAGGTGTCATGGATGTCGCGCGCGAGCCGCGCCCGCTCTTCCTCCGCGGACTCGATCGCAGCTCGCTCGCGGAGGTCGGAAAGGAAGAGCCGGTCGGTGGCGCGGAGGGCGAGCTGCCGGAACCGCGGGTAGAGGAGGACCGCGGCCACGATTGCCGCCGCCGTCCAGGCATCGAAACCGTGGATGGCGCCGACTGCGGCGATCACCGCGACAGCGACGGCCAGGCTGACAGCGTCCACGAGCTGCAGCGGCTGGCGGGGCGGCAGATCCGGTCGGCGCAACGTCCGCACGAGCTCGATCCCGGAGGCCACGGCAAAGCCGTAAAACGCCACGGGCCCCCGGATCGCGTCCAGGGGTTCGTGGACCGGCGACCAGAACAGGCGGGTGACGGCCCACCCGATTGTGAAGCCCAGCCCGACGACTGCGATCACGAGACGGATGTTGCCGAGCAGCCACGACCTCGTCGCCAGGAAGAGCGTCGGCGCGAGCAGCGTCGCCGACAGGGCGACGACGGTGAGCGAACGGTCGTGGAGCAGCGAGAGCGGCTCGGCGGCAAGGAGGACGCTCGCGATGATCGAGAGCCCGCCGAGCGTGCGGCGCAGGAGCATGAGGGGCACGGCAAGGAGCGCGAGGAGGACGGCCAGGGCGGCGAGGGGAAGCGTGAGGCGGAGCGAGAAGTCATACCGGCCAGAGCGAGACGTGATCGTCTGGTCACCGTTCCGCGTCACGAGGACGACGCCATCGGGGAGCGCCTCGGATCCCCCGGAAAGGCTGATGATCTCCTGGCCGGGCCGCACGCCATCGAGCCAGGCGTAGCCACTTCGATCCACACCGGTGATCGTTCTGCCCTCGAACTGGTAACCGGCGATCGCAAACCCGGACGTCGAGGCCACGAGACTGGCCACGGCGAGTGTCACGCCGACGATCGCGCCGCCAAGTCCGGTGTGCCGCGCCAGTCGCCGGAGCCATTGGCGCGACGAGGGAACTCCCTCGACGAGGGGCAGGGATTCCCCGGATACCGATCGGGCGGCCGGCAGCATACGGTCAGCCTATCAAGGCGCCTGGGGGACTTGGAGGGATCGATTGGTGCATCGACTGGCCGCGGTGATCGGACTCCTCGCTCTCGCGATCACCGCCACACCGATCGTGGCGGCGGCGCCCGACGAGGCGAAAGGGCCTGACGTCGTGCTCACGGCCGATCTCGAAGGCGTGCCGATCCCTCTCGTCGCGGTCGCCAATTTTCAGTGCAACGACTTCGACTACCCGGCCATTCACTGCTTCAAGGCTGCCGGAGAGCTCAGCGCCTCCCTCCAGGTCGCGCTCTCGCTGGACCTTCTGAGCGGCATCGACTACGTCCAGGTCTGGGAGCACTCGGCCTACGGCGGTTCGTCAATGGTGATCTCGCAGGACTACAACGCACTGTCGCTGCTCGGCTGGAATGACCGGATCAGCTCCTTCAAGGCCAGGAACTCGCAGACCGGGACGTTCTACACCGACTGGTTCGCGAACGGCAGCGCCTACGGCTTCTGCTGCAACCAGCAGGTGCCGTCGCTCGGCTCGTACAACGACACGTTCAGCTCGGTCTACAACAACTAGGGGGTCGACGATGCAGGCAATCGTTCGCGATCGGTCCGCCGTTCCAGGTCACCTCGTCGTTGGCGTCGAGTCCGAGCATTCGATCTCGGGCAGCCACGAGCATGTCGCCGGCGTGTGGACGAGCGATGACGTCTATGTGGCCCGAGACGACGTCCTCCGCTCGCTCGCGCTCGGTGACTCGTGGTGGACGCTCGACGATGGACGGCGCGTGGCGCTCCGCAGGGTCACCCATTGCCCGTGGCCCGGTTGCTCGCTGATCCCCTACCTCTTCGTCGGCGGCGCGGACCCAGCTGCAGCCGATCGGGGTCGGTCGTGAGCCACTCGTCTCCGTCCGTCTCGACCGCCGTCCGCTTCCGGGTCGATCGGACGGCGAAGGAAGAGCGCCGCGACGGCGGTACGCATCGCCACGTCGCACGGCTCTGCCTGTCGAACGGCAATCAGGTCGATCGCGGAGAGGCGATCGACGCCATCCGAACGGGAAGCTCGGTCTTCTATCTGCTTGCGGAGGGGACCTGGGCGGAGGTTCAGGTCGTTGACCGCTGTCCGCGCTGTTCGGAGCCATACCTCCGAACGAGCACTGATACGAGCAGCCGGGACGCGCTGCTCAGACTCCCCGACTGCTGATCGGCCTGCGCCCCTGGGGGGTCGCGCGGGTCGATCAGTGGTCGGGCCAGCAAACCTGAGCTAGCGCTTCTTCGGCGGCTGCTCAGGCTCCTTGTGGGTGACCGTGTCCTTCTCCCAGGGCATCGGCGCGCCCTGAGGGTCGCGCCGCGGATCCCATGGTTCGCGGATCGGCTCCGGATTCGTGTTGCTCGGAACCTGCGTGCTGCTCGGGTAGGAATCGCCAGGACCCTGACCCGGCTGCTGTCGTTCGTGCGTCATGGACATTCCACCTCCGGTGGAGGCCCGACCTTCGGGCTGGAGGTCGAGCATGGCGGCCGTGGGGCGTGAGGCGCCCCACGTGGGCAGCCGGGAGCCTTGCGAATCCATTGCTGCGAGGCGGATGTCATTCGAATCGGCCCGCAGTGAGGTCCGGCCGTAGCGCCGTGCCGACGATCGTGGCCTGGGTCAACCGACCCCTGCATCGACCCACCGTGGAGGTGCCCAAGTGACCTACGAGGAACGTGTCGTCCGACAGACGGACGAGACGGGTAACCCGCTCATGACATCGCGCTCCGTCGCCGTCTCGCCGAGCGGCGGTGAAGTGGCCCGCCGAGTGATCGTCCTGATCTTCGGTGTCATCCAGATCCTGATCGGCCTCCGCGTCGTCCTGCTCCTGCTGGACGCCCGCGAGGCGAACGGGCTCGTTGCGTTCATCCTGAACCTGAGCCAGCTCTTCGTGGCGCCGTTCGAAGGGATCTTCCGGACGAACGCGCTCGCACAGGGTGGTTCGATCCTCGACATCGCCGCCGTCGTGGCGCTTGTCGGCTGGACCGTCGTCGAGGTGATCGCTCTCTGGATCTCCTCGGTCGTCCGGCGCGAGGCCTGATCAGATGGGCCTCATCAGCTGGATCGTGCTCGGCCTGATCGCCGGGTACCTTGCCGGGTTCCTCGTCCGCGGTGACGAGGGCCTCGGCATCATCGGGCACATGCTGCTCGGCATCGTCGGCGCCTCATCGGCGGCTTCGTTGTCGGCGCACTGCTCGGCTCGGACCCGATCCAGGGTCCCCTGGATGTGAGCTCGATCGTTGCGGCCACGATCGGCGCCGTGATCGCCGTCGTCGGCTGGAACGCGATCACCGGACGCCAGCGGATGGGTCGCGGACCCATCTGACGACCGGCGCGGGCCCGCCCCGCGTCAAGCGCATCTTCTGGACCGCCCGGCCCGTGGGCACACGGGCCGGGCGGTCGCCATTTCGCCCTGGTTCCCCGCTCGACGCGTGCACGACTGCAATGCGCCTGCAATCAGTTCGTGGATCGCGATAGGGCCCCTGCACGCTGGCTGACGGCACCCTTGACGTGACGTCGGGATGGTCATCCCCCTTTGGCCATTCCGGCGGATTTCGAAACTCGGACGGAACTCCGGAACCCCTCCCCGGCGCCGTCCTGCCAGGCCCGGACCCGCCCGGGCAACCGAATGAGGCCGCCGGGCCTGGCCCGGCGGCCTCTTCATGTGCACGGCAGGCGACAATGCGCGGCTCAGCCCGCTGCAAGGGACCTGAAAGCGGCGTCCATGGCACTGCGAGGCGGCGGCAGTGCTCCGGCCGGTAGCGTCCCGGCAGGCGAGTGCCGATCCAATGGGGGGAGTCGGCCTCGCCGTTCGATCTTCAGCGTTGGCGGGCAACCGCCCCCGCAGCCGAGGTGTCTTCGACGGCGGCGTTCAGGCCCGGACTCGGCCCGCGGCCGTTGCTCGAGCGTCCAGGTCTTGAGCCGTGTGCCGCAGCCACGACCTCCCTGTAGAGCTCCTCGTAGGCGGTCGTCATCCGTCCGGCCGAGAAGCGATCGAGCACGGAGGCCCGGATCTCGGCGCGGTCGAGCTCGGCGACGCGTGCGGTCAGGAAGGCGAGGTGGCGGACGTCGTCGCCGAACCAGCCGTCGCGACCCTCCCGGATGATCTCGGGGAGACCGCCGACACGACGAGCGACGACCGGCGTGCCGCAGGCCAGCGACTCGATGGCGACGAGCCCGAACGGCTCGGGCCATGAGCCGGGCATGAGTGTGGCATAGCTCTCCGCGAAGAGCTGGTCGCGCTCCTCCGGGCTGACCTCGCCGAGATACTCCACGCTCGAGCCGGCCTTCTCGAGCGCCGGCTTGAACACGTCCTCGTAGTACGCCTGCTGGTGCGGGACGGTCCCGATTTTCGCGGCGATTCGAAGCGGCCGTTCGGCCAGCCTTGCGACCTCGATCGCCTCGACGATGCCTTTCTCCGGGTCGACGCGGCCGACGAAGCAGAGACTCTCACCGGCGGTTTCGACGAACGGCGAGCGCGTGAGGTCGAGGCCGTTGTGGACGACCGTCCAGGGCACCTGCGACTGCGCGGCGGCCTGATGGGCGCTGATCGCGACGAGGCGGTTCGGCTGGAGTGGCGAGCCCGGCTCGCGATCGTCCGTGCCGAGGCCGACGAGGAGCGGCGCCAGGCCCGGGAGATCGAGGCGACCGTGGTACGTCGCAATCACCGGGACCGGTGACGAGCGGATGAGCGTCGGGCTGAACGTCTCGAGGTGGCTGTGGATGACGTCGAACTCCGCGGCCCGCTCGAGGACCGTATTGATCGTTGCGAGCATGTACATGCTCACGTCACCGCCGTAGCCATCGGGGCGAAGCGCCCTGGGGACCGTTGGGACGAGCTCGCCGGGTACCTCCGAGTCGCCGCTTGCGAACACGGTGAGCTGGTGGCCGCGCTCGGCGAGCACGGCGCAAAGGGCGTCGACGATGCGTTCGGTGCCGCCGTAGGCGAGCGGCGGAACGCGCTCGATGGGCGGCACGACCTGGGCGATTCGAAGTGGCTTCACTGTCTCTCCAGGGTGATCGCGCAATCATCGCCTGAAAGCGCCGGCTGGGCTTCGATCGATCGTGCAGCGAGGCCTTGCAGTTCCATTGCAGGCGCGATCGTGGTTCCTGCAACGCTTCTGCAATGCGTTGGGGCATTCGCGCCACCACGACCGGGAGGCGCCGGGGCCCACGATCTGGGAGCCACGGTCGCGACACGGTACGAACCAGGTCGCGGGGCCCGTCGACGAACCGCTTTGCGGCCGTGGCGCTAACTTCGCTCCGTGAGGAAGCCCTTCGTGGGAACCCAGCCGCTCGTGCTCGTCGCCGATGACGAGCCGCGCATCACCAAGCTCGTATCGATCGCCCTCGCCGAGGAGGGCTTCCGGGTCGTGACCGCAAACGGCGGTGAAGAGGCGATCCTGAAGGCCGAGGAGGTCCGACCGGACATCGTCCTGCTCGACATCGTCATGCCGGACCTCGATGGCATCGAGGTCATGCGCCAGCTCCGTGAGCGGCGCCCGGTGCCGGTGATCCTGCTCACCGCGCGCGGTTCGACCGCCGACAAGGCGAAGGGCCTCGACCTCGGCGCCGACGACTACATCGCGAAGCCGTTCCACCCGGACGAGCTCGCGGCCCGGGTTCGAGCCGTGATCCGGCGCTCCGTGGGCTCAACCGGCGGCGTGGGGATCGTCCGCTTCGATGACATCGAGATCGACCTCGAGCGCCGGATGGTGACGAGGGGCGGCGAGCTCGTCCAGCTTTCGCGGACAGAGTGGCTGCTCCTCCAGCACCTCGCGGCGAATGCCGGCAAGGTCGTCCTCCACACGGAGCTCCTGACCAAGGTCTGGGGGCCGGAGTACCGCGATGACCTGCAGTACCTGCGGGTCTGGGTCAGCCGCGTCCGGCGCAAGCTCGGTGCGGCGCCCGGCGAACCGGGCCGGATCAAGACCTTCCAGGGCATCGGCTACCTGCTGGACGTCGACCCCGAGGCCTCGGACCTCGGCAGCGCGCCGGCAGGTGACGCGACGCCGGTTGACGGCGGCAAGGCTGCCGAATCCGCGTCCGATGTCGCCGCCGTGTCGATGGTCGGCTGATCGGCCGACTCGCGGGGGACGCCGAAAGAAACACTCCGACCACCCCGCGCGTCACAGGGATTGACGCCGGGCGGTGACTGGCAGGCTGATGGACCGCCCGGCGTCGCCACGCCGACCGTGAACCGAGCCGCGTTAGACTTGCACGGCCCGACGCGCCCACGGGCGACGATCAACCGCTAGGAGTCCGCCGACCGTGGATCCCAGACGGGCGCGCCCCGCCTCGAGCGCGGCCGCCCGGTCGCCATCCCGGGCCCTTCCCAAGGGCGCCCGCTCAACCCGACCGATTCCCCACGCGCGACCGCTCGGCAGCGGCTCGCGGGGCAGCGCTGCGGCCAGCCGGACGAGCGGGCTCCCGACCACCTCGTCGGATCTCCGCCGCCTTGCGCCGGCATTCCTCTCGGCGATCGTGCCCGGCCTCGGCCAGGCGATGAACGGCCGGACGCAGATCGCGAAGCGGCTTGCCTACCCGTTCGTGGGCCTCGCCGCGATCGTTGGCCTCCTCCTAATCACGCAGTCGCCGACGAAGCTCATCGCCTCGGCCGTCGCGCCGGCGACGATGACCGGCCTGCTCGCGCTCAACGCGCTCGTCTTCGCCTGGCGGGCCGTCGCCGTCCTGCAGGCGTTCTTCGACTCGCGACACGCTGTCCGGCCAGGCCGGCTGGGCGTCGTCGGGCTCGCCATCCTGCTCGTCGCGGTATCGGCGCCGCACGCGCTGGCGCACGTCTGGGGCTCGGCCGCGAAGTCGGCCTTCGAGCGAGTGTTCACCGGCGATGAGCGTGGCGGCGACTCCGGCCCGGGTCTCATTCCCACCGGTCCCGGCTACAGCGAGCGGCTCAACATCCTGATCATCGGCCTCGACAAGGCCGAAGGTCGGACGGCGACGCTGACCGACACCCTGATGGTCGTCTCGATCGACCCCGTCGGCGAGACGGTTTCGATGCTCTCGGTCCCGCGCGACCTCGTCGACGTGCCGCTCCCGGACGGGACAACCTACCGGGCGAAGATCAACTCGCTGTACTCGCACGTCGAGAACCACCCGGCGGAGTTCCCCGAGGGCGGCCCGAAGGCCGTCGAAGGCGCGATCGGCTCGCTCCTCGGCATCCCGATCCACTACTACGCGCTCATGGAAATGACGGCCTTCGTCGAGATGGTCGACACGGTCGGCGGGCTGGACCTCGACGTGCCGCGCGGCTTCACCGATCCGCTCTACGACGGCATGGGACTCGGCCATCACGGCTACACGATCGAGCCCGGACCGCACCACTTCAACGGCTACGACGCCCTCGGCTACGTGCGCACGAGGCGAGGTCCGACGGAAACGGACTTCACGCGCGCGGCGCGCCAGCAGGAGATGCTCATCGCGCTGCGCGACAAGATGCTCAATGCCGGCAGCCTCCTGATGCACCTGCCCCAGCACCTCGAGACGCTCGGCCGGTACGTCCGCACGGACCTTCCGCCGAGCCTCCTGCCGGCGCTCGCCGGCATCGCCGATTCGATGGACCGCGGTGCGATCGCCCGCGCCGTCCTGATGCGGCCGTACGTCAAGGGCGGTGTCGACGAGCGGGGCTCCATCCAGCGTCCGGTGCTCGACAAGATCCGCGAGCTGGCGGCTCAGCTGTTCACGGACCCGGGCGTGTTACCGGCGCCGCTGGCGACGCCGGTACCGAGCCCGACGGCCGCGTCTCCCGCCGCCTCGCCCTAGAGCACTCTAGAAGCCGAGCTCCCGCAGGATCGCGGCCATGCTCGTTGCGGCCGCGGCGCGGTGCGAGATCGCGTTCTTCTCGGGCGCCGAGTAGAGGCCGAACGTCCGGCCGCCCGGCGGTTCTGCCTCCGGCTCGAAGATCGGGTCGTACCCGAAGCCCGCGCTGCCGCGAGGCGCCACCGCGATCCGGCCGCGGCAGGTGCCCCGAGCGAGCCTGACGCTCGCGTCGCGAGGCTGCACGAGCGCGAGGACGCAGACGTACTGCGCCGTCCGTCGCTCCGAAGGCTGGCCCGCGAGCGCGGCCAGGAGCTTCCGGTTGTTGTCGTCGTCGGTCGCGTCCGGACCGGCGTAGCGACGCGTCCGGACACCCGGTCCGCCGCTCAGCGCGTCAACCTCGAGGCCCGAGTCGTCAGCGAGGGCCGGCAGGCCGGTTGCGGCGGCCGCGAAGCGGGCCTTGAGCTCGGCGTTGGCCTCGAAGGTCTCGCCATCCTCGACGACGTCGCCGGCGACACCGAGGTCGTCGAGCGAGACGAGCTCGGTCCGTCTCAGCCGCAGCAGCTCGCGCAGCTCGCCGAGCTTGTGCGCCGAGCGGGTCGCGATGACGAGTCGCTGCGTCAGCGACGAACCCTGGCGAGCGCCTCGGCCTGGGCAGTGAACAGCGCCGCGAGCCCTTCGTTCGCGAGATCGAGCAGGTCGTCGACGCGAGCGCGGTCGAACGGCTTGCCTTCGGCCGTGCCCTGGAGCTCGACGTACGTGCCGGCGTCCGTGCCGACCACGTTGAAGTCGACCTCAGCGTGCGAGTCCTCGCTGTAGTCGAGGTCGAGCAGCGCGATCCCGTCCACGAGACCGACCGACACGGCCGCGACCTTGCCGACGAGAAGACGTTCCATGCCGTACGTCATGAGCGCCGCGGCAAGGGCGACGTAGCCGCCGGTGATCGAGGCCGTGCGCGTGCCACCGTCGGCCTGGAGGACGTCGCAGTCGACCGTGATCGTCCGCTCGCCGAGCTTCGTCAGGTCGACGACGCCGCGAAGCGAGCGACCGATGAGGCGCTGGATCTCGTGGGTCCGCCCGCCGAGGCGGCCCTTGACCGATTCGCGCTCGGTTCGCTCCGCGGTCGCGCGCGGCAGCATCGAGTACTCGGCCGTGACCCAGCCCGTGCCCTTGCCGCGCAGGTGCGGCGGCACGCGGTCGGCGATCGTGGCCGCGCAGAGGACGTCCGTGTCGCCCATGCGGACGCGGCACGAGCCCTCGGCCCACTTCTGGACCCCGAGCGTGAACCCGACGGCGCGGAGCTCGCGCGGAGCCCGGCCGTCGGCGCGGGCGGCGACGGCGGGCGATCGATTGCCGAGCGTCATGGGCGGCTCTCCTCGCGTTCCTCTGCCTTCGCAGCGTCCCACAATTCGTCAAGCGCCGCGAAGTCCAGATCGCGGATCGTCACGCCCCGCTCCGCGACGAGCTCCTCGACCCGCCCGAACCGGCGCCGGAACTTCGCGTTCGCCGCCCGCAGCGCGCCCTCGGTCTCGACGCCGAGACGCCGGCCGGCATTGACGATGACGAACAGCAGGTCGCCGAACTCTTCGCGGCGGTCCTCGTCGCTGGAGGCATCTCGAAGCTCCGCGAGCTCCTCCGCGACCTTGTCGAGCACGCCCTCGAGGTTCGGCCAGTCATAGCCCAGCGCGGCGGCCCGCTCCTGCATCTCCTGGCTCGCGGC
>DASRJS010000011.1:0-15798 GCA_035649355.1 Candidatus Polarisedimenticolia bacterium
AGGCGCTCACGATGAGCGACGTGATCGTCGTCATGAGCGAAGGGCGGATCCAGCAGATGGGCGGCCCGACGGAGCTCTATGAGCGGCCCGTCAACCGCTTCGTCTCGAACTTCATCGGCGTCAGCAACCCGATCCCGGGCAAGATCGCCGAGCTCGGGGCCGACCGCCGCGCGATGGTCGAGACAGATCGCGGCCTCCGCCTCGCCGGACGAATCACGGATCCCGACGCGAAGCTTTCAGTCGGCGACAGCGTCACGGTCGCGACGCGGCCGGAGCGGCTGACGGTCGAGACGGCCGAGGGCGCGCCGCCGTCCGGTGACGGTTGGGTGTCCGTTCCCGGCCGCGTTCATCAGGGCACGTACCTGGGCGACCAAACGGAATACCGCGTGACAACCGAGCAGGCTGGGGAGCTCATCATCCGACGCCAGAATGCGAGTGGCGTCGACGCAGGAGAGGGCGTCGGGCCGGGCGATCCGGTCGTCGTCCGATGGCATGAGGAGGCGAACCTCATCCTCGTTGGCTGAGGTTCGATTGCGGGCCCGGGTCTCCGGGCACAGAGGAGGAGTCGCGTGTCTGATCGAGGACTCGACTGGTATCTGAAGCAGGCGGCGAACAAGCCGATCAACCGCCGTGGCTTCCTGGCGATGGCCGGGCTGACCGGCGGCGCGGCGGCGCTCGCAGCGGCCTGCGGACCGGGCGGCGCCGGCATCGGCACATCGCTGTGGATCTACAACTGGTCGGACTACATCGCGGACGCAAACATCACGGAATTCAAGAAGCGCTTCGGGATCACGGACTTCCGCTATGACACGTACGCGAACAACGAGGAGCTCATTGCGAAGCTCCAGGCCGGTGCATCCGGCTACGACATCGCGGCGCCAACCGCGGAGTACACCCCGGGCATGGTCGACGACGGCTTCCTCGAGAAGCTGGACCTCACCAAGCTCCCGAACGTCACGAAGTACATCGACGAGAAGTTCAAGGGCCTCTGGTGGGATCCCACGAACGAGTACCAGGTCCCGAAGGACTTCGGCACGACCGGGATCATGTATCGCGGCAAGCTCCTCGATACGCCACCGGCGTCATGGCAGGACTTCTATGACCTGACCACGGGCTCGGAGTCCGGCAAGGTCGTCATGGTCGACTCGATGGGCGACGTCTTCGTCTTCCCGCTCAAGATGCTGGGCAAGTCGCTCAACTCGAACGAGCCGGCCGACCTCGAGGCGGCTCGCGAGATCCTGCTCGACGTCGCGCCGCACATCCTTGCGCTGGACTCGGACCTGTACCAGGACAAGCTCGCGTCCGAGGAGGCCTCGATGGTCCTCGGCTGGACCGGGCCGCTGCTCGGACTCCAGGGCGAGGCAGCAACCGCCGACGCGGCCTATGTCGTTCCGTCGGAAGGCTCGCTCTTCTGGATGGACACCTGGGTCATGCTCAAGGACGCGCCCCACAAGGAAGCGGCCTACAAGTGGCTCGACTTCATCCAGGAGCCGGCGATCCAGGCGGCCGAGACCGAGTTCAACTACTACGCCACGTGCAACACCGAGGCGAAGAAGCTCGTTCCCCAGGAGATCCTCGACAATCCAGCCGTCTTCCCGCCGGACGACGTCTTCGCCAAGCTCGAGGGCGCCGAGGACACCTCCGGCAACAACCAGCGCCTCGAGATCTGGGAAGAGTTCAAGTCGAAGATCGGCGGCTGACGCTCGCCGAGCCACGCGCCTTCAGCGCCTGAGGGTGCCATGACCGCAGTCGCGGCCGAACCGGGTCGGTTTGCCTCAGGAGGGCGGGGTCGCTCCGCCCTCCTGACGTCTCTGCTCGTCCTGCCGACGGCGCTGTGGTACGGGCTCCTCCTCGTCGCGCCCCTCGCGATCATCTTCGTCTTCTCGTTCGGTGTGCGGGCCCGAAACGGCGGGTATGCGCCCGCGTTCGTCCTCGACAACTACGCCGATCTGTTCAACCGACCCGAGCCCTACATCAACAGCCTCATCATGGCCGGGGCCGGGACCATTGGCTGCCTCCTGATCGGGCTGCCGCTCGCCTACTTCCTGGCCACGCGGGCGGGGAAGCGGAAGAACCTCCTGATCCTCCTGCTCGTCATCCCGTTCTGGACGAGCTTCCTGATCCGAACGTACGCGTGGCTGCTGATCTTCAACAGCGACAGCGGCCTGGACGGCATCCTCAGCGAGCTGCTCGGAACCCGGGTCAAGATCAACGGGACGCCGTTCGCCGTCTTCATCGGCATCGTCTACGGCTATCTGCCGTTGATGGTCTTCCCGCTCTACGTAACCCTCGAACGGCTGGACCGGACGCTGGTGGAGGCGTCCAAGGACCTCGGGGCCGGGCGCTGGGCGACGTTCCGCCAGATCACCCTGCCGATGGCGCTGCCCGGCCTCGTCACCGGCAGCATCCTCGTCTTCATCCCGATGATGGGTGAGTACGTCATTCCCGCGATCCTCGGCTACGGGACGTACTACATGGCCGGCAGCGCGCTCGTCAGCTCGTTCCTCGAGGCCCGAAACTGGCCCGCTGGTTCAGCGCGCGCCGTGTTCCTGATCGTCGTGATGATGGTGACGATCGCGTTCTACCTGTGGTTCGTGAACCGCGGGCGCAAGGTCCGCGAGACGAGCGTCCTGTGAGCGCGCCCGCGATACCCGTTTCGGGCGCCCGGACCGACAGCCGCCGCCCGAAACGAAAGGCGATCGACCGGTGGGACGGCATCGTCGAGCGCTACTTCCGGTTCCACACGGGCGCCGTCTACGCGTTCCTCTACCTGCCGATCGTCATCGTGATCCTGTTCGCGTTCAACGCGACGGACACCCGAGTGACCCTGTGGCGTGGCTTCTCGCCGAAGTGGTTCGGGATCGCGCTCGGGGACCCGGTCGTCCAGTCGTACGTCCTCAACAGCTTCATCGTCGCGATCCCGAACGCGATCCTCGCAACGCTGTTCGGGACGATGGCGGCGCTCGGCCTGCAGCGAGTCGGCAAGCGAGTCCGCCTCGCGTTCGACGCGCTGACCTACGTCTCGGTCGTGGTGCCCGAGATCGTCATCGCGCTATCGACGCTCGTGCTGTTCGCCACGACGTTCGACGCGATCGAGAGCTTCACCGGCGGGGCGAGGCCGGGCTTTGGGTATCACACGATCATCGCCGCGCACGTGCTCTTCAACACGAGCCTCGTGCTGCTGCTCGTACGGGCGCGACTGTCGACCATGGACCGGACCCACGTCGAAGCGTCGTATGACCTCTTCGCGCCGCCGTGGCCGACGTTCAAGCAGATCACGCTGCCGCAGCTCCTGCCCGCGATCTTCGCCGGCTTCCTCCTGTCGTTCACGTTCAGCTTCGATGACTACGTGATCACGACGTTCACGAGCGGCCCGGGCTCGACGACGCTGCCGCTCTACATCTTCGGGGCGATCAAGAAAGGCGTGACGCCCGAGACGAACGCGGTCGCCACGATGATGCTCGTGTTCACGCTTGCGATGCTGGCGCTCGGCCAATACGTCCTGAACCGGAACAACCGCGTCCGCGGCGAGTCGAGCTCGATGGCCGGGATCATCACCGAGCAGCAGGCCTAGCTCGTCGCGCTCACCTCATGACCGACCGGTTCCCAGTCGACAACGTTGACTCGTTCCGCGGCCCCACCGCCTCCCAGGCGGCGGGACTGACGCTCGCGGCGGCGCGGGCGTGCATCGCAGCCGCGCAGACAGAGGCCCGGGCGCTCGGCGTCGCGATGTCCGTCGCTGTGGTCGACGGCGGCGGCCAGCTGGTCGCGTTCGAGCGGATGGACGGCGCCGATCTCGTGACGGTCTCGCTGGCTCAGGACAAGGCCTGGACCGCGCTCGTCAATCGGATGCCTACGGCCGATCTGGCGCCGATCAGCCAGCCGGGGACCGAGTTCTTCGGCTACAACACGGTGGCCCGCGGCCGGACAATCATCTTCGCCGGCGGGCTGCCGCTGCTGCGCGACGGGGTGCTCGTCGGCGGCGTTGGCGTCAGCGGCGGCGACTCAGCACAGGATCAAGGCGCGGTCGAGGCGGCCGCCGCCGCGTTCGGCTGACGCTTCAGCCCGCTGGGGCGGCCTCGGCGGCGTCCGGCATCGTCACGCCGGCGTCCGAGGCCATGAGCTCGGCGTGGTCGGTCCGCTCCCACGGCAGGTCCAGCTCCGGCCGGCCGAAATGGCCGTACGCGGCGGTCTGGCGGTAGATCGGCCGACGCAGGTCGAGCGCGTCGATGATCGCCGCCGGTCGCAGGTCGAAGTGGCGGTCGATGAGCCCGAGGATCCGGTCGTCGTCGATGTGGCCCGTGCCGAACGTCTCGATCGAGATCGAGAGCGGCCGCGCGACGCCGATCGCATAGGCGAGCTCGATCTCGAAGCGGTCGGCCAGGCCGGCTGCAACGACGTTCTTCGCGACCCAGCGGGCGGCGTACGCGGCGCTCCGGTCGACCTTCGAGGGGTCCTTGCCGGAGAAGCAGCCACCACCGTGGCGGGCCATGCCGCCGTAGCTGTCGACGATGATCTTGCGACCAGTGAGGCCCGAGTCGCCCATCGGCCCGCCGATGACGAATCGGCCGGTCGGGTTGACGTGGATCGTGGGGTCGACGGTCCGGAGCTCGGCCGGGATGACGTCCCGGACCACCGCCTCGATGACGTCCTCGCGGAGCCGGTCGCTCGCGACCTCGTCGTCGTGCTGGGCCGCGATGACAACGGTTCGAACGGACGTCGGGACGCCGTACTCGTAGTCGACGGTGACCTGCGACTTCCCGTCCGGGCGGAGGTACGGCAACATGCCGCTCTTTCGAACCTCGGCGAGGCGCCGCGCGAGGCGATGCGCCAGCGCGATCGGCAGCGGCATGAGCTCGGGCGTCTCGCGGCAGGCGAAGCCGAACATCATGCCCTGGTCGCCGGCGCCCTGATCGTGGACGTCGCCCTTGCCGCGGGTTTCGAATGACTCGTCGACGCCGCGCTTGATATCGGGCGACTGCTCGTGGACGCTGACGATGGTCCCGCACGTGCGGTAGTCGAAGCCGTAGCGCGCGTCCGTATAGCCGATCTCGCGGACGGTCTCGCGGACGATGCCCTGGAAGTCGACGTACGTCCGCGTCGTGATCTCGCCGAGGACGTAGACCGTGCCTGTCGTCGTCGCGGTCTCGCAGGCCACGCGGGCGGCGGGATCGGCGGCAAGGATCGCGTCCAGGATCGCGTCGCTGACCTGGTCGCAGAGCTTGTCCGGGTGGCCCTCGGTCACCGACTCCGAGGTGAAGAGGTAGTGGGCGTCGTCGACGATGCTGGTCATTGCCTGGCCTCCCATTCGTCGAGGAACTTGACCTCGAGGGGTTCGAACTTGTCGGCCGCTTCGAAGCCGAAGATCTGGCCGTAGAACGAGAGCTCCGCTTCGAACGAGCGGATGATGTTGTCCTTGCTCCGGAACCCATGGTCCTCGCCTGGGTACAGCAGGTACGCGTGCGGCAGGCGCCGCTCCCAGAGCGCATCGACGATCTGCTCGGCCTGGGCCGGCGGCACGATCCGGTCCTCCGCGCCCTGGAGGATGAGCGCCGGGCAGTGGATCCGCTCCGGGAAGTTCAGCGGCGAGCGCTCGCGGTAGCGCTCCTTCATCGCCGGGTACGAACCCACGAGGCTCTCGAGATAGCGCGATTCGAACTTGTGAGTCTGCTTGACGAACGTCTCGAGGTCGCCGATCCCGAAGTAGCTCACGCCCGCGGCGAAGGCGTCCCGGAACGTGATCGCGCAGAGCGTCGTGTAGCCGCTCGCCGAGCCGCCCCGGATCGCCATGCGCGATCCGTCGACGCGACCCTGCTCGGCGAGCCATCGGGCCCCGGCCACGCAGTCGTCGACGTCGACGATGCCCCACTGCTCGTTGAGCCGCTTCCGATAGGCCTGGCCGTAGCCGGTCGAACCGCCGTAGTCGACGTCGAGCACGGCGATGCCGCGCGACGTGAACAGCTGGTAGGTCGTGGCATAGCCGGTGTAGGCCTGGGCGGTTGGGCCGCCGTGGCTCGTGACGATGACCGGCGGCAGGTCGCCGTCCGGAGCGCGATGGGCCGGGTTCAGGGGAGCGTAGAAGATGCCGTAGGCGATCTGGCCACCGGTCGTCGGGAACGCCACGGGCTCGCCGGTCGAGATGAACGCCGGGTCTGGCCGGCTCGGCCCGGACATCCGAAGCGTCCGCTGGTCGAGCGTCCGGACGTCGATGTCGACGACCTCGGTCGGGACGGTCGGCGACGCGCCGCGCATGACGACGTGCCAGCCGTCGAACGCCAGGCCGAACATCTCGGTCCAGTGGACCGGCAGCTCCCTCGTCCAGCTGCCATCCGGAGCGCCGCGGATCAGGCGGTCACGGCCGCCGCCTCGGCCGATCGCGACGATCGATCCGTCCGGCAGGAACCCGTAGGTGACAATCCCGAATACCCAGTCGGGGTGGCCGAAGTCGATCTCGTTGCCGTCGTCGTCTCGAGCGTCGCTTGTCAGCGACTCCGCCTGGCCGTCGCGCCAGCGATAGAGGCCCATGAAGCCCGACGGCTCCGCGAGGAAGTGGAGCACACCGTCAGCCGACCAGCGCGGCTGGCTGACCCATTCGGTCGCGCTGCCGGCGATCCGGCGCTGAGCGCCGATGGTGCCGTCGGCCTCGAGGTCGGCCAGCCAGAGCTCCATGCCGTCCCACGGCATGTTCGGGTGCCGCCATTGCAGCCACGCGAGCTGGCGCCCGTCCGGCGATCGCCGCGGCGCCGCGTAGAAGTCCACGCCTTCGGCGAGCACGGTCACGGATCCGTCGGTGAGGCTGATCGCGACCAGGGAGTTCTCGGCCTCGCCGTGGCGCTTCAGCGTGTCCGGTTCGTGGTCCTCGCGGATCCCGAGGAGGCGATTGCGCGATGCGTCGAGCTCGAGGTCGGCGAAACGCCAGGCCTTGTCGGGCGTCAGCGGCTGGAGCACCTCCGGCCGCAGGACGCGCTGGAGCCGGCCGGTGCTGAAGTCCGAGACGACGATGAGCTCGCCTTCGACCAGGCTCGCGGCGCCGCCGTACTCGTGGACGCGGCTGCGGACGTTGAAGCCCTCGGGCGTGAGGCGGGTGATCGTGCCGTCCTGGTCGAGGCGGACGAGGACCTGCCGGCCGGACTCCTCGGGCCGGCCCTCCAGCCACCAGCGGACGCCGTCGGCGGCCCGGTTCTCGCCGAAGAAGCGGACGCCGTCGGTCAGGCGCGAGATCTCGAGCGGCGAGGACCAGGCCCCGTAGGGCGCTTCGACGATGCTCGGTCGCGCGGTCGTCGTCATCAGGTGCCGTGCTTCCACGAGGAGACGTACTCGGCCTGCTCGGGCGTCATCTCGTCGAGCTCGATCCCCATGGCCGCGAGCTTGAGGCGCGCGACCTCCTTGTCGATCGCGTCGGGCACGACATAGACCTGCGGCGAAAGCTCGCCGTGGTGCTTCGCGAGGTATTCGGCGGAGAGCGCCTGGTTCGCGAAACTCATGTCCATGACCGCAGCCGGGTGGCCCTCGGCGGCACCAAGGTTCACGAGCCGACCTTCGGCGACGAGGTTCAGCCGCTTCCCACCGAGATCGAACTCCTGGACGTTCTCGCGAACCTCACGGACGTGGCCCTCGGCCATCTCGCGGAGCGCGGCGAGGTCGAGCTCGGCATCGAAGTGGCCGGAGTTCGCCAGCACTGCGCCGTCGCGCATCGCCTCGAAGTGCTCGCGCCGGAACACGTTGACGTTGCCCGTTGCGGTGACGAAAAGGTCGCCCCAGCGGGCGGCATCGGCGGCAGACATGACCGAATAGCCGTCCATCAACGCCTCGAGCGCCCGCACGGGATCGACCTCGACGATGGCGACATGGGCGCCGTGGCCGTGCATCCGCGACGCGATCCCGCGACCGACCCAGCCGTAGCCGGCGACGACGACCTGGCGGCCGGCAATGAGCAGGTTCGTCGCGCGGATGATCCCGTCGAGCGTCGACTGGCCGGTGCCGTAGCGGTTGTCGAACAGGTGCTTCGTCAGCGCCTCGTTCACGGCGATGACCGGATAGCGGAGGGCGCCGTCCGCGGCCATGGCCTTGAGCCGGATGACGCCTGTCGTCGTCTCTTCCGTGCCCGCGACGACCTCGCTCAGCTGACCCGGTCGCTCGCTGTGGAGCAGCGATACGAGGTCGCAGCCGTCGTCCATCGTGAGCGTCGGGCGACGATCCGCGACCGCGTTGAGGTGCGCGTAGTACGTCTCGCGATCCTCGCCGCGGCGGGCGTAGACGGACATCCCGAACTTCGCGACGAGCGCCGCGGCGACGTCGTCCTGCGTCGACAGCGGGTTGCTCGCGGCGAGGACGATCTCGGCGCCGCCCGCCTCGAGCGTCCGCATGAGGTTTGCGGTCTCGGTCGTGACGTGGAGGCAGGCGCCTGCGCGGAAGCCCTTCAGCGGCTGCTCGCGCTCGAAGCGCTCGCGGATGCGCCGCAGGACCGGCATCTCGCGTTCGGCCCACTCGATGCGCCGCAGGCCCTCGGCCGCCAGTCCGAGGTCCGTGACGTCGTGCGCGGGCAGTGCCGAGGCTCCAGCCTGCTTGGTCTCGACGGTCGTCATCCTGCGTCCTTGCCCCCTCCAAAGCGCCGCAACAGCGAGGCGATCGCCTCGGACCACGGCGGTGTGATTCTCCTGGCCAGCCGCTCCTCGAAGCGGACGTGCTCGGCGTAGCCCAGCCGCCGGTAGGCGTTCAGCGCCGGCGGGTTGTCCGCGCGGACGTTGAGCACAGCGGCGTCGCAGATCTGGAGCAGCGTCCCCGTCACCGCCCCGGTCACCGCCGTCGCGTAGCCCCGGCCGCGGAAGTCGACGTGGGTCAGGACATTGCCGACGACGGCCAGCCGCGCGATGCGGCTGATGACGTGCGTGCCAGCGGCGGCCACGAGCCGGCCATTGATCCGGATGCCGTAGTACACGCCCTCTGCCACGGCCCGCGGCGGCAGCCACGCCCCGAAGCCAAGGCCGTACAGGCGGTTGAGGTCTGGCGCGTCCGAGGCGTCGAGGCGGACGACCGCGGCGGACGGATAGCGCTTGAAGCGCTCGGTGTTCGTCCACATCCGAACCATCTGCGGGCCGGCGTCCAGGCGGTAGTGCGTGCTCGCCGCCGCGACCTGGTCCGGCAGGACCGCGACGAACGCCGCCCGCGGCCGGATGACGTCGCGCAGGATCGCCGTGATGCCGTCCGGATCGCCCATGAGGAACACCGGCTGCGGCGAGATGCCGCTGTACTCGAGCCCAACCGCGACGGGACCGCTGCCGTTGGACGCGACGGCCCAGCGGGTCCGCCGGAACTCGCGATCGTCGAGGTCGCAGAGCGCGTAGGCGGCGAACAGGCGGTCGCGCTCGAGGAAGTCGCGCAGGAGCGCGCGATCTGACGATGCCCGGGCGACGACCGCTCGTTCGGACCGGGAGACGGCGACGGTTGCCATCAGCCGGCCACGGCCGTCGGGACGGGCGGCTTTGGGTTCGCTGCCGTGGCATCGCCGATGGCTGCTGCTTCGCTGGCCGCGGCTTCCGCGGCCCAGCGTGACGTCCGCCGATCGACGGCAGCCGTGAGCGCCGGTCCGAAGGGCGCCCGAAGGACGCCCTCCTCGGTCACGATCGCCGTGATCAGCTCGGCCGGGGTGACGTCGAAGGCCGGATTTCGGGCGGCCGTTCCGGGCGGCGCGATCCGTACGTCGCGGACGCTCAGGACCTCCTCGGGCGGGCGCTCCTCGATCGGGATCGCTGCGCCGTCCGGCGTCAAGAGGTCGACGGACGACAGCGGCGCCACGACGAGGAACGGGATCCGGTGGCGAGCTGCGAGCACGGCCAGCGTATACGTCCCGATCTTGTTCGCGGTGTCGCCGTTGGCCGCGACCCGGTCCGCGCCGACGAGCACGGCATCCACCTCGCCGCGCGCCATCAGATGGCCCGCGGCGCCGTCGGCGATCACGGCGTGCGAGACCCCGGCCTGCGCGAGCTCCCAGGCGGTCAGGCGCGAGCCCTGCAGCCACGGCCGCGTCTCGTCGACCCAGACGTTGATCTGCCGGCCGGCGTGGTGCGCCGCCTGGACGACCCCCAGCGCGGTGCCGTACTGGCCGCACGCGAGCGGCCCGGTGTTGCAGTGGGTCAGGACATTGAGCACTCGATCGGCGACATCGGGCAGCTCGGCCATCCCGAAGCCGGCCATCCGCCCGTGATCCGTCGTCGTCTCATGGACGATCCGATCAGCCTCAGCGCGCATCGCGCCGGCCAGCTCGTCGGGATCGGCCTCCAGGCCGCCGAGCCGCTCGTAATGCGCGAAGACCCGGTCGACCGCCCAGGCGAGGTTCACCGCGGTCGGCCGCGCCCGTCGCAGCGCGTCCGCGACCCCGAGGATGCTCGACTGCCGGGCGTGCGGCCGCATCTTGCGCGTGAGGTTCGCGGTCAGGGCCAGTCCGATCGCCGCGACCTGGCCGATCGCCGGCGCACCGCGGACCGCCATCTGCTTGATGACCCGCGACGCGTCCCAGCCCGACTTCACCGGCAGCTCGACCAGGGCCTCGGGCAGCCGGCGCTGGTCGATGACGAGGAGGATGTCGTTGTCGCCCCATCGGAACGGCGTCCGGAAGCCCGTCGGGGCGGCCGCGGGTTCGACGTCCTCGAGGATCGAGCGGGCTGCGTCCTGGCTGGAGCGCTGGAGCTCACCCGCCGTGCGCCCGACGGTCGCGGCGGCGTCGATGATCTGCGCGGCGAACGTCCGGAAGAAGCGGCGGCGGTCGGTCTCGGGCGTCAAGACGGGCTCAGTATTTGATCACGCTCGTGACGCGCCGGCCGGGCAGCCGCTCGCGGCCGTGAAGGAACTCGAGCTCGACGAGGAACGCCAGCCCGGTGACGTCACCCTTGAGGCGCTCGACGAGCTCGATCGTGCCCTGGACCGTGCCGCCGGTCGCGAGCAGGTCGTCGACGATGAGGACCTTCTGGCCGGGCTGGATCGCGTCGCGATGGATTTCGAGCGTGTTCGAGCCGTATTCGAGCGCGTATTCGACCGAGATCGTCTCGGCCGGGAGCTTGCCGAGCTTTCGAACGGGCACGAGGCCCGCGCCGAGCTGGTAGGCCATCGGCGCGCTGAAGATGAAGCCGCGCGACTCCATTCCGACGACGATGTCGATCTGCTCGCCCATGTAGGGCTCGAGCATGAGATCGATGGCCTCCTTGTACGCGACCGGGTCCTTGAGGACCGTCGTGATGTCGTAGAACAGGATGCCGGGCTTCGGGAAGTCCGGGATCTCGCGGATCTTGGCGCGCAGGTCCTCGGCGGACATCGGGCGATCGGTCTCCTGATCGATTGGGCTGGTGAAGTCTAGCGCAGGTCGGTCGCCGCACCGACCGTGCGGAGGCGCGGGCTCAGCACGAAGCCGAGGCCCGCAAGCACCGCCCCGAGGCCGAACGCGATCGCGAGTCCGGCGGCGAGCGGCAGCCCGAAGCGCGGCGCCGCGGCGATGATCGCCCCGGCGACCCCGGTGCCGAGCGCCGTTCCGAGCGCGTCCGACAGGGACAGGCCCGCTGTCGTGGTGCCCTGACTCTGATGGCCAGCGTCACGAAGCACGATCAGCGCGAACTGCGAGTACGCGAGGCCCATCCCGTAGCCGGTCAGCGCGAAGGCTGGGACGGCGAACCACACCGGCACACTCGGACTCAGGACAAGACCGGTGAGGGCGATGCCGATCGCGACCACCGCAAAGCCGATCCGAGCGAAGCGTTCGAGCCCGAGCCGCCGCGAGAAGCGGGCCTGCGTCCACGAGCCGGTGGTCCAGGACACGGTCGCGGCCGTCAGGGCGAGACCGGCGCCGGTTGCGCTCAGACCGCGGACCTCGACGAGGGCCAGCGAGACGTAGGCGTCGATCGTGAAGAACGCCGCCGTGAGCAACCCTCGCAGGAGGACCGCCGTCGGCACGCCGCGGACCGATCGGAATGTGCCGGGTGGCGTGAGTCGCCGCATCGCTGGAAACAGGAGTGCGATCCCGATCGCGACGAGGGCGACGAGGAGCGTTGGGGTGGCGGACGTCAGCCCCGCGGTCAGGAGTCCCGCGCCGACGACCACGAGGACGGCGTCACGGATTCGACGCCGGCCCGCACGGTCGCCGGCCGACGCCTCATCGCGACCCGCCGTCGCGGGTAGCGAACGCAGGGCCATGGCGCCCGACAGCACGATCAGCGGCAGCAGGCCGAGGAACACGAACCGCCAGTTCGACAGTTCCGCGACGCTTCCGGCGATCGCCGGGCCGGCAATCCCGGGCAGGACCCAGGCCGTCGAAAGCGTCGCGAACATGCCCGGTCGCATCCGCTCCGGTAGCGCCCTTCCGATTGCGACGTAGGCGATCGGTGGGATCGCTCCGCCGCCGAGGCCCTGGACGAACCGAGCGACGACGAGGACCTCCATCGACGGCGCGAGCCCACCGCCGATGAGACCGACACCGAACAGGACCAGGCCGACGCCGAGCGGCAGCGCGAGCCCACGCTCGTCGATGACACCGCCGACGATCGCAATGCCCAGCAGCGAGCCGAGGAAGAACGCGGTGAAGACCCAGCCGTACAGCTGGAGGCCGCCCAGCTCGCGCGCGACGAGCGGCATGATCGTCGAGATCGCGAGTGCCTCGAACGCGATGAGCGTGATCGTCAGGACCAGCCCGATCGTCAGCCCGCGGCGACCTGCGGACCACAACCCGTCGTCGAGATGCGACGCGTTCGGAGCTTCCGGGGCGGCGTTGGGCAGCGTCGTCTCGGACATCGCGACAGGGTATGCGAAGCGGAGCGGGCTAGACTCCGGCCGAGATGCGCGGCCCCATTCCGGTGCTTTTGGCGGTCATCTTCGCTGTCGCCTGCGTTCCGAGCCGCGGTCAGTTTCGGCTCGAATACCCGGGTCGCGAGCTCGTTGACCCGGTCGCGGTCACGATCACGGATCGCACTGGCCTGATCGCGGGCGTCGCAGTTGCTCCACCGGACATCCCTGGCCGAGAGGGCGCGGTCACGGTGAAGCCCGGTGAACCCGCCGTCTTGATCGTCACGTGGGTCGGCGGCATGTGCGACCAGACCACCGAGCTCGTCTTCGAGCGGACCGCCACGGGCTTCCGCTTCGTGGAGCACACCGAGCGCGCGGACGCCTGTCTTCTCGCGGCCATCGGGAGATCGCTGGCGATCCGGCTGTCCACGCCGATCGCGCCCGAGACCGTGGAATTTGTCGCTGCTCTCTGAAGCGGTCCGAACCCCGGGCCGGCTCGAGCGGTAAGGACCAGCGACGTGAGGCGGATGCGGACCCTCGCGCTGGTCATCGGCCTGGCGGCGCTCGCGGCCACGTGCGGCGCCGTCGGGCGGCGCCATGAGTTGTCGCTCTCGCCGTCGTATCACGGGGGAGATCGCCTGCAGCTGGTTGTCATCGATCGAACCGGACTCGTCGTCGGGATTGATGCGTCGATCCGAGGAGCCGCGTTCGGCCTCACGAATCCCGCCGGCCACCCCGACGTCCTGCGGTTCATGTGGTACAGCCAGCCGTGCGAGAAGGTCACGGAGCTAGTGCTGACCCACGGCGGTATCACCGCGCGATCCCATTCCGAGGGCGCTTGGCCGGTCGACTGCCCTGGGTGGTTCATGCGGCGCGCCATCGACATCAAGCTTTCCGCGCCGCTCGTGGCCGACGGGCTGGCGCTCGATTCGACGCTGGCGACGCAAGACCCGGGCCTGACCTTGCCCCAGACGAACGAGCAGCGCGGGTGAGGCTTCGAGCCCTCGCGGTCGCAGTCCTGATCGCGGCGTGCACGCCAGCTGCCACGATCGGGCCGCCGAGTGCGTCGCCGGCTCAATCGCAGGCGCCGGCCTCGACCGGGCCGAGCGCGGCGCCCGAGCGTGTCGCCGGCTGGATCGACGACCTCGAGATGCTCATCCCGGAGATGGACAAGATCCACCCGGACCTTGGCCACTCGACGCCGGTCGCCGAGCTCGAGAGTGCCGTCGAGTCGCTGATCGACAGGATTCAGGCGTCGAACGACGACGAGCTCATGGTCGGCGTGCTGCGGATCGTCGCGATGGTCAGCGCCGCGGGGCATGACGGGCACACCGGCGCGTTCATCTGGGGCACCGGCACGTACCCGGTGCACAGCCTCCCGCTGCGGCTGTGGCTGTTCCCCGAGGGCGTCTACATCGTGGACGCCCTGCCGCCATATGAAGACCTCGTCGGGTCGAAGATCGCGACGGTTGCGGGCCATCCCATTGCCGATGTCCTGGCCGCCCTGGCCCCGCTGATCCCGCGCGACAACCCCGCGACCGTCACGCTGCTGACCCCGCGGTTCCTGCTCATCCCCGAGGTGCTCCACGGGCTCGAGCTGATCGACGCGGTTGGGCCTGTCGAGCTCGGCCTCGCGACGGGCCCGGAGCAGATCGACCAGACCTCAATCGAACCCGTCTCGATGGCCGACTACAACGCATGGGCGGGGCCGTACGGCCTCCACCTTCCCGACGACCCGGATGTCCTCTACCTCTCGGATGCCGAAAACGTCCTCTGGTCCCGGGACCTGGGCGATGGCACGCTGTTCGTCCAGTACAACCGCGTCGAGCGCGTCGCGACGGCGGTGATCGAGGGGATCGCCGCGGCGGCTGCGGCAGCGCAGATCCGGAAGATCGTCGTCGACATCCGCCACAACTACGGCGGCGAGACATTCGCTCGCCAGCAGGTCCTCGATCTGCTGATCTCCGATGCCTTCAACGGGAAGTCGCTCTTCGTCATCACCGGTCGGAACACCTTCTCGGCCGCGTCATTGTTCGCGGCCGACGTCGACGCCCGAACCGAGGCGCGATTCGTCGGCGAACCGGAGGGCGGCTCGCCGAACCTCTACGGCAACTCGCGGGAGGTCCGCCTGCCGTACTCCGGGATCGTCGTCTCGGTCGCGACCGAGTACTTCGAAACCGAGCCGGGTGCCAACAACCCGTACACGAAGCTCGACATCCCGGTGCCGCTTACTGCCGCGGACTACTTCGCTGGCCGCGACGATCCGCTCGAGGCCATCCTTAGCCCGTAGCTGGCGAGGCCGCCCCTATGGGTAGCCGTCGACGTCAGACACCCACGCACGATCACGAATGCCGAGGATGTCGCCGGTCCGCGGGTCAATCAGCGCGAAGTGGAGCTTGCTCGGGCCGTACTCGATGAGGCCGGCCTCCCAGAGCTGAACGTCGACGTTGAATCTCAACCACGGCTCGTTGCCGTCGAAGAGCTTGCGGTTGCCCTGATCGACCTGTGCGAAGTAGGCGCGCATGTCCGACGAAGCGAGCATGCGGTCGACGATCTCGGGCGGATCGAGCCATCTCGGGTCGCGTCCACCGGAGACCCACAGGTCGATATGCGACGTCAGGCTTGAGCCCGTCGTGTCCCCAATACGGACCCCACCGCGGTCAAAGTAGCCGGACGTCGCGACGAAGTGAGCCATCCCGGTCGGCGGCGGCCCGAACCGTGGGCTGACCTGGCCGTTCCACTGAAGGCGCTGCTCGATCACGCCACCCGGCTGGACCTCGTCGGTGATGCCGACGTCGGCGCAGCCGTATGTGCCCATGCCAACGAAGGGTTCGGGTGTGAACGTCAGCCAGACACCGGCAAAGTAGTCTTCGAGCATCGAATGGAACTGGCGTCCCAGCTCGTCGTTCGATTGGCCCGGCCGCCACGATGTCGCCATCTCGCCCCAGAGCGTCGTTGTGGTTCCGCAGCCGTCGTGCGACCACGACACCGGCGTTCGTCCAAGGTTCTCGACTCGCGACGTCGCCCATGTCG
>DASRJS010000012.1:0-25166 GCA_035649355.1 Candidatus Polarisedimenticolia bacterium
CCGGCAATCGGCGGGATGGGCTCGATCGGCGGTCGCGAGTCATGGTCGAAGCACATGGGCGTGATCTCCCATCGGCGGTTGATCGCAGGGTGAGTCGCCAGCGCCATCATCGCGCAGGTGGACCGAATCAGGTTCGGCCGGGCCGTACGCGCTCTGCGAAGTCGTCACGCCTGGACGCAGGCCACGCTCGGGTCCCGCATCGGCCGCTCTCGCAGCATTGTTGGGCAAATCGAGCGCGGCGCGATCGATCGGATCATGTTCGGGGACCTCGAGGCGATCGCCCGGGCGCTCGATGGCCAGCTGGGTCTCGACTTCCGCTGGCGCGGCGAAGCCCTCGACCGGCTGATCGACGAGCGGCATGCGGCGCTCGTTGACGCGGTCGTTGGGCTCTTCCTGGCGGCCGGCTGGGAAGTCGACGTCGAGGTCTCGTTCTCGATCTATGGCGAGCGTGGCTCGATCGACGTATTCGCGCGCCACGCCGAGACCGGACTGGTTGTCGTCATCGAGGTGAAGGCATCGATCGGCGAGGTGGGCTCAACCCTGATCGGAATTGACCGAAAAGCGCGCTTGGCGCCGAGGATCGCTCGGGAGCGCGGGTGGCGATGCAACGGCGTGGCCAAGCTCCTGGTTGTCGCCGAGAGCGGCACCACCCGTCGCCGGATCGCGCGTCACCGCCGCGCATTCGCTGCATCGCTCCCGGCTGAAGGTCGGGCGTGCCTCGCGTGGATCCGTCGTCCGTCCCTGCCGGGCATCGCAGGGATCCTCTTCGTCGAATCGCCGATTGCACGTGGTGCGTCCCGCCGGCAGGCGTGAGAGGCGGCCGGCGCGACTAACCGGCACGAGTTGCGCACGCCCGGACGGCCATCGCCGGCAATTCGCCGCCAAATGCACGCCAGGCGATCATCCGGCGACCGCGCGGCGCGAATTGCACGTGTTCCGTGCAACTGGCGCCAACACGACCCCGTGAGGCCGCCGAGCCCGGTGAGCCGAGCCTGATCGGAGGCGTGGAGGGCGTCGGGTAGAATGCGCCGCCCATGCCTGCCGCCGAACACGACCCGCACGGCGCCGATCAACGGCGGCCGCCGCTCGCCGTGCTCAAGTTCGGTGGCTCGTCGGTCGCGAACGCCGAGCGGATCAGGGCAGCCGCGGCACGGATCGCGCGGGAAAGGCGGGCAGGAGCGGAGCTTGTCGTCGTGGTCTCCGCGATGGGCGACACCACGGACGAGCTTCTGGCGCTCGCCGATGCGCTGACCGGTGAGGCCGGGGCCGAGCCGGATCCACGCGAGCTCGACATGCTCCTCGCGACCGGCGAGCACCAGAGCGCGACGCTCGTTTCGATGGCCCTGCACGCGCAGGGCGTCCGCGCCATCTCGCTGACCGGCGCCCAGGCCGGGATCACGACGGACGGCCGCTACGGCAAGGCCCGGATCGCCAACATCGAACCCCGACGCGTCAGGACAGAGCTGGACCACGGCAACGTCGTCATCGTCGCTGGCTTCCAGGGCCAGAGCAGCGCCGCGGCGGACCTCGCCGAGACGACCACGCTCGGCCGCGGCGGCTCCGACACGACGGCCGTCGCGCTCGCGGCGGCCCTCCGCGCCGACCAGTGCCGCATCTTCACCGACGTCCGCGGCATCTTCACCGCCGATCCGCGCCTTGAACCGGAGGCACGGCAGCTCATTGTCATCGGCTACGAGGAGATGCTCGAGCTCGCCCACCAGGGCGCCGGCGTCATGCAGACTCGGGCGGTCGAGCTGGCCTGGGTCAATGACGTCGAGATCGAAGTCCTGAGCTCGTTCGAGGATGCGCCCGGAACGCGAATCACGGAGGATCCGCTCGTGGAGCAGCGCAACAAGGTCCGCGGGATCGCCCACGACCGGAACGTCGCGAAGGTCACGCTCGTCGCGGTGCCTGACCGGCCGGGCGTGGCCCGCAGCGTCTTCCAGCCGCTGGCCGAAGCCGCGATCAACGTCGACATGATCGTCCAGAACGTCGGCCACGGCGGCACCACTGACATGTCCTTCACGGTCCCGCGCGTTGAGCTCGCGCGGGCGAAGAAAGTGCTCGCAGCGGTGAGCGAAGAGCTGGGCGCGCAGGAGTTGACGTCAGACGATTCGGTCGCCAAGGTCTCGATCGTCGGGGCCGGGCTGCACAACGCGCCCGGGTACGCGGCGCGGATGTTCGGCACGCTCGCCGACGCGGGGGTGAACATCGAGATGATCTCGACGTCCGAGGTCCGGATCACGTGCATGATCGCCGAGGCCGAGCTCGAGACGGCGGTCCGGGCGCTCCATGCGGCCTTCGAGCTGGCGCGGCCGGACCCGGTCGACGCGGCGGTGGTCCGCTGATCCGGCGCGCTCGAACGGCTCGCGCGAACCGATGACGTCCGTGATCGGTCCGACCGCGATCGGTCGGTTCGAACGCTTCGATCAGGTCGGCTCGACGAACGACGTCGTTCGGGACTGGCTTGCGGCGGGCGAGCCGGAGATCTGCATCGCGATCGCAGACGCGCAGACAGCCGGCCGGGGACGCGCGGGCCGCTCGTGGACGGCACCCCCAGGTGCAGCGCTCCTGACCTCGATCGGCTTCCGCCCAACCTGGCTCGCGCCAGATCAGACATGGCGTCTCGCGGCGATCGTCTCGCTCGCGATGGCGGACGCGGCCGAAGCCAGCGTCGGGCTGATGCCCGGCGCGATCCGGCTCAAATGGCCGAACGACCTCGTCGCGGTGATCGACGGGTCCGACATTCGCAAGCTCGGGGGCATCCTCGGTGAGACCGAAGGCCTCGGCGGGCCGGACCCCCGAGCCGTCGTCGGGATCGGTGTCAACGCCGACTGGTCGCCCGACGACTTTCCACCGGAGCTGCGCAGTGCGATGACCTCGCTTCGCGAGATGGCTGGCGCGGCCGTCGACCGGGAGTCGGTCCTCAGCGCGTTCGTCCAGCGCCTCGAAACCGCCGTCGCGGAGCTCCGGGCCGGGCAGTTCGACGCCGCGGGCTGGGCCAGTCGCCAGGTCACGACCGGACGTGACGTGACGCTGTCGTGGCCGGACGGCTCGACCCATACCCGGCGCGGGCTCGGCGTGGATGAGGTGTCCGGCGCCCTGATCGTGTCCGACGACGACCGAGGCCGGCGCCTCGTCGTGACCGGCGAAATCGTGCACGTTCGCCTGGCTGAGGTGTAACGCCATGGCTCGACCGGTGTTGTGGAGAGCGGGAGCAGCGAGGAAGGATGCTGCGCCCCGGCTCGCCCATCTCGATCGGGACCGTCCGCTGGTCGAGGCGGCCCAGGCCGATCCGACTCAATTCGATGCCCTGTACCGGAGATATCTCGCCCCGGTGTACAGCTACGCCTACTACGAGCTCGGCGACCACCATGCCGCCGAGGACGCGACCGAGAAGACGTTCCTCGCCGCGCTCACGAACCTCGAGCGCTTCGAGGATCGCGCACGGCCGGCCGACGGCGACGGTTCCTCGACGTTCAAGGTCTGGCTGTTCCAGATCGCGCGGAACACGATCGCGAACGAGCGACGTGCGCTCCGGCGCCACCGCACGGCCCCACTTGACGCCGCCGCGCTTGCCCGCGATCCGCTCGATGTCGAGCGTGACGCGACGCGGCGCGACGAGGCTGCCGCGGCCTGGCGCGCGGTCGGCAAGCTGCCCGATGACCGTCGCAAGGCCGTCGTGCTGCGCTTCGTCGACGAGCTCTCAACGGCCGAGATCGCGGGTGTCCTCGGACGCAGCGAAGGCGCGGTGCGGGTGCTGATCCACCGAGCGCTTCGATCCGTCGCCAGGGAGCTCGAGCCGAAGCCGAAGCCGATCCGGCGAGGGCGAACGGAGCGGTGACGATCCTCGGCCGCGAGGCAGAGGTCGACGCGCTGGTCACCGACGCCTATCTCGAAGCGCTGCTCGCCGGCAGGCCGATCGAGGTCCCGGACCCCAAGTCGCCGCGTGATGCCGTGGACGCCGCCGTGCGCATGGCCTCGGCCCGTCTCACGCGCGATCTTCCGCGGTTCCATCCGTCGTTCAGGTTCGAAGAGCGGCTTGCGCTTCGGCTTGCGGAAGCTGCCGCCACGCTGCGGCTGCCCGCGGCGGCCGGAGGCGAGGCCGACCCGATCCCGTTCCGCATTTCCGGGCCCGGCGCCGCCGACCCGCTGGCCGACCTCCGACTCCTCGACGACGACGAGCGTCGGCCGCTGCTGATCCGCGGCGCGATGGCCGCCTCGGCGCTGTCACTCGCCGGCGCGGCATGGGTCGCGTGGCGGCGCAACCGAACCGCGAGCGCCCGAATGGCGCGGGCCATCCGGGCGGCCCACGCCCGCCGGGCGCCGGAGGCCGGCTGATGCCGATCAAGCTGCCGTCGTTCCGGCCCCGCAAGGACGCATACCCGCCCGACCTGTGGACGAAGTGCCCGTCGTGCTCGGAGATGCTCTTCAACAAGCAGCTCGACAAGGCGGACCGGGTCTGCCCGACGTGCGGCCACCACTTTCGCCTCTCCGCGCATGCGCGCCTCGACCTGCTGCTCGATGAGGGCTCATTCCGCGAGCTCGACGCAGGGCTGAGCTCCGAGGACCCGCTCGGATTCGTCGATCAGAAGCCCTACCCGGATCGCCTCGCGGCAGCGCAGATGGCGACCGGTCTCCAGGACGCCGCGGTCCGCGGGGTGGGCATGATCGAGGGCCGACCGGTCTCGATCTGCGTCATGGACTTCGGGTTCATGGGCGGCTCGATGGGCGCGGTCGTCGGCGAGAAGGTCACGCGCGCGACGGAGCACGCGCTCGCCGAGCGAATCCCGCTGATCGTCGTCTCGGCGTCCGGCGGCGCGCGGATGCAGGAAGGCACGCTCGCGCTCATGCAGCTTGCGAAGACGTGCGCCGCGCTCGAGCGGCTGCGCGCCGCCGGTGTCCCGTACATCAGCGTCATGAGTGACCCGACGACGGGCGGCGTCTTCGCGTCGTATGCGGTGCTGGGCGACGTGAACCTGGCCGAGCCGAACGCCCTGATCGGCTTCGCGGGCGCGCGCGTCACCGCGGGCACGACGGGCCAGGAGCTGCCGGAGAACTTCCAGCGAGCCGAGTTCCTGTTCCAGCATGGCTTCGTCGACCGCGTCGTCCATCGCAATGCGCTCCGCGGCGACATCGCCCAGCTGCTGCGATATCTGAAGCCCCAGGCCGTCCCGGGCCTCGGATCCGAGGATGGCGGGGCTCGGGCGACGTTTGATCCGGTTCGGATCCTGACATCGCTGGCCGACCGGTACGTGCCGGAGGCGCCCGAAAACGCGAACGGCCAGGCCGCGCCGCCTGCCGCTCCGGCCGCTCCGGCCACGCCGGCCTCGACCGGACGGGGACGAAGCCGTGGTCGATAAGCTCATCGGCCGCGCCCGCGACGGCGGGCGTGAGGGCGCCCGCGAGACCGCGGACGCCGACCGCCCGGACGATCCGAAGGGCGATGCCTGGGCCCGGGTCGCGCTGGCGCGCAACCTCCGCCGGCCGCGGACGCTCGACATCCTCGAGGAGATCGCCGACGACGTCGTCGAGCTGCACGGCGACCGTGGCTTTGGCGATGACGAGGCGCTCGTTGCCGGATTCGCCCGCATCGACGGCCGGCGGATCGCGTTCATCGGCCAGCAGAAGGGCGCCGATACGGACGAGAACATCCGGCGCAACTTCGGGATGCCTCACCCCGAGGGCTACCGCAAAGGCATGCGGGTCATGAAGCTCGCCGAGCGGTTCGGACTGCCGATCGTCGCGTTCGTCGACGTGCCCGGCGCCGATCCCCATCACGAATCAGAGGAACGAGGGATCGCGGACGCCATCGCCCGCTCGATCGGGCTGATGAGCCGCCTTCGGACACCGATCGTCGCGGTCATCACGGGCGAAGGCGGCTCGGGCGGCGCGCTGGCGATCGCCGTCGGCGACGTCGTCATCGCGCTCGAGAACGCCGTGTACTCCGTGATCAGCCCGGAGGGCTGCGCCGCGATCCTGTGGCGGACGGCGGACCAGGCGGCGACCGCGGCGCTGGCCATGAAGATGACCGCGGCCGACCAGCTCGAGCTCGGCGTCGTCGACATCGTCGTCCCCGAGCCGGCCGGCGGTGCCCACGTGAATCCCGAAGAGACCGCGCGGCGGCTCAAGACCGTGATCATCGGCGAGCTCGACCGGCTCGCGCCGGTCCCGCTCGATGAGCTCGTCGACGCGCGCTACCGGCGCTATCGCTCGCTCGGCGCCTACACTGAGAGCGCCGCGCCGGTGGTGGTGCAACCGCCTAGCCGAGGCCTCGGCGATCGTCTTCGCGACCTGCTCGATCCGGGCCGCTGGCTGCTCGGGACACCGCCGCCGGGTACGGCGCGGCGCGACGAGCCGAACGAGTCGGAGGTCTAGCGCGTGCCCGACCAGTCCCGGCGACGCTCCGACCCGCGAGCCCCGGGCGAGCGAACGGTCGACATTGCCGCGATCGATCACATCGCGGACGAGCTCCTGCCGGCCCTGATCGCGAAGCTCGGCGCCACGAACCTCGGCGAGATCGAGATCCGCGAGGGCGACTGGCGGCTGCGCCTTCGCCGCCCGGCGTCCGGCACGACGAACTACGGCCGTCGCTCGAGCGACCGGGCGTCGCGGAGCCAGCCCGGCCACGAGGGCCACGGCCATGCGCCGGCTGCGCTCGAGAGCCATCGCGGCGCTTCGGCAACGGCGCCAACGAACGGCGCCGACGCCCCGTCGATGGCCGCCGTCGGCCCGGGCCGGTCGGCCGAGGGCCGAACGGATGGCAGCGACGACCGATCAGTCGCCACCTCACCTGCCGTCGGCGTCTTCCAGCCGGCCGCCACCGCGGTCGCCGGCGCGCGCGTCCAGAGCGGTGACCGGCTCGGCGTCGTCGAGGTGCTCGGCGTGCCGCACGAGGTCCTCGCGCCGGCCGACGGCGTGGTCGCAGCAACGCTCGTCGAGGGCGGGCACGCCGTTGAGTACGGCCAGGAGCTCGTCCGGATCGACCTTGCCACGTCCGAGGCGACCGCGTGATCTCGAAGGTCCTCATCGCGAACCGGGGCGAGATTGCGCTTCGGATCCTGCGGGCCTGCCGCTCGCTCGGCCTCGATGCCGTTGTCGCGTACAGCGAAGCCGATCGCGACAGCCTGCCCGTGCAGCTCGCGGACGAAGCGATCTGCATCGGCCCGGCCGATGCGAAGCGCTCGTATCTCTCGACGCCGGCCGTCATCTCGGCGGCCGTCGTCACGGGTTGCGACGCGATCCACCCGGGCTATGGCTTCCTGTCAGAGGACGAGGGCTTCGCGGAGGTCGTCCGGGCCCACGACCTGACGTTCATCGGCCCATCGCCCGAGGTCCTCGACCGGTTCGCCTCGAAGGAGGCGACCCGCCGGCTCCTCGGTGAGCATGGCCTGCCGACGATCCCCGGGTCACGGGGCATGCTCCGCGACGACCAGCACGCCCTCGACGAGGCGGACCGAATCGGCTACCCGGTCCTCATCAAGCCCTCGGCCGGCGGCGGTGGCAAGGGCATGCGGATGGTTCGAACCTCCCGCGAGCTCGAGTCGGCGATCAAGATCTGCCGCTCAGAGGCCCGCGCGGCGTTCGGCGACGACTCGCTGTACCTCGAGAAGTGGCTCGAGGACAACCGTCACATCGAGGTCCAGGTCGCGGTCGACTCGTTCGGCAACGGCGTCCATCTGTTCGAGCGTGACTGCTCGGTCCAGCGGCGCCACCAGAAGATCCTCGAGGAGTCGCCCGCGCCGTCGCTGTCTCCGGCGGCGCGCACGCAGCTCTGCGAGACAGCCGTTCGCGCCGTCGTGGCGGCTGGCTACGAGAACGTCGGCACCCTCGAGTTCCTCGTCGACGCCAATGGCGATGCGTACTTCATCGAGATCAACTGCCGGATCCAGGTCGAGCACCCGGTGACCGAGATGCTCACCGGCGTGGATCTCGTCGCGACGCAGATCCGGCTGGCTGCCGGTCAGCCGCTCGATCTGCGCCAGGCGGACATCGTGGCCCGCGGCCACGTCATCGAGTTCCGGATCAACGCCGAGGACCCGGAGCACGACTTCCGACCCGGCGCCGGGATTGTGAGCGCCTATCACGCGCCCGGCGGCCCGGGCGTGCGGATGGACTCCCACCTCTACGACGGCTACGAGGTGCCGCCGTACTACGACTCGCTGCTCGGCAAGCTCATCGTCTGGGGCCCGGATCGCCAGACCGCCATCGCGCGGTCCCGGGTGGCGCTCGACGAGCTCGTCGTCGACGGCCTGACGACGAACGTGGCGATCCACCGCGCGCTCCTCCAGAACGAGGCGTTCCTCGAGGGCCAGATGACGACGAACCTCCTCGATCGCGTGGGCAGCGCGGCCTTCCTCGCGGCCGCGACTCGGGCGTCCGGCTGAGCCGCGTTTCGGTGCTGAGGAGGAGGCGAGGGTGACGGAGACGGTCCTGACGACGCGCGACATCGAGGCGCTCATCCCGCATCGCTGGCCGTTCCTGCTCGTCGACCGGATCGTCGAGTACGAGCCGGAGGCCAAGCGGATCGTCGGCATCAAGGCCGTGACCGCGGGGGAGTGGTATTTCAAGGGCCACTTCCCGGGCCTGCCCGTCGTGCCCGGCGTCATCCAGGTCGAGGCGCTCGCCCAGACGATGGCCGTCTATGTCGCGAAGCAGCCCGGGTTCGGGGACCGGATCGGGCTCTTCGCCGCGATCGACGACTGCCGCTTCAAGCGCGTCGTCACGCCCGGCGACACGCTGCGCCTGGAAGTGACCATGGAGAAGCTCGGCTCGCGGTTTGGACGCGGGCGAGCGGTCGCGACGGTCGACGGCGAGGTCGCCTGCGAGGCCACGATCAGCTTCATCATCCCGCCCGAGGGCGTCCTCCGATGACGACCGCCCGCGGCGTTGTCGCCTGCGCGCCCTCGCTCACGCACGTCGAAGTGCGCTCGCTCGGGTGCTCGGCTCCGCCTTGCGGTCGACCGCCCTCGTCGGACGCCCAGAGCGTGCTCAAGTGAGTTTCAGGCTCGCCGTGCTCTCCGACGTCCACGGCAACGCGGTCGCGCTCGAAGCCGTTCGAAAGGCGGTCAAGCGCGAGAAGCCGGACGCGATCCTCGTCGCCGGAGACCTCGTCATGAACGGGCCTGACCCGGCGGGCGCGGTTGACGCGCTCCGCGACATGGAATCGAGCGGCGCGGTGATCGTCTCGGGCAACACGGACATCGCGGTCGCCGACTACGACTACGCCGCCGCCTTTCCGTGGTTCAGCGAGGGCGTCCCGGCGGCGTTCCAGGCGGCGGCCGAGTGGGCCCACGACCAGCTTGGCGACGAGCGGCTCGAATGGATCCGCCGGCTTCCATCGGAACGCCGGGTCCGCGACGGCGGCACGCTCGTTCTGCTCACCCACGCGTCCCCGGGTTCGCAGACCGCCGGCTTCGATCTTGACCTGGACCCGTCGACGACCCTCGAGCGCCTCTCCCGAACCGACGCGCGGATCATCTGTTGCGGGCATACACACATGCCGAACGTGCGCGATTTCGGGTGGCAGATGATCGTCAACGATGGCAGCGCTGGCTACGTCTTCGATGGCGACCCGACCGCGTCGTGGGCGCTCGTGACGATCGACGGCGACGCCGTGACCGCGGAGATCAAGCGCACCGAGTACGACACGATGACGGTCTCGAACGCGATCTCAGCGCGCGGCCTGGCCGGCGACGTCTACCGCGCGGCCACCGTCCGCACCGGCAAGCTCGTCCGATGAAGAATGGCCAGCGACGCGTCGTCATCACCGGGATGGGCGCCCTCACCGCGATCGGTAACGACGTCGCGAGCACCTGGGACGGCTTCGTCAATGGCCGGAGCGGCATCCGGCGCATCGAGTCCTTCGATCCGAGCCGGCTGACATCCCAGGTCGCGGGCGAGGTCAAGGACTTCGACGCCAGCAACGTCATGGATCGCAAGGACCTCCGGCGGACCGACCGGTACATCCAGTTCGGCCTCGTGGCGACGCGCCAGGCGATGGACCAGGCCGGGCTCCCGGAACGCCTCGAGGGCGAGCTCGCGGAGCGAACCGGCGTCATCCTCGGGACTGGCCTGGGCGGCGTGAACACGCTGTTCGACAACGTCACGACATTCGCGACGCGAGGCCCGGACCGGATCGGCCCATTCATGATCCCGATGGGCATCCCGAACGTCGGTTCGGGCCAGATCGCGATCACGTTCGGGCCGCTCGGGCCGAACTTCACCACCGTGTCGGCCTGCGCGACCGGTGCTCATGCGCTCGGCGAGGCGTTCGAGACGATCCGCCGCGACGACGCCGACGTCATGTTCGCCGGCGGCACCGAGGCCGGCATGCACGAGGCGCTCGTCGGCGGGTTCTGCTCGATGAAAGCCCTCTCGACGCGCCGCAACGACGAGCCCGAGCGGGCGTCGCGACCGTTCGACGCAGGCCGCGATGGCTTCGTGATCGGCGAAGGCGCTGGCGTCCTCGTTCTCGAGGAGCTCTCGCACGCCGAAGCCCGCGGCGCGGAGCCGCTGGCCGAGATCGTCGGCTATGGCGCGACCGCGGACGCGTCGCACATCACGCTGCCGGCGCCGGGCGGCATCGGCGCGGTCAGGGCCGCGCGGCGGGCCATCGAAAAGGCCGGCTTGACGACGGACGACATCGAACACGTGAACGCCCACGCGACCTCGACGCCGGAGGGCGACCGGGCCGAGCTCCAGGCGCTCCAGACGCTCCTCGGTGAGCGCGCGCCGGGTGTCGCGGTGACCGCGAACAAGTCGATGATCGGGCACACGCTCGGGGCCGCCGGGGCGATCGAATCGATTGCCTGCATCATGACGATTCGAACAGGGATCGTGCCGCCGACGATCAACCTCGAGACGCCCGACGAGGCCGCCGACGGCCTCGACCTCACGCCGGATAAGGCCTCGAAGCGGACGGTCGACATCGCCCTCAACAACTCGTTCGGCTTCGGCGGCCAGAACGCCGCGCTCGTGTTCCGGCGGTGGGACGCATGACCGAGGACCCGATGTTCGCCGAGCCGGCTGAGGCTCCGCCTCCCGCCCCTGCCTCGGCGGCGGCCAAGCCGCGGAAGCCGGCCGCCGAGGGCGATGCCGCGCTTCTCGCGCTCATCGACCGCTTCGCGGCGATCCTCGACAAAAGCGACCTGAGCGAGCTCGAGATCGAGATCGGTGGGACCGGCCTCACGCTCCGCAAGCCGGAGGCCGTGGCGCCGCAGGTCGTCGTCGCCGCGGGTGCCGCGGCCGCCCCAGGGTCGCCTGGCGCCGCGCCGGCCGCGACGGAGGCCGCCTCGGCGCCGCCCGCCGGCCGCCCGTCGGTCAAGGCGCCGCTGACCGGGATCTGGTATGGCTCGCCGTCGCCCGGGTCGACGCCGTTCGTCGAGGTCGGTGGCGACGTTGCCGTCGGCCAGGTCATCGGGCTCATCGAGGCGATGAAGCTCTTCAACGAGATCAAGAGCGACCTCGCCGGTCGCGTTGTCCGGGTGATCGCCGAGCCCGGCAAGCTCGTCAAGGCGAAGCAACCCCTGATCGAGGTCGTGCCCCTGTGAACCCTGCCGCGAGCCCATCGACACCGCCCGTCCGCACCGCTCACGTGACCGGCTGGGGCCGCTACGTGCCGAAGCAGGTCCTGTCGAACAAGGACCTCGAGCGGATGGTCGACACGAACGACGAGTGGATCGTCACGCGCACCGGCATCCGCGAGCGCCGCGTGGCCGCGGCTGACGAGACGACCGCGTCGATGGCCGCGGTCGCCGGGCTGCGGGCAATTCGAGCGGCCGGGCTGGACCCGAACGACATCGACCTCATCCTCCTCGGCACGCTCACGCCGGACTACTGGATGCCCTCGACCGCGGCCCTCGTCAAGGAGGCGATCGGGAACACCAAGGCTGCCGCGATGGACGTCTCGGCCGCCTGCTCGGGCTTCGTGTACGCGTTCGCGACCGCGCAGGCGTACGTCACGAGCGGCCTCGCGAAGCACGTGCTCGTCATCGGTGCCGAGCTGCTGACGCGCTTCCTCGACTACACCGATCGAAGCACCTGCATCCTCTTCGGCGACGGCGCCGGTGCCGTCGTCCTGTCGGCGAGCGACCAGCCGGGCGGCAGCCTCGGGATCGAGATGACGACCGAGCCGCAGGGCGCCTACATGATCTGGCTGCCGGCCGGCGGCGCGAAGAGCCCGCCTTCGGCCGAGACCATCGCGCGCGGCGAGCACTTCATCCGAATGGAGGGCAGGGAGACCTACCGCTTCGCCACCCGCACGCTGGCCTCCACGGCCCTCGAGTCCATTCGCAAGTCCGGGCTCCAGCCGGGCGACGTCGACCTCTTCATCCCGCACCAGGCGAACATCCGGATCATCGAAGCCGTGGCCAAGGGCCTCGACCTCCCGATGTCGAAGATGTTCGTGAACCTCGACCGCTACGGAAACACGTCGGCTGCGTCCGTGCCGATCGCACTGGCCGAGGCTGTGAACGAGGGCCACGTCGAGATCGGCGACAGGGTCTGTATCGTCGCGTTCGGGGCCGGGTTCACGTCCGGCGCCGTGACGATCGAATGGACCGCGGATCCAGAGCGCGGCCGCCGCGCGGATGCCGAGATCGGACCCGAAGACGTCCACGTGCGGCTCCCCGTCGACTGGAATTCGGTCGACCCGATCCCGCCGGCCCTGGCTGAGCTCATGGCCCGGCCCGGAAAGGTCAACCCGCCGCTCGATGACGTCGTCCCCGGCGAGCCCGAGCCGGCGCACCGCGAGGTGCTGGCGTGATCGACCTCTCCGGCAAGAGCGCGCTCGTGACCGGCGGCTCGCGCGGCATCGGCCGGGCGATCGCGCTCCGCCTCGCCGAGCAGGGCGCGGACGTCGCGTTCAGCTATCGCGGCAACGAGGCCGCGGCGAAGGAGACGGCTGCGGCGATCGCAGGGTTCGGCCGGAAGGCCGTGATGATCCAGGCCGACCACTCCATGCCCGAGGCCGGCGACATCGTCGTCAAGGCGGCGCTCGAGGCGTTCGGCAAGGTCGACATCCTCGTGAACAACGCGGGGATCACGCGCGACGACCTGATCATGCGAATGTCGCTGGAGGCGTGGCAGTCGGTCATCGACACGAACCTGTCGGGCGCCTTCCACGCCATCAAGGCCGTGACCCGCCCGATGCTCAAGGCGAAGGGCGGCCGGATCATCAACATCACGTCGGTCTCGGGCCAGGCCGGCCAGACGGGCCAGGCCAACTACTCGTCCGCCAAGGCCGGCCTCATCGGCCTGACGAAGGCGACCGCCCGCGAGCTCGCGTCGCGGAACATCACCTGCAATGCCGTCGCGCCGGGCTTCGTCCTCACGGAGCTGACCCAGGACCTGCCACAGAACCTCCAGGACGAGATCACGAGCCGGACGCCCCTCGGCCGCTTCGGCGCGACCGAGGAGATCGCGTTCGCCGTGGCGTTCCTGGCTTCCGACGAGGCCGCGTTTATCACCGGCCAGGTGCTCGCCGTCGACGGCGGGCTCGTGATGATGTAGGCCGAAACCTCTCCGCCGGCGCGATCCGCTTCGCGCAACAACCACGAAATTGGTACCGATTGGTACCAATTGGTGGCTATCGGAGCGGTCTCCGGTCCGGCACAATCCGGGTATGTCCCGCGACCGCCGACGGCGCCGCCCGTCGGCCTTTTTGTTGACAATCGTCGCCGGCCTCAGCCTCGCCGCCTGCAGCCCCTCGGCGGCGGCGCCCGAACCGACCGAGACACCGCCGGCCGTCGCCACGGCGACAGCCATCGCTGCACCCTCCGCCACGCCTCGACCGACGCCGACACCCGAACCGACGCCCGTCATCACGCCCGAGCCGAGCCTCCTGGCCGCGGACCTGGATGGCCTGCTCGTCGCGCCAGCGCTCGCCCATCGCGAGCCCATCGCCGTCTCGATCGACGATTCCCGGGTCGCCCGTCCGCAGTCGGGCTTCAATGGCGCATCTCTTGTCTGGCACGCCCCGGCCGATGGCTACGAGACTCGCTATCTGCTCATCTTCCAGGAAGGCGAATCGGCGTCGATCGGCCCGGTCCGGAGCGCCCGACTCTATCTCGCGCACTGGGCCGCGGAGCTGCGCGCTGCCTTTGGCCACTACGGCGGAGACCGCGTCACCAGGAAATGGCTGGCGGCGAACACGAAGAAGCTCCTCTGGAGCGTCGATGGCATCGCTGGCGGCAACGCCGCGTACCACCGGACTTCGGACCGCAAGGCGCCCCACAACGCGTACAGCTCAACAGCCGACCTTCGCCGCGTCGCCGGCCTGCTCGGGGCCTCCGGCACGTTTGACGCCGACCTCCACGTCCGGCCGTTCCGCGATGACGCACCGGTCGGGCAGCGCGGCGCGAAACAGAGCGTGTCGATCCCATTCCGGACGGTGACCGTCGGCTATACCTACGACTCCGAGGCGAACAACTACCGGCGACTCCTCGATGGCAAGGCCCACGTCGATCGAGCCGACGGGAAGGCCGTGACCGCGCGGACGGTTGTCGTCCTGTTCATGGCGTTCCGGATCGACACCAAGATCGAGCCGGGCCACGCGCGCCCGGACCTGACAGACGTCGGAACGGGCAAGGCGCTCGTCATCAGCGAGGGCAAGACGATCACTGCGACGTGGTCGAAGTCCGCGGCTGACGCCCCGACCAAGCTCATCGACGCCACTGGCCGCGAGGTCGCTCTCGTTCGTGGCCGGATCTTCTTCGAGGTGGTCCCGACCGGCACGAAGGTGACCTATTGACCCACCGCCGGGGTCGTCGCCGGACCCGGTGCTAGACTCCGCCAGCCTTGAATCGTGAGCCTCACGTGCGACCGCTCCGATCCCCGGCGGTGGCGACCTTCCTCTCGTTCCTGTGGCCAGGCCTCGGCCAGTGGTACACCGGTCGCCGGCGCAGCGCGGCGATGTATGCGATCCCCGTCCTCGGTGTCTTCCTGCTCTTCGTGCTCAAGCTCGTCGGCGGGCTGACGGCCTTCGGCCTGGAGCTCATCGACCCGTCCTTCTCGCTCACGGTCATCGTGCTCATCGGGCTCCTGGCGACGTGGCGGCTGCTGTCGATGGTCGATGCTCTCGGGATGACGGGTGGCGGGCGCCGCGCTCTTCGGACCGGCGCAGCAGGCGTCCTCGCCGGCCTCTCGCTCGTGGTCGTGGTCGTCCACGGCGTGCTGGGCTACTACGCCTGGTCGTTCTACGACTTCGGCACGAAGGTCTTCGTCGGCGAGCCGGCGCCGGAGACCACACCCGTTCCCGCGTCGCTGGACCCGTCGAGCGACCCCGTGTACGAGGCGACGCCGATTGCGACGCCGGCGACGCGCGAGGCCCGGATCACGATCCTGCTGACAGGAGTTGACTCGGCGCCAACGCGTAACCACGCGCTCACCGACACCCTGCTCGTGCTGTCGATTGACCCGACCACCGGTCAGAGCTCGATGGTCAGCGTGCCGAGGGACATTGCGCAGTTCCCGCTCTGGGACGGCCGTACCTTCACGGGCAAGATCAACTCGCTGATGACCTACGCGGCGAACCATCCGTCCGCCTTCCCCGACGGTCCTCTGCCTTCGCTCATCAAGGAGCTCAGCTTCCTCATCGGCACGCCGATCCACTACTACGCCGCGGTCGACCTCGGTGGCTTCGAGCGGCTCGTCGACGCCGCCGGCGGCGTCACCATCAACGTCGACCGGCGCATCGCCGACAGCCACTACGACTGGCTGGACGGGTCGCCGCCAGGCTTCTATCTCAACAGCGGCGTCCAGACGCTCGACGGCCGGCACGCTCTGGCCTACGTCCGCTCGCGCCAGGGCGCCGGCGACAACGACTTCACGCGCGCCGCCCGACAGCAGCAGCTCCTCGTCGCGATGCGGGCCAAGCTGACCGACCCCGCCGTCCTGCCGAAGCTGCCCGAGATCCTCGAGCTGGCGAGCGGCATGATCCGCACGAACTTTCCGCCCGACCGGATCCAGGAGATGCTCAACCTCGCCGGCGGGATCGACGACGGCTCGATCGGCCACTACGTGCTCAAGCCGCCGACGTACTCGTTCCACCCACCGACGAACACGACGGGCGGGACCTACATCCTCAAGATCAACCTGGACGAGGTGGCGAAGCTGTCCGTGGCGCTGTACGGCCGGGACAGCCGCTTCTACTTCGAGGACCGACCCTGAGCTAGCGGCCCTGGAGCATCGCCGGGATCGTCCGGACCATGATCTTCAGATCCAGCCACAGGGACCAGCGATCGATGTAGTCGAGGTCGAGGGCGACCCATCGATCAAACTCGGCCTGGCGTCGTGCGGAGACCTGCCACAGGCCGGTGATCCCCGGCTTCATTGACAGGCGCCGACGGTGCCACAGGTCGTATTCCGTGACCTCGCGTGGCAGCGGTGGCCGCGGTCCGACGAGGCTCATCTCGCCCTTCAGCACGTTCACGAGCTGCGGCAGCTCGTCGATGCTGAGTCGTCGCAGCCAGCCCCCGGTCCGCGACAGGCGCGGGTCCTCGGTGACTTTGAACGCGTGGCCGGAGACTTCATTCTGATCCGCGAGCTCGTCGAGGAGCTCCTCCGCGTCGGGCACCATCGTTCGGAACTTCGCGACCCGGAACTCGCGGCCGTGCAGCCCGACGCGAACCTGGGTGAAGAGGACGGGCGGCCCGTCGACAAGCCGGATGATGAGCCCGACAAGGACGAGGATCGGGCTGAGGATGAGCAGCGCGAGGGCCGACAGGATGACATCGAGGAGGCGCTTGGCAAGCAGGCCGAGTGCCCGGTCGGGACCGTAGACGAGCGAGAGCACGGGCACGTTCTCGAACACTTCGTGATGCGCGCCCGGGAGGTCGAACGCACCCTCGGCGAGAGGGATGCGGACGATCTTGCCCTCCTCCTCACAGAGCCTCGTGATTGCCTCGATCAGGCCCCACGCGGCAGGCGGTAGGCAGATGACGACCTCGTCGACGACCTGGTCGTGGAGGATCCGGTCGATCTCGTCGACGCGACCGAGGATCGGCCGAGTCAGGCTCGTGGACTGGGCCGCCAGGCCCGCGTCCGGGTTCAGGCCGTCGCTGCCGCGCCACTCGAGGTGGCCCACGACGCGCAGCCCAAGCTCCTGGTGGCGCTCGATGCGATCGGCGAACCACTGCGCTGACGGGCCCGTCCCGACGATGAGCACGAAGCGCGCGCTCAGGCCCCGCGAACGGGCCCACCGGAAGGCGAAGCGCAGGGCCAGCCGAGAGACGAACGTCACGAGGACCTGGCTTGCGAACAGCGAGATCAGGAACAGCCGGCTGACCGAATCGAGCTTGATGACGAACAGTGCGCCGAACGTGATGATCGCGAGGAGCGCGGCACCGCGGGCGAGCTCGAGGGCCTCGGTTCGCACCGTCCAGCGGGCCCGCAGCCGATAGAGCCCGAGCAGCCAGACCGCCGTCACCCACACGGCCGCCCAGATCGCCATCAAGGCAATCGGTTCGACGCGCAGGCGGACCCAGGCGTCGAGCCACCCGGAGAGCCCGAAGCGGGCGACCGAAACCGCGACGAACGTTGCCATCGCGGACAGCGCGTCGGCGGCCATCAGGGACACTCGGAGCGCCGTGATGTGTCGTCGGATCACGTCGCGGTCATTCTAGGTTCGTCGGCCGAACCCGTCGCGAGATAGCGAATCCCGGCCTCGCGGACGCGTTCGGGATCGAGCAATCGACGACCGTCGATGATCAGGGGCTGGGCCATGACGGCCTTGATCCGGTCCAGGTCGAGATCCTTGAACTCGGGCCACTCGGTCAGGATCGCGAGCACGTCGGCGTCCTGGGCGGCGGCTTCCGCGGACGCCACGATCTCGAGCGCGGGCACGACTCGGGCGGCATTGCTCGAGGCATGCGGGTCGTAGGCGCGAACGTGTGCCCCGGCGTCGATGAGCCCGCTCGCGACGGCCAGCGCCGGGGACGACCGGACGTCATCGGTGCCGGCCTTGAAGGCCAGCCCCAGGACGCCGATCCGCCGACCTCGCAGCGGTCCGACGGCGGACTCGATGCGCTCCACGAGGCGACGCTGATGCGACTCGTTCGCATCCGAGGCCGAGCGCGTGACCTGCATCGGCAGGCCGAGCTCGGCTCCGGTTGCCGTCAGGACCATCAGCTCCTTCGGGAGGCAGCTCCCGCCAAAGCCATACCCGGGCTGAACCGCGAGCGACATCAGGCGCGGATCGCGAACCATCGCCTCGAGGACGGGACCGACGTCGGTTCCGAGCTCCTCGCACAGCGCGGCCAGCTCGTTGGCAAACGACAACCGCAACGCGAGGAACGCATTCGCGCCGTTCTTGATGAGCTCGGCGGCCGTCACGTCGACCACGATGAGCGGCGCCTCGATGACCCGGAACAGGTCAGCCACGATCGAGATCGTCGCCGGCGTCGCCTCAGGGAAGTGGCCGAGCACGATCCGCGACGGGTGGAGGAAGTCCGCCAGCGCCGTGCCCTGGCGCAGGAACTCGGGATTCGACAGGACCAGCTCGCGGGGCAGGCCGAACTCGGCGACGACGCGCCGGGTCGCGCCGGGCGGCATCGTGCTCCGGATCACGATCGGCCCCTGAACGGTGGCCCCGGCCCCGAGCTCGTGAAGCGCTGCTCGAAGCTGTGACAGGTCGCTGTTGCCGGCATCGTCGATCGGTGTGCCGACGCAGATGAGCGTGACATCGGCGACCCGCGTCGGAGCCGCCGCGAACGTCAGGCGTCCGCTTCCCGACAGCTCGTCCAGCGCCGCCTGGACCCCGGGCTCGTGGATCGGGACGACCCCGCGCCGGAGCGACTCGAGGCGCTCCGGTTGGGTCTCGATGACCTCGACCGTCTGTCCGAGCGTTGCCAGTCCGACGGATGTCACCAGGCCGACGTAGCCCGCGCCGATGACGCTGACGACCCGGCCCTCGGCCATGCTGGGGTTCATGCGAGTCACAGCCTAGGCCGCATCGAGCGGCCGCTGGTCGTCGATCCCGAACCAATCGAGCACGCTGGCATCCGTTCCCACGCGGCGCCGCATGATGTCCGAGCGCCGGGCACGCAACCGACGAGCGTCACGAACGACGTCGACGATCGCCGGCAGGGTCGCCTGCTCGCGCAACACCGCGTAGCCGAGAATCTGGAGATCACGCCACAGGATCGATGTCCAGTCGCGCCGCCAGCCGGACGGCAGCTCGTTCTTGGCCAGCATCCGCCAGCGGTTGGCGACCGATCGGCGTCTCAGCGAAGCCGGCAGGTCGCGGCGCCGCTCCGGCGTGACGCGGCGCCGGTGTCGGGCCACCGCCCGCGGCTCGTAGCGACACCGCCAGCCGAGGAGCTGGGCGCGCCACGCCAGGTCGACATCCTCACGAAACGCAAAGAACGACTCGTCAAAGACCTCGCCCTTGAAGGCGATGTCCTCGAGCGTCGCGCGCCGGTAGACGGCGGCCGCGCCACTGACACCGAGAACGTAGCCGGGCTCGAGATACCGGCCCGCGGCAGGCGTATCGGCTCCACGATCGAGGACGCGGCGGTTCCGCAGGCCGACCATGCCGGTGGAATCGAGCCGGTCGTCGGGCAGCTCATCGGGCGGGCCGGGCTCAGCGCCGTCCGTGCCCGCTCGAAAGCGCAGCAACCGTCCGCTCACACTGCCGGCGGACGGATCGATCGCGAGCGCACTCGTCGCGTGCTCGATGAACGCGGGCGACAGGCGACAGTCAGGGTTGAGCAGCACGTGGACGTCGGCCGGTGCCAGCCGCAGGGCTCGATTCTGGGCCGCCGCGAAGCCTGCGTTCACGGCCGATCGCTCGATGGTCGCCTCGGGCGCGAGCGCACGCACGATGTCGAGGCCGCCGTCGGTCGATGCGTTGTCGATGACGACGATCCGATCGACCGGCCGGGTCTGCCAGGCCACACCCTCGAGGCAGGTTCCGATGTCGGCGGCGCTTTCGTGGAGCACGATCGAGACGGTTACCGACGTCATCCTCGAGCCGCCTCGATCGCGTCGAGCAGCGCATCGGCCCGGGCGGACCACGTGTTCGCGGCGGCGAGCGCGAGCATCTGGTCGCGCGCTGGACGGAGCTCACCGGAGAGCGCTCGTCGCGCGGCCGCCACGAACGCCTCGCGATCGCCGCCGATCAAGCGCAGCGGCTCCGGCCATTCCGTCACCGGTGGCAGGGGGGTCGAAACCACCGGTGTCCCGGACGCGAGGGCGTCCCAGGCTTTCATGGGGTCCTGGCTCCGCGTGTAGTCATCGACGACATGTGGCAGCAGGAGCGCGGCTGCGCCAGCGATGAGACGACGGGCAGCAACCGCTTCGAGCGGGCCGATGAGCCGGACGTTCGGCCGCGACGCCAACGCGGCCCAGGCGGCGGGCTCTCGTTCGACCCCGCCCGCAATTCGGATCTCGACGGCCGGAAACGCGTCGGCGACGGCGGCGAGGAGCGTCGCGTCGACGCGCTCGTGGATCCGGCCGACATAGGCGAAGTAGGCGGGCGCGCCCTGGTCGGCGGTCAACCGCTCGGGCGCCCCGTTCGGCAGTCGAACGACGTTTCGCGCACCCAGCCCGCGCATCCGCTCGGCCATGAACGCCGAGTTGGCCAGGACGACATCAGCCGAGGCGGCTGCGCTCTCGTAGCCGCGGACGACCGCCGCCTGCCGCCTTCGGCCATGAACCAGCGGCGAGAGGTCCCACGCGTCATACGCGTCGAGGACGCGGACCAGCCGTGATGGCCCGAGGTCGGACAGGCGCTTCAGGACGCCGGCGGATTTCGGATCCCAGATGAGCACCGCCGCGCCGCCGGGTGCTGCGGCCACCGTCGTCCGGACGAGCCGCTCCAGGAACCTGTCCTCGACGTACCCGAACGGCCACGGGTGCTCGAGCGCATCGCTGTTCGTGCCGAGGCGTGTTCGGCGCAGCGGCCACCTACCGATCCTCGGCCCACTCAGCCACGTCGCCCGGCGAAGCAGGGCTCGCGGTCGCGATCGGACGACGAGATCGAGCCGAGCACAGCGGCTCGACCGGCTGATCGCGTTTGCGAGCTCGCCGGGTCGGGTCGGATTGCGGGCATCGATCGGGTGATGCGGCGTAACGCCGATGATGACGGGGCGAACGTTCACTCGGGATCGGCGCTCGAAGGAGCCGTCTCGAACAGGCCGCGGGCGCCCCGGATGGCAACCGCCGCCGCGGCGGACCCGATCAGCACGATGACCGCGAGCCTGAGCACGAGCGCGGATTCGACCATGAGCGCGGCGATGACGAGCCCGGCCAGCAGCGCCAGGGCCGCGGGCCAGAGCAGCCGCCAGGGGTTCGCGCCGCTCCGCTGGCTGAGGCTCGGCAGGAGCACGACGATGGACAGCGCGAGCGCGGCCAGGACGGCAGCACCGGCGCCGGTCAAGCCCGCCACCTGGAACGCTGCGGGGAGCGTCAGGGCGATGCACGCGACATTCACGGCTCCAGATGCGACCGTCCGGCGGGCCTCACCCAGGCCATTCAGCGCGGTTCCGACGACGATCCCGGCGGCGCGAACGATGCCGTAGCCCGCAAGGACGATGAGGGGGCCGATCGCGATCGAGGTGTCAAACAGCGAGCGACTGATCTCGGGCGCCAGGAAGGCGATGACCGCGGCGGACAGCGCGGCGAACGAGATCGATGTCAACGTGACGGTCTTGAGGAGCGTCCGTGCAGCACCAGGCTCGCCCGAGGCGCGCCCGTAATACGGCAACGCCACACGGTTGACGACCTGCACGAAGCCGATCGTAACCGTGTTGCCGATGGTGTACGCCAGCGCGTAGATCCCGAGCGCCTCGGCGCCGCCGAGCCGGCCGACGAGTGCGTTGTCGAGATTCGCGGCGAGGTACGACAGCACCGCCGCGACCCACAGCGTTCCGCTGTATCGAGCGAGCGCGACGACATCGCGCAACGGCGCGCCGGCGTCGGCCCACGGCGGCGAAAGGATCACCGCGAGGCTCGTCTGGACGGCCGCGTGGGCCACATACCCCCAGGCGAGGCTCGCCGCTCCGAAGCCGGATGCGAGGAGCGCGATGGTGACGACCGTCAGCGCCCCGTAGGCGGCCACATCGACCCAGGCGCGCGAGACGAAGCGCAAGGTCCGTTCGAGCGCCGCACTCGACGCGACGCCGGCCGAGCCGATCCCAAAGGCGAGCCCCAGGAGGCGAACGATCTCGGCGGCCTCGGGGACGCCGAGGATGTTCGTCAACGGGTCGGCGAGGCTGATGATGACCACCGCCAGGACGACTCCGATGGACGTTGCCGCGAGGAAGGTCGGCCAGGTCAATCCCGCCCGCCGCTGGCCGACGATCACGAGTCCCTGCCCCAGGCCGGCATCGCGGATGAAGATGCCAGCCTGGAGAACGACGAGCCCGATCGCGAGGCTCCCGTAGGCCGCTGCACCCGCGACTCGCGCGACGACGATCGTCGCTCCGAGCAGCATCGCTCGCGACGCCACAAAGGCCGCGAGCTGGCTGATCACCGGGGCGACGGCCGGGCGACGGGCGCGTGCGGTCACGCGCGGTGCATGCCCATCACGCGGATATCATGGAAGGCCCGGGAGCACGAGCAGCGCATGAGAGAACGCCATCCGACGCGCGCCCCGATCGCCGGTATCAATGAACAGACCGGATCCTCCGTGGCCATGGCCCTGCTGGCGAAAGGCTACGGCGCGGGATGACAATGCGGCGGACGGCGATGCGCAGGAGCCTCGACTGGGCCCATGGCGTCCTGCGTCGTGCAGGCTTCGATGTCGTCCGTAGCCGCGGCCTTGGCACGGTCAACGGCCGGCGCCAGGCGTTGTTCCGAGCCGCCGGCATCGATCTCGTCATCGATGTCGGGGCGAACCGCGGCCAGTACGGGCGGCTCCTCCGCGCTCACGGCTATGCGGGCAGGATCGTCTCGATCGAACCCCTCGCTGCGCCCTTCGCTGCGCTCTCCGCCGCCGCCGCGCGGGACCCGCAGTGGCTGGCCGTCAACGTCGCGCTGGGCAACGCTGACGGCGAGGCGACCCTGACCGTCGCAGCGAACTCGGTCAGCAGCTCATTCCTCGAGATGCTGCCACTCCACCGTGAAGCAGCGCCGACCTCGCGGAGCGTGGGCGCCGAGGTTGTGGCGATGCGGCGGCTCGACTCGGTTGGACCGGCCTGGCTCCGCGGGTCGTCGCTGCCGTTCCTCAAGCTCGACGTTCAGGGCTTCGAGGCCCAGGTGCTCGCCGGAGCACAGGAAACGCTCGCAGCGCTCGCCGGCCTCCAGCTCGAGCTGCAGCTGGCGCCGCTGTATGCGGGTGCTCCAGCGCTGCCGGCGATGATCCAGGAGCTCCAGACGCACGGCTTCGAGCTGATGGGCCTGGAGCCCGGGTTCACGGACGCGCGAACCGGTCGCCTGCTCCAGGTCGATGGACTGTTCTTCCGGCCGGCGCGATTCGACGTCCCAACGGCATGACGGGCGCTGGGCCGCTCGTCTCGATCGTGACCCCGACGCTCAACCAGGGCCGCTACATCGAGCGCACCATCGAGTCGATCCGGGCGCAGACGTACACCCGGCTCGAGCACATCGTTGTCGATGGCGGCTCCAGCGACGAGACGCTCGACGTGCTGCGCAGGTACGAGGGGACGTACGACCTTCGCTGGACCAGCGGTCAGGACTCGGGTATGTATCAGGCGATCAACCGCGGCTTCGCGCTCGCGAAGGGCGACATCCTCGCCTATCTCAACAGCGATGACCTCTACCTGCCGTGGAGCGTTGAGACCGCGGTTCGCGGGCTCGAGCAGGCTGGGGCGCCAGAGCTCGTGTACGGCGATGCGCTGCTCCTGGACGAGGAGACCGGCCGCCTCCGGCCTCACTTCCAGCCGCCGTTTCGGCGGGCCTACCTGCACTCGATTGGGTCGTTTGCGCAACCGGCCACGTGGTGGCGCCGCGAGCTGCTGGACCGCGTCGGCGGATTCGACGAGGAGCTGCGATTCACGGCGGACCTGGACTTCTATCTCCGCGCCGCTGACGCTGGCCGGATCGTTCGCATCCGTGAATTCCTGGCCGTCATGCGCCTCCACCCCGCGATGTCGACGGTCACGCAGGCGACGCGGATCCGCGACGAGAATCAGCGGACCCGCGAGCGCCGAGGCGGCACGGCAACGCCGATCACCGCGCTTGAGCGGATGCGTGCCTGGGCCGCCAGGCGGCAAGCCTGGCTGGCGCTGACTCGCTCGGCCGCGAGCGCGGCGCGACGGGCTCGTTCCGCGGGCGGCGGTGGATCCGAAGGGCCATGGCCACGATTCGTCGCCCGCGGGGTCAGGATCCGGCCCGCCCGGGTTGTGCTCGGTCTCCTGCCGGGTCTCGGAAATCGCTTCCAATGGGGCGCGATCGAGGCGCCCTGGGTCGCCGAGGTCGCGGGCTAGACGCGCGAGATCCGTCGACGGAGCGCCTCTTGCAGGACCGACCCGCGACGCTCGAGAAGCAGCCCCAGCCCGATGAAGCCGTAGGCGACATAGGGGAATGGCGAGGCCACGATCAGGCCGCCGATCATCCCGTTTGCGACGTGGACGATCGCGAAGGCGTACAGCGCCCAGGCTGTCGGGCTGTTGAGCGACTGGGCAAGTCGGTAGAGCCACGCCAGGGCGATGGCGAGAAGGGCCGGCACGAGGAGCCAGCCCGGCGGTCCGAAGTTGGCATAGCTCTCGCCGAGGAGCCCGGGCACCGTGCCGCCGCCGACGTACGTCTGGCCGAGGGCTTCCTTGAGGTCCTGGTCGAACGTGGACTGATGGCCGGGTAGCACCGTTGCGAGCGGTTGGAGGTAGGTGGAGCCGAGGCGCCAGCCGATCCGGGTCGGCACTGCATCCACCGTGGAGACCAGGTTCTGGATCGGGACGCGGAGGTAGCCCACGATCGCGACCCGGGTCAGCGTGGCGTAGTCCGGCGGCGGACCGACCATCACGGTCATGCCAGGGAGCGGCGGGCCGAAGTACGGTGCAGACCCGAGGCGGGCCGCGCCGATGACCCCGGCAAACACGACCGCGGTCAGGGCCAGGGCGAGGAGGCCTGCGAATGCGCCTCGACCGATCCGTCTGGACCGGATGACCACCGCGATGACGATCGCGACCTCGACGCAGATGAAGCCCGGCGCACGGTTTCCGGTGAGGAGCCAGCCTCCGGCGGTGACGAGCACCGCAAGCCAG
>DASRJS010000013.1:0-16603 GCA_035649355.1 Candidatus Polarisedimenticolia bacterium
ATCGATCTCCTGGGGCTCGCCCGAGTCGCTCTCGACGAGGCTGAGGACGACCTCGGGCGCTCCGAGCGCCAGGTCTTCGATCGTGCTGCCCCGCCAGGCCCGCGACCGCGTGACCGGCAGCGCTTCGGACGCGGGCGAGGCTTCGATGAGCGCCCCGGGCTCGAGGCGGGTCTCGCCGCCAGCCGCCGCGACCTCGTCGCGGAGGGCACGCGTGAACGAGCTGGCGGCGACGTCCTCGCCCGGCCACGCGTCCTCCTCCGCGCGAAGTGCCGCCTCGAGCAGTGATCGGCGGATGGGCCCGGGATCGAGCGGCCCGTCGATCGTTCGAACCGACGAGACGGCAAGGCGGTTCTGTGTGAGCGTCCCGGTCTTGTCGGTCACGATCAGGTCGACCGCGCCGAGGGTCTCCTCCGCGTTGAGCCGCCGCACGAGGACGCCGCGCTTCAAGAGGCGATAGGCGCCGAGCCCCAGGATGACGGCCAGCAGGACCGGCGGTTCCTCCGGGATGGCCGCGATCGCGGCGGAGATGCCGGCGAGCACGTTCTCGCCGAGCGAGTGTCCGCGCAGGAATCCCATGCCACTCGTGAACGCGATGAGCGCGATCGCGACGCCGAGCAGGATCCGGACCAGGCGGTCGAGCTCGCGCTGGAGGGGCGATCGGCGGCGCTCGCGCGAGGCGAGGCTGCTGGCGATCTGTCCGAATTCGGTCTCGCGCGCGATGGCGACCACGATCCCTTCGCCGCGGCCACCGACCACGCTCGTGCCCGAATAGGCCACCGCGCGCCGATCTGCGAGTGCTGCATCGGCGGGGTCCTGGGCGACGCGCCCCTCCTCGGGGACCGACTCGCCCGTCAAGGCGCTGCGATCGAACAGGAGGCGCTCGGCGCGGCTGATCCGCGCGTCAGCGGGCACGACGTCACCCGCCTGAAGGAGGACAACATCGCCGCGTACGAGGTCCGCGGCAGGGATGGTCAGAGGTCGACCCTCGCGCCGCACACGCGCGACCGGCGCCGAGGCCTCGCGCAGCGCCTCCAGCGCACGCTCGCCGCGGTACTCGGTGATGACGTCGGCACCGACGATCGGCAGGAGCCCGATGAGCACGAGGAGGCCGTCTCGCGCCTCGCCGACCGCGAGCGCCAGCCCGCCGGCGGCGGCGAGGAGGAGGACGAATGGCTCGGTCGTCGCGTCGAGGAGCATCCGCCAGAGCGGGGTCCGCTTGGCGTGATCGAGCAGGTTTGGCCCGGAGGCCGCGGCCCGGCGCTCCGCCTCGGCCGCGCTGAGCCCACGCTCGATGCTGACATCGAGGCCGGCCGCGACCTCAGTCGCTGCGCGGACGTGCGGTTCGCGTATGTCATTGGCTCGAGCGTCGGGTGACCGCACGATGGTCAGAATCGCAGCCTCTCTTCGCTCGCGCATGCGAAACCCGTGGCACCGGGCGTGTTGAGCGTCAGGCCCCACGCCCGTTGGCGGTAGTGCCAACGGTCACGACCACGTCGCAGCAGGAACTCGGGCCCTCCGGCACTGGCGAGCGGCCCGCGCTGGGCCGACCATCGACTCAGCAGACGCCTCCCGACGTCGCAAGCCTTGGAGGAGTCAGATGGAACTGACACTGGCCCTTGGATGGGGCGCTTGGATTGTCATCGTCGCCGCAGCCGTGATCTTCGGGCTGATCGCCCAGTTCGTCGGCACGACGAAGACGGGTTACGAGTGGATCGTCGACGCCTTCGCCTTCGGAATTGGCGCGGTCGTCGCGAGCGAGTTCGTCCTCGCGTGGCGCGCGATCGAGCCGGTCTGGGATGGCCTCGCGCTGATCCCGGCTGTCCTCGGCGGACTCGTCGTTGGCGTCGTCGTCGAGATCGTGACCCGGTTCGCAACGGGCGGGTCCTACACCGAGGCCCCGCTCACGGCGTGAAGCGCTAGCGCAACAGCGCGGCACTGACAGGCCCGCCGGTCGCCATGACGGCGGGCCTGTCTCATGTCCGGGCGCGACGGCGCAACGGCACGAGGGGCTGGATCACCCCTCAGGGCGGGCCGATCGGACCCTGACAAGTGGCCGTTCGGACTCTGCCCAGCACGCACGTGACGGCCCATGGTTGCGCCAGACACGGGAGGTGCTGCAATGACGAAGGCCATGACAAGACGAGCACAGGACCACTCCGAGGCCACGGTCTGGATCGACCACAACCAGGCGGTCATCGTCGACCGCGAACCGGATCAGACAGAGACGGTCGAGGTCCTGACGCGCGGGGCGTACGAGACGGAAGCCTCGTTCGAACGGCGCGCCGTCAGCGAGATCAGCGGCGAGGATCGCGTCGTCGTCACCGGCCCGGCATATGCACGAACCGAGTTCGAGCGCGCCTACGTGGCCCTGACTCACCGGCCGGACCGGCTCGTCGACGTCGAGCCGCAGGCCGTCCCGACTTCACTCCCGAAGACCTCTCGCGTCATCTAGGCGGATCGATGCGGGTCGTCACCGCGGCTGAAGCCGTCGCCGGCATCCGCAGCGGCCAGCAGGTCTACGTCCACTGCGCCGCCGCAGCGCCCTCCGTCCTCCTCGATGCCCTCGTCGCGCGCGCCGCCGAGCTGCGAGACGTCGGCATGGTTCACCTCCATACCGAGGGCCCGGGTCCGCATCTGGCGCCCGAGATGGCCGGCCACTTCCGGCACCGCGCGCTCTTCGTTGGGCCGAATGCTCGAGCGGCGGTGAACGAGGGCCGCGCCGACTACGTCCCGGTGTTCCTGTCCGACGTTCCGCACCTGTTCGAGCGCGGCGCGCTGCCGCTTGATGCGGTGCTGGTCAATGCGACCCCACCTGACACCCACGGTTTCTGCTCGCTGGGAACCTCGGTCGAGGCGATGCACGCGGCCATTCGCGCTGCTCGGACGGTCATCGTCCAGCTCAACAAGGCGATGCCGCGGACGCTCGGCGAGAGCTTCATCCATGTCAACGACATCGACCTTGCCGTGGAGGTCGACGTCCCGCCGTACGAACACCCCGTGGGCGAGATCGACGACGTCGCGACGCGGATCGGAGGATTCATCGCGGACCTCGTGCCCGACGGGGCCACGCTCCAGCTTGGGATCGGGGCGATCCCGGCGGCCACCGCGTTGGCGCTGCGCGACAAGCGCGACCTCGGCATACACACCGAGATGTTCACCGACCCGGTCGTCGACCTGGTCGAAGCGGGCGTCGTGACCGGCGCGAGGAAGGAACGAAATCGCGGCAAGATCGTGACCGCGTTCGTCATGGGCTCGCGGCGCCTGTACGACTTCGTGAACGACAACCCGATGGTCGAGATGCGCTCCGTGGACTTCACGAATGACACCCACGTGATCCGGACCTTCCGCCGCATGACGGCGATCAACTCGGCGATCGAGGTCGATCTGACCGGACAGGTCGTGGCCGACTCGATCGGCTCCCGGATCTACAGCGGCGTCGGCGGGCAGATGGACTTCATTCGGGGCGCGGCCCTTGCTCCGGAGGGCCGCGCGATCATCGCGCTGCCGGCGACGGCTTCCGGCGGCACGATGTCTCGCATCGTCCCGAGCCTGAAGGAGGGCGCCGGCGTCGTCACGACGCGAGCACACGTCCGGACGATCGTGACTGAGTACGGTGTCGCCGAGCTCTTCGGGAAGAGCCTGCGCGAGCGTGCCCGGGCATTGATCTCGATTGCCCACCCGGCATTCCGCGAGCAGCTGACCGCCGTCGCTCGCGCCCAGCACGAGCTCTGAGCCAGCAGCTCCGTCGAGACGGCGGGAGGGGTCCCGTCGGTGCTCGGGACCCCTCCTTGGACAGTTGCATCTGCGGCCGCGGCCGCGGGTGTTGCTACCTGGCGATCAGGACCGGTGTCTCCGCATGCGTCGCGAGGTGCTCGGAGACGCTGCCCTGGAAGAACCTGGACAGCGGCCCGAGGCCGCGCGACCCCACGACCACGAGGTCGTAGTCGCCGTCGCGTGCCAGTCGTTCGATCGTCGGCGCTGGATCGCCGAATGGCTCGAGAAGCTCGGCGTCGGCCAGTCGCCGGGTGAGGATCGCCCTCGCGTCCTGGAGCTCCTGGAGGTGGACTTCCGTGTCGTCCCACGGATCCATCGGCGCCCGGCCGGGCCGAATCGGGACAACGCTGACCACGGTGAGGTGGGCGTCGAACTTCACCGCCAGGTCGATGGCCGTGTCCAGGGCGCGGCGGGCTGGAAGCCCGCCGTCATAGGCGACGAGAATTCGCTTCATCGGACCTTCTCCTCTTCGACGTCCCGGCGATCGGCCGGGTGGTCGGGTCGGCACGTCATGCCGAGCATCAGCCGGACGGCGGCTTGGCCGCCACGGCCGAAGGTCAACCTGACGAGGGGCCATCGGACCCGTTAGACCGCCCCGGCGGCGAGGGCGATCCGGGCCTTCAGCGGCTCCTCGGCCTTCACGCGGATCGGCTCTCGGACGATGAGGACCGAGCAGTCGGTGTGCAGGAGCACGTTCCTCGCGACGCTGCCCAGCAGCAGCCGGTCCAGGCCCGTATTGCCGCGGCTGCCGACGACGATCAGGTCGGATCCAAAGGCCCTGGCCGCCTCGACGATCTCGTGGGCCGGATCGCCTGCGGCGACCGACCAGCGGGCCGCATGGCCGCTGGCGCGAAGGGCCTCAACGGCGATCGCTGCCTTTGCCTCCGTGTGCTCACGATCCGCCAGGACAGGATTCTCGCTCGGCATTCGCCCAGGACCCGTGCCCATCACGAGCGTCGGGATGCTCGAGGCACGAGCGCCGACGCTGATGACCTCGATCGGGCGATCGGCGAGGTAGTGGAGGCTTGCCAGGAACGTCAAGGCACCGCGAGCCGACGCGGAGCCGTCGGTCGCGAAGAGAACTGTCGAGACCTGTGGACGACGGACCACCAGAACCGGGCACGGCGCATGGTCGACGACCTCGGCCGAGACGGATCCGAGGACCATGGACTTCATGGGTCCGAGCCCGCGGCTGCCAACGATGATCAGCTCGGCGCGCATCGCGGCCGCCTCGTCCACGATCACGCTGCCCGGCCGCCCGACGTGGACGGAACGCCGGACGATCCGTCCGGGCGCTTCGAGCGAAGTGCAAGCCTCGTCGAGGATGGCCGACAGCGAGCTCTCGAACGGTGGCTCGACATCGACAGACATTCCGGGATAGCCGGACACGCCGGCAAACGAGTCGACGACGGGTTCGACCGCGCCAACCACGTGCAGCATCGTGCCTTCGGGCCACGGGAGTGAAGCGACGAGCCGCCGCGCCGCATCCGACGCTGGCGAGCCGTCGAGAGCGAGCAGGACGCGCATCACGGGTTCCTCCTATCGACTCATGGGTCGGCCGGACCCGGTCGATCCGAAGATGAGCATGCGGCGACACGATGCCGGGTCGCGACGGCCATCCGTCCCGCCGTCGCAGGACCTATGGCCCTCGCGCGCGCGCACCTCCACAGGCGAGCATTGGGCCATGGACGGCGACCTCCGGCGATCGGCTCGCGCGCGGCGTGTGGTTCGCTGCTGGGCTCTCAGGGCAGGCCCGTGACCACGATCTCGGCGCTCGACACCTGGCGCCGCCCGCACCTAACGCGCTCACAGCGGCGGGTCGCGGTGACCGTGCTGGCCTGCGGCCCCCCGAATCGCGGCGACGACGGCGTGGCCGTCGAAGCCTGTCGCCGGCTGCGATCGCGGCTGCCCGGTGACGCGATCGTCCGCGCGGTGGACCAGCTCGACGTGGACGACCTGCTCGCGATCCCGGATGGGAGCGCGGTCCTGATCGTGGACGCCGCCCGTGGCCTGCGGCCGGGGGCGATCCGCAGCATCCCGCTCGGCGGACTGCTCACGACGCCGGGGTCGATCCGACCTCGCTCGTCGCACGCGCTGGCGATGCCCGAGGTCATCGGCCTCGCCAACATGATCCGAGGCCACCCGCTCCGCGGGCGCATCGTGGTGATCGGCGGCCGGGAGTTTGGCCCCGGCGCGTCGTTGAGCGAGCGCGTCGCCAACCGTCTCGGCCTTTTCGAAGCTGCCGTCCTCGCCGCGATCAGCGACCTCAGCTCGTCCGGTCCATGATTGCCACACGGTCCACGGTCGAGGAGGTCGCGCCCGCAGCCGCCGCGGCGGAGGTCGCGACGCTGGGGTTCGTCGTCCATTCGGACCTGCCGGACCGACCCGGCCCCGCCCGGCTCCTGATCGCCATCCGCGAACGCCCGACCCTTCGGCACTATGACCCCGAGCTCGTCGAGTACTGGGTGTCGGACGCTGGGCGAGGCCGCCCGAGGACGCTCACCTACGACACGCGACTGCCCGTCTCGACCGAGTTCTCGTGGGGCCTGATCCGGATCGTCGATCGCCTGGCCGTCACGAACGAGTACCTCACGTTCGGCGGTCACCTGACGGCGGAGTCGATCGGCGGGGCCACCGTCTGCGTCTTCGCGTCACAGGCGCCGCTCCTGCGGCGCGGCGGACACTCTCAGGGCTGGGACCACGGCGCCGAATCGCTTGGCGCCTTCTTCGGGCGGCTGCTGCTCGCCGTGGACGTGGTGCCGGGCTTCGAAGCCGAGCTGTCCGGCGCGACCGTGGCGGCCCGGTACGCCGCGTTCATCGCCGACACCGTTGCTCGCTACTTGGCGAGCCCGATCCTGCGGGACTGCGACCCGACGTTGTGGACGCTGCTCCGGGCTGAGGCCGAAGCGCTCAAGGCCGACACGGCGACGTGGTCGGCCGGCAACGCACTGCTCGCGTCGATGGCTCGAGCCTGTCCATCACCCACGTCCCCCGAAAGGAGAACCCCATGAGAGTCCTTGTCAGCGCTTCCTCGAAGCACGGCGCGACCGGAGACATTGCCGCCGCGATCGGGCGAGCCATCGTCGACTGCGGACTCGAGGTTGACGTGCTCCACCCTGACGCCGTCGACTCGGTCGCGCCGTACGACGCCGTCATTCTCGGCAGCGCCGTCTACGCCGGCCGCTGGCTGGAATCGGCGAAGACGCTCATCTACCGCGAGCGGGAGGCACTGCGGTCGCGACCGGTCTGGCTGTTTTCGAGCGGCCCGATCGGCGATCCGCTGCTGCCGGCGGGCGAGCCGCCCGAAGGCGCATCGCTCAGCGCCATGCTCCAGGCTGTCGAGCACCGCGTGTTCGCCGGCCGCCTCGAGCGGAACCGGCTTGGGCTCGGCGAGAAGGCGCTGATGAGCGTCATGCATGCGCCCGACGGCGACTTTCGGTCATGGCCGGAGATCCGGACCTGGGCAACGGGAATCGCAGGAACGCTCCGGGGCAACCGCTTGCCACGGCCGGCGGATCCGGCGGCGGCGGCTCGATGAGCGGCCTCGGCCTCTGAAACCGGCCGCCCGTCCGCAGCCGCCGGCCGTCAGCCAGCGGTCGGGATCGCGCAGATCCTGGCGATCGAAGCCGGCGCCGCTGCCAGCGCTGCGCTCGCGGCGCTCGGGGCACCGGCCAGGAGTGCCTGGACGATCGCATCGACATGCGCCTTTTCTGGCACCGCGACGATCGTGTTGACCATTCCGAACATGCCGGTCATGCCTTCGACGTGCGGCAGGATGTGGCAGTGGAAGGCCCAGACGCCGGGCCGATCGACCGTGATGAGAGCGTCCCAGCGCTCACCGGGGTTCACGCCAAGGGTGTCGCACTCGAACGCTGCGCTGCCCAGCGGACGGCCGTCCCGGGCGACCACCTTCATGACGAAGCCGTGGCTGTGAAACGGGTGCATCATCACGCCTTCGTTCATGAAGCGCACTCGCACGGTCTCGCCCACGGCGGCAAGGATCGGGACCGTGGCCGGGAAGCCGTGGCCGTTGACGGTGAACCCGCCGAGCACGTCATTCGAGACCCAGATGTACTCGCGGTCATACGTGACCGGATCGTCGGCCGGCTCCACGATGAAGGCGCCGAGCAGCCCGCGCCCGACCTGGTCGGTGGCGTTGTGGTGCGAGTGGTACATGAGTGAGCCGGAGCTGCGCGCGACGAATTCGTACGTGTAGCTCTCGCCGGGGACGATCGGCAGCTGCGTCACGAACGGCACGCCGTCCTGGAAGAAGTCGTCGAACGCCATGCCGTGGAAGTGGACGCCCGTCGTCTCCTTCAGGTTGTTCGTGAAGATCGCCCGAACGCGATCGCCCTGCTTGACGCGGATCGTGGGGCCGGGGACCTGGCCGTTGTAGCCGAGGGCGGCGATCGGCTCGCGGCGCTCATCGATCTGGAGCTCGATCTCGTCGATCGTGAGCCGGAACACCTTGACGTCACCGTCGAGCTCCGGCGTCAGCGGCTGCATTGCGTCCGTCAGGAAGAGCTGTGGACCGACGGACATGAACGCCGGTGGCTTCGCCAGCTCGGGGTAGTTATCGGCGGCACCGAGGATCGCGCCCAGCTTTGCGAAGGCCTCGGGACCGTAGATGCCCTCGAGCGCGGGCACGAGGTTGCCGAGGTACCGGCGGACCACGTCTCGCGCCACGACATCGTGATCGCTCCACCCGGCGGGGGTGGATGGCCCCGGCGATCCGCTCGGTCCCGGCGACGCCACAGGTTGGCTCGCGTTGGGACTCGCCGCCGGGCTGCCGGAAGGCGCCGGGCTGCCGGAGGCACCAGGGGCCCCGAGTGCCGGACCGAACGTCCACCCGGCGCCGGGCGCGTTCGCGGCCGGCGCGCAGGCCGCCACACCGACGGCGACGAGGCCGCCACCGGCAAGGGCCGCGCCGCGAAGGAAACCGCGGCGGCTGAGTTGGCTCGCCTCCACGCGCGCGGGGTCTGACTGAATGTCGGTCGGTGAGATCAACGTCGTATCCATGGCGGCGATCCTCGCAGAGCGGACGAGGCCGCGGGAGTGACCTCCGGCCTCTTGGGAGGGGCCGAGTGTCGCGCGGCGTTGGGACCCCGGTTCGCGCTCCCCGTCACAGCCCCGGCGGGAGCTAGCTGCGGACGACGAGGACCGGACAGCGCGCGCCCTCGGTCACCCGCTTCGAGGTGCTGCCGAGGATCATTCGTCCAAGCCGGCCGCGACCGTGCGATCCGAGAACGATCACGTCGGCCGACTCTGCATCCGCTGCCTCGAGCACGGCTTCGGCCGGGTCGCCTTCCCAGACCAGGAAGGTCGCCCGGGCGCCGGCATCACGGGCTCGCTTGACCAGCTCCTGCGCTCGTTCCTCGATCCGCGCCCGTTCCTGGTCGACCCGCCGCAGGAAGCGGCCACCGGGCAGGCGCAGCCGGTTCGTGTCGACCACGCTCATGACGATCAGCTGGGCGCGGTGCTCGATGGCGAGCCGGATCGCGTCTTCGGCGGCCTTGGCCGAGACGGCTGAAAGGTCGGTCGCCAGCAACACGCGCTGGATCGGGCTGGTGTCTTCCACGAACCGATGATCGAGGCCGAGCCCGACGCATACGAGTGACTTCCGGACCGTTCGGACGGGCCATCCTTCGCTCCGTTCGCGCAGCCGTTGCTATCCTCGGAGCCCGTGGCCGAGCCCGCCGCCGATCCAGCTGTCGACCGCGCCGCCGATGAGGCCCCGACCACGTCGGGCGCCGGACAGATCCGCGCGGCCCTCGATGCCGCCGTTCGGGGGATCGCCAGCCTGGCGTCCCTCGACGACGTCCTCCAGCTCATCGTGGATCGCGTCCGCCCGCTCGTTGGCGCCGAGTACGCCGCCCTCGGCATCGTCGACGACGCTGGCCGGATCAAGAGCTTCATCACGAGCGGCATCGATGCCGAAACACGGCGCCGGATCGGCGCCCTCCCGGAGGGTCACGGCCTGCTCGGCCTGATCATCCGGGAGAATCGCAGCTACCGGATCCCTGACCTGAACGTCGATCCACGGCGGCACGGCTTCCCGCCGCACCACCCACCGATGACGAGCTTCCTCGGGGTCCCGATCACCTACGGTGGCCACACGGTCGGGCGGTTGTATCTCACGAACAAGATCGCCGCGGATGAGTTCAGCCGCGACGACCAGTCGCTCGTCGAGACGTTCGCGCTCCACGCCGGCATCGCCATGGAGAACGCCCGGCTCCACGAGCAGGTCCGTCGCCTCGCGGTCGTCGATGAGCGCGAGCGGATCTCGAAGGACCTCCACGACGGGATCATCCAGAACCTCTACGCGGTTAGCCTGTCGCTCGAGGACGTGCCCGAGTTGATGACCGACGACCGGGCCGATGCCGCGGTGCGCGTCGAGCGGGCCATCAACGCCATCCACCTGACGATCCAGGACATCCGGAACTTCATCTTCGGGCTGCGGCCGGAGTTGCTCGGTGGCGCGACGCTCGCCAGCGGGATCGCAGCGCTCGTCGATGAGGCGCGTCACAACACGATCATTGAGCTCGAGCTCGACATCGAGCCGGGCCTCGATGAACCTGCACCGGAGACCACCGGCCAGCTCCTGGCCGCCCTGAGCGAGTCGATCAGCAACGTCATGCGCCACTCCCGGGCGAGCAGCGCGATCGTCGAGCTCGCCGCTCTCGACGGTGAGGTCGGCCGCGGCTGGCAGCTCTCGATCTCCGACAACGGCCGTGGCTTCGATCCCGCGAACTCCAGGCGCCTCGGCCACCAGGGACTGGCCAATGTCCGCGAGCGCATCGCGGCGATTGGCGGCGCCCTGACGATCGAGAGCGCGCCGGGCTCCGGAACGCGCGTCAGGATCCGTGTCCCCTCCGGCCCGGACCAGCGACAATGAGCGCATGACCGACGCCCCGTCCGGCCGCGCGCTGACCCTGCTGATCGTCGACGACCACGAGGTCGTCCGCCAGGGCCTCGTTGCCCTGCTCGGGCGGCGGCCCGAGTTCCAGGTCGTGGCGGAGGCTGGTACAGCGGCCGACGCGGTCGCCGAGGCGAGGCGGTTCGAGCCAGACCTCGTCGTCATGGACGTCCGCCTGCCCGACGGTTCAGGCATCGAGGCCTGCCGAGAGATCCGGAGCGAGCTCCCCAACACGCGCGTCGTCATGCTCACGAGCTATCCCGATGAGGACGCCGTGCTGTCTGCGATCGTCGCCGGCGCGAGCGGCTATCTCCTCAAGCAGGTCCGCGCGCGCGACCTCGTCGCGGCCCTCGAGGCGGTTGGTCGTGGCGAGTCACTCCTCGACCCGGCGGTGACCGGCCGCGTCCTCGAGCGCGTCCGCCGTATCGCGACGAGCGACCAGCCGGACGAGCTCGCCCAGCTCACGGCCCAGGAGCAGAAGATCCTTCTCCTCGTGGCCGAAGGCAAGACGAACAAGGAGATCGCAGGGGACGTCTTCCTGTCCGATAAGACGGTGAAGAACTACGTCAGCTCGATCCTTGCGAAGCTCAACCTGGAGCGCCGCGCGCAGGCGGCCGCCTACATGGCCAAGGTCCGCAGCAGCCGCGGCGGCTGAGCGGACCCTACGCCAGCCGGGGCGTCAACCCCAGCTCAGCTCCTCGGCGTGACTGCGGTCGAACCGCTCGCGGAGCGGCTGGGGCGCGCCGTCGAGGATGCGCTCCATCCGCCACGCGAGGACATCGAGCGCCACGGTCGTCGCCTCGTGGATCGGCATCGCGATCGCACCGCGCAGCCAGTCGCGGTCGGCGCTGGCCGGCAGACGGCAGGGATCAAGCTCCAGCCCGTCGAGCACGACCTCGAATAGCGCCCGGCTGACCTGGGCCCGCGCGTACTCGGTGCCGAGGTGGCGATTGAGGGTGTGGAGACGCGCGTGCTTCGCATCGGATGTCATCGTTCGCCTCCTCCTGGCACTCGATCTTCAATGGTTGGACGCTAGGTCGGCGGATCGACGGTCGCGAGTGCCGTTCGGCCCGATCGGCCGATGACTTCCGTTACCGGAGACCCGCAAGCTCCTGGAGAGTCCGCCAGTTCGACAGCCGGTCGGCCTGCGTCGCGAGGATCTCCGGCGAACCACCGTCGTCGGCAGCGAAGTGGGCGGCGAACCGGCCCTCGGTCCGCGCGAACGACCGGAAATCCAGCACGCGTCCGTCGGGCTCCGTCGCCCAGTCGTCGCGCAGCGCCGGGTTGCCCTGGAGCGACCAGCGCTCGGACTCCCGCTCGCCCCGCCGTGGGTCATACGTGAAGAGCGGGAACGCCCGCGAGTCGACCGCGAGCTTGGCCTGGCGCGTCGACGCGTCGTCGGCGATCCCATGCTCCGGCTGGCAGGCCGAGTAGGCGATGATCACCGCCGGGCCGGGGAACTCGTTCGCCTCGTTGATCGCGCGGTAGAAGTGGTTGATGTGCGCGGGCGTCGTCTGGGCGACGTAAGCATTGCCGTGCGCGGCGATGATCCGGCCCAGCTCCTTGCGCGGCTCGGGCCGGCCGTGAACCGCCTTGCCGTAGGCCGAGAGCTTCGTGATCTGGCCGCCGAACGAGGCGGTCGAGGCCTGGCCGCCGGTGTTCGAATAGACCTGCGTGTCGAGCACGAGGACCTTGACGTCGGCGCCGGACGCGACGAGCCGGGACAGTGCCTGGAAGCCGATGTCGTACATCGCGCCGTCACCGCCGACGACCCAGAGGCGCTGCTCGGGGTGGCCGGCCTGGTCCCAGCGCGAGCGAATGCCCAGGGCCACCGCCGGCGCGTTCTCGAACAGCGAGTTCGTCCACGGGACGAGATACGGGTTGTAGGGGTACGTGCTGCCGTAGACGGTGTTGCAGCCGGTCGCGGCGACGATCGCCATTGACTCGGGGCCGTGGACCTGGCGGGTCGCGGCGACGAGCATGCGGAGCGCGGTCGCCTCACCGCAGCCGGAGCAGGAGCCGGCGCCGCCCACGTAGCCGAACGCGTGCTCGCCGAGCATGAGGTCGGCGAGCGCCTTCTCGTTCCGGTAGGCCTCGGGCGTCGGCGGCAGGGAGCGGAGCAGGCGCATGTCGCGGCCGTACCGCTCAAGCGTGCTTTCGCCCGTCGGCTCGACGGTCGCCTTGTCGATCATGTGGAGGGCGTCATAACCGAGCGCGTGGCAAATCTCGACGCATTCGGCGCAGCCCTTGCAGTGGACCGGGTTCACGAAGATCCCGAATTTGGCGGGCTCGAGGCCTCGCTTCGCAGGCACCGTCGCGTACTTCGTCGTCGTCGCGAAGTGGCGCCGGGCGGTCGTCGCGGCGAGCTCCGGCTCGGGCTGGACGGCTGCGAATCCGGCAATCGTTGCGTCGAGAACGCTCTCGGGCTGGGCCGTGCCGATGATCGCGCTGTCCGGGCAGGCATTCACGCAGGCCATGCAGCCGACGCACGCGTCGAGGACGAACTCCGGGATTCGCGGCGCAAGGCCGCTAAAGTCGCGCGCGGCCGATGTCCCGGGTGGGATGACACTCCGGGCGACGCCCGACTCGCTCGGCAGCTCCGCGTCAGCGACGCCTCGCCGATAGGCATCGAGGACGGCGGAGTTGAAATCATCGACATAGGCGTGGATGTCGAGGACCGTGCCCGCAGCCGCAAGGCGCGACTCGTGGAGCTCCTTCGGCTCGCCGGCTTCCTTGCGAACCGGGGCCGCGATGTCGTGCCGCTCGAGCTCGATCACGGCTCGTCCTCCCGCTCGGCCATCGAGCGGACGATGTCGCTGACCGACAGGACCCCGATCGGGGTCTCGCCATCCATGAGCGTCACCACGAGTCGATGGATGCCCCGCAGCTCCATCAGCCGGGCGGCTTCCTCAACCGGCATGTCCGAGGTGACCGCAACGGGCGGCTGGGTCATCAGATGGCGGACGGCCAGGCCCGGCCACGCGAGCCACAGGGCTTCCGTCGTGCGCGCGTGGAGCAGGTCGGTCTGGCTGAGCACGCCGACGAGGCGCCCCTCCCAGTCGACGACCGGTAGCCCGCTGACGCGGTAGAACTCCATGAGCCCGGCGGCTTCGGAGAGCGGCTGGTCGACGTTGGCGAGGATGGGATCGCCGGTCATGAGCTCGCCGACCGTAGGGCCGATCGTGGTCTCGTTCATCGCGTCACCTCCAGGAGCACGACGTCGTGCGTCGGGGCCGGCACGAGCGCGGTCACGGCCGCGGTGACATCAACGACGCCGTCGTAGGCGTCCGCGATCAGGCCGAGGTTGGCGTCCACGACGCTCCTGCCTCGCTTGCCGAAGAAGCGCTCGAGCTGCGGCCGGAGGGCCTCCAGGAGGGCCGAGCGATCGAGACCCGCTGCGGACGCGAAGTCGGTCAGACGCAGGAATGCCCCGACGAGAGCGATGCCCTGCATGCGCATCACCAGGTCCGGCCGTGGCGCCCAGCGTCGCGAGAGCGCGATCGTGTCAAGGGCTGCGAGCCTGATGTGCCGCGATAGCATCTCGTGGCGCGCCTCGCTCGGGATCTTGGCCCAGATCTCGGCGGGATCCGCGACGTCGGACTGGACGAAGACCGTCCCCCCGTCGGCGAGGCCGCGCAGCGGCGCGCCCTGCCGAAACGCAGCGACGTCATGAAGCGGCACGAAGTCGACGTGCTCCAGCTCGCCGTGCTGGCGGATCCGCTCGCTGGCGACCGTGAGGAAGTACGTCGTCGGCAGGCCCTTCTTCTCCGAGCCGTAGCGCGGATACGCCTGGACGTGCAGCCCGAACAGCCCGCCAACCAGCGACGCGACGAGCTTGTTGGTCGTGACCGAGCCGAACCCGCCGATCGAGTGGCCACGCAGGCTGAACGAGCCCGCTGGCCGAAGATCCAGTGGCTGTGCCGGGAGGGCCAGGGGATGCTTGATGCCGAGGGTGGCGTACCGCTGGTCGGCCGGGGCATGGTGATCGGCGAGCCAGTCGAAGACGGCGACGAGGTCGCCGGCGCCGACGTCGCGGGAGCCAAGGCCGGCCGAGACCGACCGGACGCGGGGGACCAGTCCGCCTTCTGCGGCGTAGTCGTAGAGCGCGGCTTTGACTTCGCGCGTGAGCGGGTTGTCGTTTGCGGCGGGCTCGTCGGTGCGCTCGACGACGGCGATCGCGCGAGCACCGCCGGCGGCCGCGCGCAGGGCAGCGGCTGGGAACGGCCGGAACGACGTGACCCCGATGCAGCCGACCGGCCGGCCCTGCGCCCGCAGGTGGTCAACGACCGCGGTGGCCGTGTCGGCCAGCGTGCCCATCGCGATGAGGATCTCTGCGGCATCGTCGGTTCGATAGGCGGAGACGCCGTCGTAGCGACGCCCGGTGAGCTCAGCCCACTCGTCGACGGCCGCCGCGAGCTCGCCCGGCAGGCGCTCGTAGAATGCCCGCTGGCCGATGCGGCCCTTCATGTAGCTGTCCTGGTTCTGCACGACACCCGTCATCAGCGGTGCCGATGGATCGAACCAGACCCGGATTCGTTCGCGCGGGTCGCCGACAAACGTCCGCAGGAGGTGGTCCTCCGGCAGCCGGATCGACTCGAGGGTGTGGGTCGTCAGGAAGCCGTCCTGGACGACGAAGAACGGCACCTCGCAGCGCTCGGCGACGCGGCGCGCGATCGCGGTGAGGTCTGCCGCCTCCTGGGCGTTCCGCGCGAAGAGGATGCCCCAGCCGGTGTCGGCGACGGCCATGACGTCGTCGTGGCCGGCGTGGATGTTCAGGGCCTGGCTCGTGAGTGCCCGGGCGCCGATATGGAAGACCACCGGCAATCGCTTGCCGGCGATGACGTGGAGGACCTCCTTCATGAGGACGAGGCCCTGGCCGGCGGTGAAGTTCGTCACGCGCGCGCCGGCGAGTGCCGCGCCCTCCGCGGCGGACGCCGAGGAGTGCTCGGACTCCGGCTCGATGAAGCGCAGCGGCGTGCCCCACAGGTTCGGCCGCCCGTCCGCGACCGCGGCCTGGTAGATCGCTGCCATCGTCGTCGATGGCGTGATCGGGTAGGCGCAGGCGATCTCGCTGATCCGGGCCTCGACCGATGCGATCGCCTCGGAGCCGTCGACCACGGCCGGGATGCCCGGGTACGGTGGCGCGCCAGTGCGCGGTTTGGACATGTCCGAATCGTCGCCCCGCGATCGCCGCGGATGGAGGGCTGAACGGCCCTTGCTCAGGGGCCGCAGTTCCCGAGACTCGACCGATCAGGGTCGCAGGAACGCGAGCGCCGCCGCGATCGCAGCCGCGACGACGAGTGTCGTCAGTCCAACGGCCAGCCAGCGCCCGGTGAGGACGCCGCCTCTGGCGCGGCCAGCGAAGCCGACCACGCCGCCGATCACGACGAGCGCCAGGAGCTCCCCTGACGCCATGCGCTCGACGAGCCCGCGATAAGCCACCACCGCGAGCAACCCGTAGGACATGACCAGGTACGCGAGTCGGTCGGCCCGATCATCGATCCGGGCCTCCCGCTCGTCACGCGCCATCAACTGCGCCATCGTTCGACTCCTCGATCCAGAACAACCGATCCACCCTCACGCCGAGCGCGGCTGCCAGCCGAAACGCCAGCAGGGTCGACGGGCAGTACTGCCCGGTCTCGATCGAGCTGATCGTCTGGCGGCTGACCCCGACGCTGCGCGCGAGGGCGTCCTGCGAGATCGCGACCTCCGCCCGGGCGACCCGAAGCCGGTTCTGCAGCCTCGGCGTCGGATGGGCGTTCATCGCAGGCTCAAGCGTGCACGCTCGAGGTCCAGCTGCCAAGTGACCTTTGCACTATGCCAAGGATGCCGGACAGCCCGAACATCATGCGGACGTTACTGGGTGCCGGTCGCCTCCCGGCCGTCCTGCCAGACGCCGGCGATCCGACCCGC
>DASRJS010000014.1:0-30675 GCA_035649355.1 Candidatus Polarisedimenticolia bacterium
TCGGCGACTTCGTCGACGACCGCGTGTACTTCAACAGCCCGCTGCTCTTCCTGCCCGGGCTGGACGATCCCGTCGTTCTCGGGCGGCTGCGGGCGGCGACGATCTGCGCGGTCGTCGGCCAGGGCGCGTGGGACGAGGAGATGCTCGCCGACACGCGTGCCCTGGGCGACATCCTCGCCGCGAAGGGCATCCCCGCGACGATCGACGTCTGGGGCACGGACGTGAACCATGACTGGCCGTGGTGGCGCCGGATGCTGCCCTACGAGCTGGAGCGGCTCGGCGTCTGATCGTGCGTTGACGCCCAGCCGCGGGAATTCAGCGGTTCGGGAGCGCCTCGCCGCACATGTTCGGTGAGCTGCACGGGGAGTGGCTGATGAGCGTGACCTTCGGGTTGCCCTTGCTGTCGCGGGTCAGGCCGAAGCTCACCCAGGCGCCGTTGTCCGTGTAGTCCGACTCGATGAACTTGCGCTCGTCGTTGACGTTGATCGTCAGGTAGTAGATGCCGACGGGCGCGGCCGTGATGTCGACCTCCTGGCCTTCCAGCTGGTGGTGGTACTGGTCGACCCAGCCGACCGACACGCCCTGGAATGGCGCCGTCCGATCGCAGGCCCAATAGACACGCTCGGGCGTCTTCGAGTTGTCCTCGAGCTTGATCCAGTCGATCAGGCAGAACGTCGTCTTGAACGACTGTGCGACGCCAAGATCGTTGACGTACACGGCCCCGAACGAGCCGGCGGTCCCGTTGTCATTCGCCTTGAGCACCGAAAACTGGGCGACGCTGCCGATGTGCCAGTGGTTGTGGGCCTGGTGGAATGCAAACTGCGTTGTCGCGAAGCTGCAGACGATCTGGCTCGCCGGGTCGCCCGCGCCCCCGATCGTGCTCCAGATGTCCTGGATCGCGGTCGTCGTGCCGCCCTCGCCCGCAAGCACGGTCTCGGGGTGCAGGTGCCACGGGCCGGCGCCGGTGTTCGCGATCGCATTGTCGAGCCGGAGGTACTCGCGACCGTTGGTGTTCTGGATCCCGAGGTGGTGGGGGACCGTTGCCTGGAGGTTCGGCTCGAGGCCGCCCGGACAGGGATCAGACGGCTTGTTCGCCGCGGTCGCCGCGGCGGTCGTGAGCGCGAGGGCGATCAAAACACCGACGAGGGCGATGCGGTAGCGCCGGACGCGGGTCGTCATGGCAACCTCCCGCCCGTCGGGTGACTCGATCGCAGCGCGTGCCCGGTCTTGGCTCCACCCGGGCTGGCGACCCCGCGGGCGAGGTGATTCTAGCCCCGGCGCGCGGCTCCTCGGTTAGCATCGCGGGGTGGCGCTGCCCATCGTTGAACAGCTGCGGTTCACCCGTTCGGAGTGGCTGCGCGCGCTGCGCGGCGTGCCCGAGGCCGACGGCGCGAAGCGGGTCATGCCGATGAACTCGATCAGCTGGATCGTCGGGCATCTTGCCTGGCACGAGCAGCGCTACTGGCTCACGCGACTCGCCGAGAAGACGCCCGTGCCGGTCCTGAACGAGATCGTCGCGTCGGGCGGCCCGGCGACGACACCGCCGCTGCGGGACATGCTGCGCGCCTGGCGGAAGATCACGAAGGCCTCGGATCCGCTGCTCGATGGGTTGGCAGCGTCCGACCTGCTGGAGAGTCTCCCCGGGAGCCCGCGGCGGCTCATCGGGAACGCGCTGCGGCGCGTGACCTATCACTACTGGTTCCACATCGGCGAGATCCTCGCGATCCGGCAGATGCTCGACCACCCGAACCGGCCGGAGTTCGTCGGCAATATCGACGACCTGGCGTCGTATCGGCCCGAACCCGAGGCGTGACCGAGATCCCGGAGAGCGTCCGGCTGGCCGCGGAGGAGCGGGCCGCCGCACGCGCGGCACACGACTGGGCGACGGCCGATCGGTTGCGCGACGAGATCGAGGCGGCCGGCTGGAAGGTCATCGACACGGGGACCGCGTATCGGCTCGATACGGCGCACGCGCCCGATGTCGTTGACGGCGGTCGAACTCGGTATGGCCGGAGCGAGGCCGTGCCGTCACGGCTCGAGGAGCCGGCGGCGGGTCTTGCCAGCGTCATCGTCGTCGCCACGGATCACGCCGGCGACGTCCTCCGAGCGACGGCCGGCATCGTGTCGGCAGCCCCCGAGGGCGTTCAGCTCGTCGTCGTTGGTGACCGCCCATCGGCCGAGGTGGATACGGCGCTCGACGAGCTCGAGGCGACGGCCGAGGTGGTCCGAACGAGCTCCCGGCTTGGGCATGCGGCCGCCCTCAACGTGGGATTGCGTCGGACGATCGGGCCGGTCGTCATCATCCTCGACCCGAGCATCGAGGCGACCGGCGACTTCGTGACGCCGCTCGTTGCCGAACTCGACGACCCGACCGTCGCCGTGGCCGGGGCGTTCGGCATCGTCAGTGACGACCTGCGCCACTTTGACGAGACGTCGGCGGGCGACGTCGACGCGATCGAGGGCTATTGCCTGGCCTTCCGGCGCGCGGACGCGATCGCGCGCGGCCCGCTCGATGAGGGCTTCAGGTTCTATCGCAACTTCGACATCTGGTGGTCGCTCGTTCTGCGCGACGCCGGCCCCGACGGGCCGCACCGTCGGGCCGTCGCCGTGGGCGGTCTTCCCCTCGTTCGCCACGAGCACCGCGGCTGGACCGCGCTCAAGGAGGACGAGCGCGAGGGCCTCTCGCGGCGCAACTTCTATCGGCTGCTCGATCGCTTCCGCGAGCGCGAGGACCTGCTGACCCATCGTCGGGGTGCCGGGCGCTAAGCGTCGCGGCGCGCCTCGGTCGTGCCGTCCGCGCGGTCGATCAGCGTGATGCCCCAGCCCGCGAGCTCATCGCGGAGCTGATCGGCGAGGGCGAAGTCGCCGGCCGCTCGCGCAGCCTCCCGCATCTCGATCCGGACGCGGGCCTCAATGCCGGGCTCCCACGCGGCCAGGGCGGCCGGGGGAGCCTCCCAGACGCGATGCAGGTCCAGCCCGAGCACGAAGTCGGCGTCGAGGACCAGCCAGCGTCGCTCGTCGGCGGGCAGGTCCGAGCGCAGGATCGACCAGACCGTCGCCACCGCGTTCGGCAGGTCGAGGTCCTTGTCGAACGCGGCCGCCAGGCGCTCGTGCGCAGCCGCGCCTTCCGCGGACAATGGCGGCGCAGGCGCATGCGCACGGTCGTCGAGTCCGGGCCCAGGGCCACCCGTTCCGAACCCGGCGATGCCGGCAGCCTCGCCCTCCGGACGATCGCCCGCGGCGCCCGCGACCAACGGCTCCGGCGCCACCCAGGGTCCGTCGGTCGGCGGCGAGCCAAGCGCCCGCAGCCGCTCTCGGAGGCCGTCCAGGGACGCGGCCGCGGCCGCGAGCGACGCATCTGAGTAGTCCAGCCGCCGGCTGTATCGCGCGGTCAGGCACAGGTAGCGGAACGCGAGCGGGTCAATGCCGTCGTCGACGAGCTCGGTGATCCGCTGGAAGTTGCCGGCCGACTTCGCCATGCGGCGCCCGGACATCAGCAGGTGCGCCCCGTGGACCCAGAGCCGCGCCGGCGGGCCGCCGACGAGCGGCGCGGACTGTGCGATCTCGTCCTCGTGGTGGGGAAAGACGTTGTCCTCGCCGCCGGTGTGGAGGTCGAAGCGCGGGCCGAGATGCTCCAGCGCCATCGCCGAGCACTCGAGGTGCCAGCCCGGGAAGCCCTCGCCCCAGCGTGGCGTCGGCCACTTCAGGAGGCGACCGTCGCCGGCCGCCTTCCAGAGCGCGAAATCCGCCGGGTCGCGCTTGTCAGCCTCGACCTCGCCGCGATGCCCCGCCCGCAACGCGTCCAGCGTGTTTCCGGAGAGGGCGCCGTAGCCGGGGAACGACGCCACCGAGTAATAGACGTTTCTGGCGTCCGTCGCGTACGCGTAGCCCAGATCCTCGAGCTGCTCGGCGAGCGCCACCATCCCGTCGATGTGCTCCGTGGCCCGCGGGTAGACGTGCGCCGGCAGGAGGTTGATCAGCGCCGCATCGGCATGAAACGCCGCCTCGTACGCATCAGCGATCTCGGATGGGGTCTTGTTCTCGAGCCCCGCCGAAACGAGCATCCTGTCCTCGCCGCGGTCGAACCGTTCGTCCCGCAGGTGGCCGACGTCGGTGATGTTCTGGACATGGCGGACCGGCACGCCGTGATAGAGGACGACACGCCGGATGAGGTCCGCCAGGAGGAACGTCCGCAGGTTCCCGACATGGGCATAGCGATACACCGTCGGCCCGCAGCTGTACATCCGGATCTCGCCGGAGCTCGCCTCCGGCTGGAGGGGCTGGAGGCGACGAGTGAGGGTGTCGCGGAGGCGGAGAGTCACGGCCCGGCCATGCTATCCGCGTTCGAATCGCAGGCCTGCAACAACGGGTTTGGCAAGGCCCTAACGTCCGGGCCAACCCTTCGTTCCACCGGCAGAGGCCTCGCGGCAGACATCGTTCCCCCGGCGGTGGATCTCGAGGCCTCTTTTTCTTTGCCCGGCGTGACCCCGCCTATACTCGGCGCATGCGCCGCTGGGTCTGCGTGATCGCCCTTCTGTTCGGGTTCAGCGGCGAGGGCTACGCGTTCAACGCCCGGCCTCGGATCCCGGTCGCGATCGTTCGCCAGCTGCCGATTGCGGGCCGCGGCCACGGCCTCCGCCCGACGCTCGCGTGGTGGGGCCACTGACCGGATCACCGCCGGTCGCCGAGCCCACGGAGCGCTCCGTGCGTTCGAGAGCGGCGACCGTCGGAATGCTTGTCGTCGCGATGGCGCTCGTTGTCGCGCTCGCGCTCAATGACGCGCTGCCTCCGGCGACGCCGGCCGGCGCGACGGTCTCCACGACCGGCGCGGCTGCATCGGCCCCAGGCGCGGCGGCCCGCGATGACGTCCGCATCTTCCTGGGTGCGCCGGCAACGCTCGATCCCGCGGCACAGGGCGACATCGGCTCGGCTGCCTACACGGCGCAGCTCTTCGAAAGCCTGACGGCGTTCGACTCGAACCTCGTCCTCCGGCCGGCGCTCGCCGAGTCATGGCAGGTGGGAGCCGACGGCCGACGGATCGTCTTCCACCTTCGCAGCGGCCTGACGTTCTCCGACGGCAGCCCGATCCACGGCGCGGATGTCGTTCGAAGCTGGCTCCGGATCATCGACCCGCAGCGGCCGTCGCCCCTCGCCTCGTTGATGCTCGAGGTCAGCGGGGCGTTCGACTACGTGACGGGAGCGAACCGCGACGACGATTCGGTCGGACTGCGTGCCGACGGCGACGACGTCACGGTCGACCTCGAGCGACCCGGTTCGGACTTCCCGGCCATCGTCGCGGGGCCGTCCTTCGCGGTCGTCCCGGCATCGATCGACGACGAGGCCGACCCGCTCGGGATCACGACGTTCGTCGGGAGCGGCGGTTACGTGGTCGAGTCGGTCGCGCCCGACGACATCGTGCTCACGGCGAATCCGCACTACTGGGCCGGGACGCCGGCGCTGACGACGGTTCATCTCCTCGGCGACATCGGCGGCCGCAGCCCGGTCGCGGCGTTCGAGGCGGGGGATGTCGACTACGTCGGCATCGGCGCGTTCGACGCCGCCTGGATCGCGTACGACGAGAGCCTCGGTCCGCAGCTCCGCGAGGTTCCGGCGCTCGCGCTGACCTATCTCGGCTTCGACACGTCCGAGCCACCGTTCGACGACGTCCTCGTTCGGCGGGCGTTCGGTGCCGCCGTCGACTGGGCGCGGATCAGCGAGCTCGGATCGAGCATCACGAGCAGCCCGGTCGCATCGATGGTCCCACCGGGCATCCCCGGCGCACCGGCGGGGGACTGGCTGCCGGCCCACGACCCGGGGCTGGCCCGAAACCTGCTCACCGAGGCCGGCTACCCGAGCGGCGCCGGCTTCCCCGAGGTCACGTACGCGACGCTCGGTACGCCGCTCGCCGAGGCGATCAAGGCGGAGCTGCACGATGTGCTCGGCGTCTCGATCCGGCTCGAGGCGTTCGATGACCACTTCGGCCGGCTGGTGACGGATCCGCCGGCGATGTTCACCGTCGGCTGGATCGCCGACTACCCGGGTCCGAATGACTTCCTCGGCGTCCTCCTTCGAACCGGGAGCTCGAACAACTACGGCCGCTGGTCGTCATCGGCGTTCGATGGGGCCGTGGACGACGCGCTCGGGTCGGTCGATCCGACGGCGAGTGCGGCGGCCTGGCGGCGGGCCCTCGAGGCCGTTCGCGACGACGTGCCGACGGTCCCGCTGCTCACCGGCGATGGCTGGGCGCTCTCGCGAACCGGGCTCTTCGGCGCGGGCCAGAACGGCCTCGGCCTGCTACGGATCGCAGGCATGGCCTGGGACGGCAGCTGATGCGGACCCAGCGTGTGCTCGGAGTGGCGGCGGCGGCCCTCGTCGCCATCGGTCTCGCCGGATCGCCGGCGGCGGCGGCACCGCTTCGAGGGCCATCCTTCGGGACGCCGACCGCGACGTCGTCATTCCTGAGCGGGATCACGTTCGTCCAGCCGGTGGCGCTGTTCGTGGAAGGAACGGTCGTCGAGGTCGTCATCGACGAGCAGGGCTCGAGTACGTCGTTCGTTGCGATCGTGCCCGTCGCGGCAGCTTCGTTGAACTTCGAGCTCACGTATGAGCTCGTGCTGCCGTCTGGCGCGGCGGTGCCGGGGACGACCTTCACCGCACGCTGGCGGCTGACTCCACCGGGCGGTGAGCCCGTGCTCGGACCTGCGGTGACCGCGCAGTACCTCGACGACCGCTTCGATTGGCAAACCGCACGGGGCGAGATCGTCCGGATGCACTGGTATGACGGCAGCGCGCAGTTCGGTCGCCAAGCGCTCGACATCGCCGAGGCCGGCGTCGAGGACGCGGCGGCGCTGCTTGGCGTCGAGGAACGGGAGCCCATCGACTTCTACCTCTACGCGGACGTCGAACCTTTCTACGATGCGCTTGGACCGGCGTCACGCGAGAACGTGGGCGGCGTTGCCTACCCGGAGGTCCGCACGATGCTCGCGCAGATCGAACCCGGCGCGATCAACGCTTCATGGATCCGGACGGTGATCCCCCACGAGCTCATGCACATCGTGTTCGCGAACGCGGTCGAGAACCCGTATCACTTCCCGCCCAAGTGGCTCAACGAGGGCCTCGCGGTGTTCGAGTCGGAGGGTTATCGAAGCGACCGCCAGGGCGATGTCGAGGCGGCGGCCTCGGAAGGCCGTCTGCTGCCACTGTCGGCGCTTGTTGGGCAGTTCCCGACGAGCTTCGATCGGTTCGTGCTGGCGTACGCCGAGAGCGTCTCGGCCGTCGACTACCTGGTCAGGACGTACGGCCGCGACGAGCTGGTCGGGCTGATCCGCTCGTATGCCGACGGCGTTTCGGACGACGCGGCGTTCACGGCGGCGCTCGGCGTGGATGTCGAGGGCTTCCAGGCGGGCTGGCTGGCCGATCTCGGCGCGAGCGCGCCCGAAGCGTTCGGGCCGCAGCCGGCACCGCCGGGTCCGTTGCCGCCGGGCTGGGAGGTCGCTCCGACCCCGGCACCGAGCGGCGCAGCGGCGTCGCCAACGCCCGCGGCGACCAGGGCGCCGGCACCGAGCGGCAGCGAGCAGGGTGCTCCGCTCGCGGCTGTGGTCGCCATCGCCGCGCTCATCGTCTTCCTGGTGGGTGCCGTTCTCCTGATGGGTCGCCTTCGAACCCAGGCGTCCCGGCCGACCGCCGAGCCGCCTGCCCAGCCACCCGTGGAGCCGCCGGCCAAGGGGCCGGACGACGAGGGCGGACCGCCATGAGCGCTTTCAGCGAGGAGCTCAGGACACGCATCCGCGCCATTCAGGGCTGGCAGGTCACCCTCACGGTTGCGCTGCTCGCGCTCGGGTTCCTGATCGCCGCCCAGCTGGCGGCGGAGCGGCCGCGGGTCCGCTACACGACCCAGGAACGCTCACCGTTGATCGAGACGGCGCTCGAGCTGCAGGCTGCCCAGGACCGCCTCAAGGATCGAATCCTCGAGCTGCGATCCGAGATCCAGGCTGAAGAAGAGCAGGGCAAGGGCGCGCTCGGGCTCGTCACGCAGCTGAACGGCGAGCTCGATCTCGCGCGCCTCGAGGCCGGGCTCGTGCCGCTCACAGGGGGCGGCTTCATCCTCCGGCTCGAGGACTCGGATCAGCTCGTCCCGCCGGGCACGAACATGGCCGACTACGTCGTGACCGCGCGCGACGTCCGGACCGTCGTCGAGGAGCTGTGGCTGGCCGGTGCGGAGGCCGTCGCCGTGAGCACGGAGCGCGTCACCGCCACGACGGCGATCATCGAGATCGGCCAGTCCGTGCTGGTGAACTCGGCCTACCTCGCGCCGCCGTTCACGATCGTCGCGATCGGTCCGGACGGCATGTACGACCGGCTCTCCGCGTCCGCGGGCTGGTCCGACTTCCTCGCGGCCCGCTCGGCCACGTACGGCATCAAGGTCTTGCTCGCGACCCCCGAGACCGTCCAGGTTCCGGCGTTCGCCGGCACTGTCACGCTTCGATACGCAAAGCCGGGCTCGTGATGCGCCATCCGCGGAACCAGGTCGCGATCACCGTGGTCGCCTTCGTCCTCGGGTTGCTCGTCGTCGGCCAGCTGCACGCGCAGAACGCGGCGCCGACCCTGGCCGGCCTGTCCGCGCAGGACCTGACGACGCTGATCGCGAACGTCAGCTCGCACAACGACTCCCTGCGCGCCGAGGTTGCCGCCCTGGAGAAGCAGCTGAGCGACCTCGCATCCGGCCAGGCTCGCGGCGACAGCGCGGTCGACGCGTTGCGCGACGACCTTGCGCGAACGCAGACCTGGGCCGGCGTCGTTCCCGTTGTCGGACCGGGCGTCACCGTCACCGTCTCCGGGCCGGTCTCGGTCGGGGCGGTGCAGGAGCTGCTGAACGAGCTGCGGAACGGTGGGTCGGAGGCGCTGGCGATCGGCGGGACACGCGTCGTCGCGGCGACCACGATCACCGGCGAGCCGGGCCAGCTCGCAGTGGATGGGAAGTCGCTGGGAACGTCCTTCGACATCGCCGCGATCGGGAGCCCGCAGTCGCTGACCGGCACCCTCACGCGGATCGGCGGCGTCGTTGCCCAGATCGGCGCGACCGAGCCGAGCGTGAGCTTGACCGTGACGCCGACCGAGCGGATCGAGGCACCCGCGACCGAACGGATCCTCGTGCCGGCTCATGGCCGGCCGAGCCTCTGATACGCTCAGCCGCCCGATGCCCGATCGCCCCGTGCTCGAGCTGCTCGTCGGCGACGTCGTCCGCCTGCGTCGGCCCCACCCCTGCGGCGGCTCGACGTGGCTCATTGACAGGCTCGGCGCGGACATCGGGCTTCGCTGCCAGGGCTGCGGCCGGCACGTGATGATCGAACGGCGTCCGCTGGAGGCGCGGCTCGTCGAGTTCGTCTCGCGCGGCGACCCGTCGATCACGGCCGCCCTGCTGCCGCGACGGCCGGAGTCGGAGTCCGGGGTCCGGTGACGACCGGCGCTCCGGCAGGACAGGGCGACCTCGGCAACGTCCTCAGCAACCGGCCCTTCCTGCTGCTGTGGCTGTCGCAGGTGGCGACCCAGGTCGGCGCCCAGATGGTCCTCTTCGGCCTGACCGTCATCGTCCTGAAGGCGACGAACCTCAGCTCGGCGGTCAGTGCCCTGCTGCTGGCATTCCTCGTGCCCGCAGTCCTGCTATCGGCCGTCGCCGGCGTCTATGTCGATCGCTTCGACCGACGCTGGGTGCTCATCGTGACCAACGTCGTCCGCGCGATCGTGCTCGTGGCGCTCTATTTCAGCGGCGCGAACATCGCGGCGCTCCTGCTCCTCATCGTGCTGCTGTCGACAGCGACCGTGTTCTTCACGCCGGCCGAAGCGGCGATGATCCCGTTCCTCGTTCCGCGTTCTCAGCTGGTCAGCGCGAACGGCCTGTTCACGCTGACGCTCAACGCGGCGTTTGCGCTCGGCTACGCGTTCCTCGGGCCGCTGATCACGACGATCTCGGGTCCGGAGAACGTGATCATCGTGGTCGCCGTGCTGTATGCCGTCGCCGCGGTCTTCTGTTTCACCCTGCCGTCCGACCCGCCCCCGCCGCGGGAGAAGGAGTCGCCCCTCGCCGCCGTCGCTGAGACGGGACGTGCCGTGGGCGGCGTCTTCGACCAGCTGCGTGAGGGCATCACCTACATCCGCGGCAACATGCAGGTCAGCTGGTCGCTGTTCTATCTCGGGATCGCCGGCGGGCTCATCGGGGTCATCGGCGTGCTCGGCCCGTCGTTCGCCGAGAAGACGCTGGGACTCGACCCGGAAGACCTGGTCGTCGTCGTGCTGCCGCTCGGGCTCGGGATCGTCACCGGGAGTCTCGTGCTCAACTCGTACGGCCGGCTGATGCCCCGCCGCCGAGCGATCGAGGGCGGCCTGATCGCGCTGGGCATCCTGCTCGTCCTGCTGTCGATCGCCGGCCCGATCAGCCAGTTCCTCCAGGGCCTGAATGACGCGACCGGCGTCGTCAACCTGTCGTCGGTCACATCGCTCGTCGCCGTCGTCATCGTCGTCGGGTTCTTCGCCGGCATGGCCTACGCCGTGGTCGCGATCTCGGCGCAAACGCAGCTCCAGGAGGACATTCCCGAGGACGTCAGGGGCCGTGTCTTCGGGGTTCTGAACCTCGTGCTCTCGGTCGGGACGTTCGTCCCGATCATCGTCGTCGGTCTGACGTCCGACCTGATCAACACGACTGCGGTCATCCTCGTTGTCGCGGTGTTCGTGACGCTGTCCGGGATCGCCTCGGTGCTGATGCGCGGCCGCCTGCAGCCTGCGGAGTCCCGGACGACAGCCGAGACGAAGCCGGATAGTGGCGCGTTCGACGCGATCGGCATCATCCGGACGGATGACGCCGGGGTGCCCCGGAAGCTGGGCCAGCGTCGTGCCACGCGCGAGCGCCCGGTCGACGATCTCGACGCCTTCGACACGGACGAATCGGACCCGGCAAAGCCCTCCCCGAACGACGGACCCGCGGGTCGATGACCTCGACGATCGATCCCCGCGAGCGGCGCGGCGCCGAGGGCCGGCCGCAGGGCGACATCGGGACGCCGGCATCGTGGCGCCTCATCGCGCTGGGCGTGCTCGTCGCGGGGCTCGTCGCCGGCTGGCTCGTCGCGACCAGCGCCGCCGGCCCCGCTGTGGCCTTGGCGATCGCGCTCGTCGCCTTCGTCGTGGCAGCGGCTGCCGCCTTCGCAGGGCGCCGGCCGCCAATCGCAGGACTCCTCGCGACCGCGGCCACCGGGCGGTTGCCAACCCTCAGCGTCCTCATCCCGGTGCGTGACGAGGCGAACGTGATCGGGCGGCTCGTTGAAGACCTCGCCAACCAGGATCACCGGACATCGGAAGGCCCGGCGTTCGAAGTGATCGTCGTCGACGATCGCTCCACGGACGGGACGGGCACTGCCGCGGAGGCCGCCGCCGAGGAGGCCGGTGCCGCATCGTTCATCCGCGTGGCCCGCCGGGCCGGTGCGGAGCTGTCCGACGGCAAGGGCGCGGCGCTGACGCTCGTCCAGCCGGAGGCGTGCCGGGGCGAAGGCATCGTGGTCCTCGACGGTGACGCGCGCGTCGGACCGACGTTCCTGCGGACCCTCGCCGGCTATCTCGCGGCGGGTGCGGTCGCCGTGACGCCGCGCCGCCAGACGAACACGCACGATGCGACCTGGCTGACGAGCGCCCAGGCGGTCGAACAGGCGCAGGACGGAGCCCTCCAGCGCGGCCGCTGGGCGTTCGGTGGCTGCTCCGAGCTGCGCGGCAACGGGATGACCGTCCGCCGCAATGCGCTCGCTGCCGTCGGCGGCTGGCGTGCCGAAGAGCTGACCGAGGACCTCGATCTCTCGAGCCGCCTTGCCGCCCGGCTTGGCGTGACGGTCGCCTGGGCCATCGACGCGGTCGTCGTCGAGGAGCCGGTGCGCCGGGTGGGATCGCTGTGGCGGCAGCGGCTGCGCTGGGCCGAGGGCTCGATCCGCCGCGTCTTCGAACACGGCGTCGAAGTGCTTGCGAGCCCGCTCCTGCCCATCCGCGCCAAGCTCGACTTTGCCGGCTACGTCGGACAGCTCGTTGCGGCGCCGCTCATCCTCGGGACGCTGGCGGCGGCGGCGCGGACCGGGCTGGTGCTCGCATCCGCGACCTTCATCGGTGGCTATATCGCTGCGAGCGGCCTGCTCGCCTGGGTCGGTCTCGGGCGCGAGGCGGCCGTCGATGGCGCGGCGCTCACAGCCGCCCGGCGGTTCGGCTCGGCGATCCTCGCGGCGGCCTTCTCCGTGCTCTGGCTGGCGGCGATCCCCGGTGCCTTCGTTCGCCTGGCGCTCCGGCGCGGACCGCTGACGTTCGCGAAGACCGTTCACGGCGGGGTGCCGCCGGAAGCCGAACCTGTAGCGGAGCGCGGCTGATGCCCCTCGACACGCTGATCACCGGTCGCATCGCGACCCTTGCCGGCGAGTCCGGCTTCGGATGGGTCGAGGCGCTCGGCATCCGCGGGCGCCGGATCGCGTTCGCGGGCTCAGCAATCGAGCTCGAAACGCGGGCCGATCCGCACACCCGGCGGATCGACCTGGGACCGGGCGAGATCTGCCTGCCCGGCCTGACCGACGCGCACCTCCATGTCGCCGAGGCGGCGATCGAGGCGACCCTCCTCGACCTCGAGGATGCAGTGACGCTCGAAGAAGGGCTGGCCCGCGTTTCGCGTCGCCATGCCGCGCTTGCCGATCCGGATGCGTGGCTCATCGGCCAGGGCTGGGACAGCGACCGCTGGGGCGGCTGGCCGACGGCGGATGCCCTCGAGGGCGCCGCGCCCGGGCGTCGTGTCGCGCTCTGGGCGCACGATCACCACTCGCTCTGGGTGAGCACCGCCGCGCTCCGCTCAACGGGCGTCGCGCAGTTCGAGGGCAACCCGCCTGGCGGCATCGTCCGTCGGGACGATTCTGGAGCGCCGAGCGGTGTCCTCCACGAGACCGCGGCACGCCTCGTCTCGACCGAGATCCCGGTGCCGAGCCCGGCCGACATCGAGGCCGCGCTTCCGGCGCTCGTCCGGCGCCTTCTCGCCGTCGGCGTGACGGGCGCCCACGATCCGGCCCAGCTGGCCGCTGACGCCGACCTGTCGCGCGTGTTCGTCGCCTATCGGAACCTCGACGAGCGCGGCGACCTCGACCTTCGCATCCACGCCTGCATTCGAGAAGAAGCCCTTGCTGTCGCCGCCGAACGCGGTCTCCGGACCGGGTCGTCGCTGTCCGACGGGGACGCCTCGCGCGTGACGTTCGGCTGGCTGAAGCTGTTCGCGGACGGCACCGTTGGGTCACGGACGGCGGCTCTTCTCGAACCGCTTGAACCCGAGCAGGACCGGCCGATCCCCGCCGGCCAGGAGCGCGGTGTCTGGTTCACCGAACCCGAGCGGATGGCCGAGCTTGCGGCGCGGGCGGCGGGGCAGGGGATCACCTCGACGATCCATGCGATCGGCGATGCGGCGGTCCGGGCCGCGCTCGACGCGCTCGAACCAACAGCCGGCAAGACGCTGTACATGCCCCGCCTCGAGCACATCCAGCTCGCCACGCCGGTGGATCGCGCGCGGTTCGCGAGGCTCGGCATCGCGGCCTCCGTGCAGCCGGTCCACCTTCGCAGCGATGTCCTGGCGGCCCGCAGCAGCTGGGGCGCTCGCGCGGACGCGAACGGCTACCCGCTCCGCTCGCTGCTCGAGAGCGGTGCCGTCGTCGCCTTCGGGACCGACGCCCCGGTCGAGCCGGTGGACCCGTGGCCGGGCATCGCGATGGCGACCCTGCGCCACGACGCGAGCTGGCCGGCCGGCACTGAGCGCTTCGGGCCACAGGAGGCGCTCACGCTCTCCGAGGCGCTGCGATGCGCGATCCTCGGGCCCGCGTTGACGACCCACGAGCCAGATCGCGGCCGCCTGACGCCGGGCTCGCTCGCGGATCTGACGATCCTGCCGGCCGCACCGAGCGACGCGGTCGAAGCCGCCGTGGACGGGATGGTCCAGGTCGCGCCGCGCCTCACGATGCTCGACGGCCAGGTCGTCTTCGAGCGCTAGGTTCGGGCCAGCTCCCGCGCGGCATCGGCGAAGAGGCCGTTCAGGATCCGCGACGTCGACGGGAACGCGTGGATCGTGTCGGCGAGCACCTCCACCGGCACGCGGGCCCGGATCGCGAGCACGCACTCGTGGATCGCGGCCGACGCGTCCGGGCAGGCCATCGCCGCGCCGATGAGCTCGCCGCGGCTGCGGTCAACGACGATCGTCACGTGGCCGAGGTCCGCCTCGACCGAGAAGCCCTTCGCGGAGGCCGCGAAGTCCGTGACCAGCTCGAAGGCATCGAATCCGGCGTCGCGAGCGGCCTCAACTGACAGGCCGACGTAGGCCGCCTCGGGATCCGTGTAGGTCGCGCGGGGCAGGGCCCGGTAATCGGGCTGGACCGGCTCGCCGAGCGCCATTCGGACGGCCAGCTCGCCCTGGTAGTGGCCCTGGTGCGTGTGCAGCTCTGGCCCGGCCGGGTCACCGATGACCCACAGTCCCTCGGCAACGCGCAGGCGGCCGTCGCGCGGGAAGGCCACGCGGCCGGTCGTATCGATGCCGTAGCGCTCGAGCCCCAGCTCCTCGAGGTCGAACTCACGGCCGACGGCCAGCAGGACGGCGTGCCCGGCCGCCGTCGAGCCGTTGTCGAGGTCGACCACGTGCGCGCCGTCGTCCGCCGCGTTGGCGTGGGCGGCGATGGCCCGAACGCCGAGGCGGATGTCGACGCCGTCCCGCGCCAGCGTCTTCGCGATGACCGCGGAGTTGCGCGGATGGTCCGTCGGGGCGAGCCGGTCACCGGATTGGACGATCGTCGTCGGCACGCCGAAGCGGGCGTAGACCTGGGCGAGCTCGCAGCCCGTCGGCCCGCCACCGAGGACGAGCAGCGAGCGCGGCAGCTCGCGGGCGAGCGTCGCCTCACGGTTGGTCCAGATCGGGATCGCATCCAAACCCGGAACGGGCGGCACTCGCGAACGCGAGCCGGTGGCGACGACGACGTCGCGACCGTGGATGCGATGCCGGATGCCGTCATGTTCGACCTCGACCTCGCCCCGCTCGACGATCCGCGCCACGCCCCGGTACACGACTGCGCCCGCCTTCTCGAGGTCGCGGACGTGGCTCGCGTCATCGGGCTCCGCGGCACCCGCCGCCCGGTTGACCATGTAGTCGCGCCGGGCTGACGCGCGCTCCCACGAGTACCCCCCCGCGTTCGAGTGATGCTCTGCCGCCCCGTGGAGCAGCGACTTCGAGGGCACGCACCCGATGTGCGGGCAGCTGCCGCCGAACCAACCCTTGTCGACGATCGCGACGCTCGCCTCGTGGCGACGCGCTTCGAAGGCCGCGGCCTCACCGGCCGGCCCCGCGCCGATGATCACGAAGTCGAAGCGTTCCACGAGCTCGACGTTAGCCGCCGCGCTGGCGGCGCGCTTCGTACAGCAGGACGGCGGCGGCGGCGCTGACGTTCAGGCTGTCCGCGACGCCGAGCATCGGCAGGCTGACCGCTTCGACCTTCGAACCGCGCCACGCAGCGGACAACCCCGCGGATTCGCTTCCGAGGATGATCGCGAGCGGGCCTCGGAGGTTCGCCTCGGAGTAGGGGAGCGACGCGCCGACGACGGCCGCCACCGAACGAATCGAGCCCTCTGCGAGCCACGCCGCCGTGTCCGGGCCGGTCGCCGCGACCACAGGCAACGCGAAGACCGTGCCGAGGCTGGCGCGGATGACGTTCGGGTTGTCGAGGTCCGTGCCGCCGATCGCGATGAACGCGTCGGCCCCGGCGCCATCCGCCGAGCGAAGGATCGCGCCGAGGTTGCCCGGCTTCTCGACGTTCTCGGTCACGACGAGGAGCGGATCGTCGGGCAGCTCGAGGTCGTCCAGCTCCAGGGTCGGTGTTCGAACGACACCAACGACACCTTCCGCTCGGTCACCGTAGGCCACGCCGCCGAACGCCTCCTTCGAACACTCGACGATCTCGACGCGCGTCACGCGTGCCGCCTCGAGCGCCGTCTTCGCGTCAGGCGACGAGAGGAGCTCCCGGCAGATGAACAGGGCTTCGAACGCCACGCCGGCCTCGAACGCCCGATTGACCTCGCGTACCCCGTCAACGAGCGTCATGCCCGTTTCCGTGCGCGCGCCGCGGTCCCGCAGGCGAGCGGCCGCGCGGAGGCGCGGGTTCGACCGGCTCGTGATCTCCATCACCGGCAATCTTGGGGCCGCGGGCGTGTCAATGCCCGAAACGCGCGTACGCCCCGAGCTCCAGGCGGGCACCGCTTCGGGCTTCGATCGTCAGCTCGCCCGATTCGATCGACCGCCGCCGACCGAAGGCGTCTTCCAGCGCGTCCGCCAGCGCGCCCGACCAGAAATCGGGCGTGTGTGATGTCAGCAGGACGAAGCCACCGGGTTCGAAAACGCTCTCGACGGCCTCCAGCAGTGGCGGCAGGTCGTCCTGGAATCGCCAGGTCGCGCGTCCCGCGTGGCCGTACGTCGGTGGATCCAGGATGACGCCGTCATAGCGACGACCTCGCCGCGCCTCGCGCCGGACGAACCCGAGCGCATCGTCGACGAGCCAACGGATCGGCCGGTCCGCGAGCCCGCTGAGCTCGGCGTTCCGCCTTGCCCATGCGACCGCGGGCTTCGAGGCGTCCACATGCGCGACGGTGGCGCCCGCCTCCGCCGCCGTGAGCGTGGCCAGTCCGGTGTAGGCGAAGAGGTTGAGGACGGAGGTCGCGCCACTCGAAACCCGATCACGCAGCCACGCCAGGAGCGCGAGCTGCTCCGGAAACACTCCAACCTGGCCGCCGGCGGCCGCATGAAGCTCGAGCGTCAGCCCGGCAAGGTCGATCGGCCAGGCACCTGGTGCGACATCCGCGACGGAGGCCCAGCCACCGTCCCGTTCGAACCTGAGGTCGGCTCCTGACCACACGCCGGGTTCGGACGGTCGTCCGCTGGCACCCGGGGCCGGCCTGTCCACGACGAGCGCTCCGAACCGCTCGAGCCGCCGGCCGTCGCCGACATCAAGGAGCTCGTACGACTCGCCACCGCGCATCGGTTGATCATGGCGCACATGGATCGTCCGGAGAACCGGGACGTGAAACCACGCGTACCGACAGGCATGAACCGTCGACTCGCAAGCGCGCTGGTCGCGATCGTGCTCCTGTTCGGCCTCGGCGCCTGCAACCCAGGTCCCGGGTCGTCGGGTGCGCCGCCCGCCTCGTATTCGGTCCCGGGCTACTAGCCGTCGCGCCAGATTGAACAGTTAGGCTCCCCGGAAATCTCTCAGTTGTGATCGGTCCACGTCGGACCGAGCGCCACGGGTGGAGGGATGGGTGCTGGAGGAGCTGGTTCACCAGGCGCGGCGGGGCGACGCGGAAGCGTTCGATTCCCTGGCACGCATGGTGGGCGACCGATGCCTGGCGATCGCGGTGCGGATCCTCCGCGATGTCCACCTGGCGGAGGACGCCGTTCAGGCTGCGTTCATCACGGCCTGGACTGAGCTCCGCACCCTGCGTGACCCATCTCGCTTCGAACCGTGGCTCCACCGCATCCTCACCAACGCGTGCTACGCCGAGGCCAGGCGTCGGACGCGGTGGTCCGAGGGCATGAGGATCCTCCCGGTCGCGGGGACGTACGGCCCCGACGACTACGTCACCGTGGACGACCGCGACCTGCTCGAACGGGCCTTCCGGAGGCTCACCGTCCAGCAGCGGGCCGTCCTTGTGTTTCACCACTACCTCGGGCTGTCGATTTCCGAGGTGGCGGCACGAACTGATCTTCCTGTCGGGACCGCGAAGTCCCGGCTGCACCACGCCACACAGGCGCTCCGGGCCAGCATCGAGGCTGACTCCCGAGCGACCACGCCTACCCAGGAGCGACTGGCATGACTGCGTCCCGAGATCCCGATCGCCTGATCCACGCCTTCCTCTTTGAGGGCGAGGAGCAGCTCCACGACCAGATCTACGACGCGATCCGTGCCGAGATCGACCAGAAACGACAACGGGCCGTCTTCGGCCCGTGGAGGATGCCCATCATGAACAAGCTCGTACCCACTGGCCTCGGCGCCGCCGCTGTGGTCGTGGCCCTCGTCGTCGGTGTCCAGGTCCTCGGTCTGACCGGCGGCGGTGGCGGATCCCCATCGATCGAGCCATCCCCCTCGCCGTCCGTCGCGCCGTCGCCCACGCCGACGCCTGAGGGCGGTCTCCCCGAAGGCCCGTTCGTCATCGTGGATGGTCCATTCGACTTCGGCGATAGCGGGTTGGCGATTACCGTCACCATCTCGGCGCAGGACTGGTACGGGGAGCCGGGCGGAGGAATCCTCGGGAAGAACGAGAACACTGACCCTCCCGACGGATCGGCTGTGATCGTCTTCGCCGGCGGCAATGGATGGCACGTGCCGGGGGACCCGTGCGACTGGGATTCGACCATGCCGGAGACCCCTTCCACCACGGTCGACCAGCTCGTCGCCGCGCTGGCTGCCCAGGGGTCGCGTGACGCCTCGACGCCGGCGGATATCACGCTGGATGGGTACGCCGGTAAATCGATCACCCTCCACGTGCCCGATGACGCCGTGTTCGCGACATGCCACGAGGCGAAGTTCTGCACCCTGGCCCTTCCGGGGCCCGATCCCGCCAGAGACTGTTACCGCTACTCCCAGGGCCCTGGTCAGGTCGACAACCTATGGATCGTGGACGTGAACGGTCAACTCGTGATTTTCGACTGGAACGGCTTCGAGGCAACGCCGGAAGGCGACCTCGCGGAGTTGCAGGCCATCGTTGAGTCCGCCACGTTCGAGGCGAGGTGACCGATCGCAACCCAGAACGGCGCGGGCGGCCAAGCTGGCCGCCCGCGCTTCCCCACACCTTGAGGAAGCGCCAGGCCATGGTCGCTACCCGCGCGGGACTCCTCGTCGTACTGGTCGCGCTGACGGCAATGACGGGCTGTTCGACGAGCACATCGCCATCGCCATCGTCCGCAGCAACCGACGACTCCGCCGAACCGAGCGCGAGCGCCTCCGCCACGTCACCACAGACGGGAAGCCTCGTCATCATCGGCCGGATCCTCACGATGGACGAACCTCCGGTCGCGGAGGCCATGTTCATCGAGAACGGGACGGTGACCGCGGTCGGCACCCGGGACGAGGTCCTGGTGCTCGCCGGCGACCAGGCACCCGTCCTCGACATCGGTTCGAGCGTCGCGTACCCAGGGTTCATCGACGCTCACGCCCATTGGATCGGGGACCGCGACTACTACGGCCTCGCGTCGGCGGCCGAGGCCATGAGCGCGGCGGCGACGCGTGGCTGGACCTCGATCTCGGAGCAGTGGATCGACCCCGAGAAGCTGGACCTGCTCCTCGGCCTCGCCGCCGATGACGCGATGCCGATTCGCGTCGACGCCTACCTCGCCCTGAACTTCGACAAGGAGTTCCTCGGCGATTGGTATGTGTCGCGCGAGCCCGGCCCCGTCGATGACCGCCTCCGGGTCCGGGGGCTGAAGATCCACCTCGACGACGGCGGCGGCAACATCGTGAATTGGGAACGGGAGGATGTCACCGCCACGATCGGCCGGGCGGACGAGGCTGGCTGGCAGGTGTCGGTCCATGCGATGAGCACCGGCGCCGTGGACATACTGCTCGACGCGTACGAGGCGGCGATCGGCCCGACCGGACCGAACCCGCTCCACCACCGGGTCGAGCACGCCATCCAGGTGACCAACCAGCAGCTGGCCCGCCTGGTGGCGATGGACATCGCTACGGTCATCCACCTCGACGGCGAACCAGACTGGGTGCTGTGGGACGGGCTTCTGACCGAGCTCGACCGGGACGATCCCGACCAGATGGACGAGATCGCCCGCTTCCGGGACTTCGTCGACGCCGGGCTGCATGTCGCCTCCGCGACCGACGCACCGTGGACGTTCCCGGACTTCAACCTGACCGAAGACATGGGCCGGCCCGTCGACCAGATCGCCGCCGGGATGGACGGGCGGGTTCGCACGGGTAGCGAGACGACGCCGCCGTGGATGCTCGACCAGCTGCTGACCGCCAAGCAGGGGTTGCGCGCGGTTACCCTCGACGCGGCCTGGGCTCTGGGCGACGAGGCCCGCCGAGGGCACCTGGCGCCCGGCATGCTTGGCGACGTCACGATCCTGAGCGGCGACGTCCTGGACGCTACCCCGGACGAGATCCGGGCGATGACGGTCATCGCGACGATCGTCGGCGGGATCCCCGTTTACTGCGCCGACACGGAGGTCTGTCAACCGACGGACTGATCGATGCCGCAGCGAGGCCATGCGCGGAGGTCGCCTCCCTCTCCCGGCGACCGGCAGGCCGCGGCCATGACAGTTGCAGTCAGTCCGAATTCGGGGGAGTCACTGCCCGTCGAGGTTGGCGGAGCAGTTGGCGCATCGGGTAATCGACGCCCGTCGATTCAGGCTGGCCGTGCTCGACGGGTTTCAGGTAGGTGTTCTTCTCTGCCGCCGACTTGACCGACTCAACGACGCGTGGGTGCGCCCGTGCGTAGGCATCGTGGCGGACGCCGGTCAGCTGCCAGCACACCTTCGTGGCCGGATCACTCGTGGCAATGGTGAAACGGTTGCCCATGACTTCGCGCTTGACCATCGCCTGCGCGAACGAGCCGATGACGGTGAGCTGGTACCGCAGGTCGGTGTTCAGCGCCTCGAACCAGGCCGGCAGCTCGACGGTCGCCTCGCCCTGCCCATCCGTCGTGACCGTGCCGGCGTAAATGGTGAGCGCCTCATCGGACGTCACGGCGGCGTGGAGCAGGAGCTTGTCAGCCGGCTCGAGGGGATGATCGATCCGGAAGCCCGCCGCGGTTGAACCCGTGAGAGTGCCGGTGACGTGCACATTCCCAGCGAAGTACCCGGCGTATGCGGACGCGAAGGCGCTGCCGCCGTAGATCCCGCTTGCGTTGCCGGAGTCCGCGAGCGCGGAGCCGACAACGCCATGTCCGGAGCTGCCATAACCGACGCCTTCGATGCCAGCCCCGAACGTCGACGTCGATGAGCCGTAGACGCCCGGGTTTCCCGCACCCTGGACCCCGATCTCATTCGTGGACGATCCGTACACGCCAGGTGCGTTGACGGCGAATCCGAACATGCCGGGCGCCGATTGACCACGACCTGTGACGCCCGTGCAGTTGCCTCCAGCGTCGGCGAGGATGGCGCTGCCCAGGGCGCCGCCAGCCCCGGTGTTCGACGCTCGGACGGCGTTGGCACCGCCGTTTTCGGTCGTCGCCACGAGTCCGTTGTTGCTCTTGCCGCTGGCGCGTACGGCGCCACCGCCGCCGTACGCCCCATCGTCGTTGCTGGCGAACACGCCATAGGCGGCGGGATTGCCGGTGACACCGCTGACGCCGGTGCCGTTGGCGGCCGTGAAGAACCCACCGATGGAGCCCGACCCCACGGCGGAGCCCCGGAGTGCGGTGCCCGTGCCGTTCTGGGTGACGAGCAGCGCGGTGCCAGCGGAAGCGGTCGCGAGGCTGGTATTCGACGTTCCGGCGTTGTTCGTCGCGCTGCCGAGGATGAACGGGTCGCCGGCCGCCGCGGCAGCCGGGCCGGGCACTGCCAGTCGCGAAGCAACCATGCCTCCCAGGCCACCCAGGGCGGCGGCCAGGAGCGCTCGGCGCGAGCGCGGCCGCGTCGGGGCCATGGTGGAGTCGGGCCGGAGGACTTCCGGGGTCACGATCACGGGCGTTTCGATGGCCATGGCTGCTACGAGCCCTCCCTCAGCGGTGGACCGCTCTGCCGGCGACGTGTTCGCAACCCGACGACGGCCGGATCCAGCGACCTGGCGATTGTGGGGCCCGAGGTAAGGAACTGCACATCCCCATCGCGATGTGCGCCGGCCGTCGACATCTGGGGCCCGGGGAGGCCAGAGCTCGCAGTAATGTGGTATTCCTAGGCTCGGATCTTGGGCGGCTAGCTCAGTTGGTTAGAGCACTTGCTTGACATGCAAGAGGTCACTGGTTCGAGCCCAGTGTCGCCCACCACCTCTCCAGGGTCGACCGAGCCTCAGACCGCCTTCAGGTAGCTCTTCGGGCGGAAGTTGTCGGGACCGACAACGTGCTCCTCGACACCGCCCGCGAGGATCGCCTGCCAGTTGACCTCGGGCAGGTGCTTCATGGCGATCTCGCTCAGCTCGTCGAGATCCTTGATCGAGTCCAGCCCGATGTCGCGCTTCAGGGCGACATCGATCCGGTAGAAGCGGGCCTTCGGGTAATGCCGTTGCACGAGCTCCGTCTGCTGTTCACCGGGGGAACGAAGCAGCTCCGACAGGATCCAGAAGAGCCACGACACCAGCGACCTCGGTCGCTGGCGCCCGAGGAAGCGACCCGTGCCGAGCGAGACGACGATCGTCGAGGCGTCCGCCACGTACTTCTTGGGGTTGAACTCGAAGGCCTCCACGCAGGCCTGGTAGACGGGGTTGCCCGCGACCCCGGTCCCACCGTCGACCATCTCGCCGCTGATCGGCTGGCCGTCGGGCGTCTTGCTGGCGAGGCTCTCGATCAGCCACGGCGCGAAGTACGTCGGCGCGGCCGCCGATGCGGTGACGCAGTCCGAGAGGAGAAGCTTGTCGGTCTTGCCCGGCTTCTCGTCGGGACGGTCCTTCACGAAGTAGTACGGCTGCCCATCGCCGAGCCGCTTCGCCGTGATCAGGATGTCGTTCGTGATGTCGTGGAGGACCCAGTCCGGCGTTCCTGTCTTGGCCTTCAGCTCTTCGCGCAGGATCCGGTTCAGCGTGTTGGTCGAGTAGAGCGTTCCCGTGAACAGCCGCACGACCTGGCCGAGAAGCGGGAGCTTCGCGAAGATGTCGCGTCCGCGCTCTCGATACAGGTCGACGAGCTCCTGGGCGGACATCCCGGCGGCAAGCGCCCCGGCGATGACCGCACCGGTCGAGGTTCCGGCCAGGAGGTCGAAGTGATCACGGGTCGGCTTCCTGGTCAGCCGTTCGAGCTCGGCGAGCCAGATCGCGGGGATGATCCCGCGGACGCCGCCGCCATCGATGGACAGGATCCGCCGACGCTCGCTCATGACCGCGGCCGAGGCTAGCACCGACGTTCACGCCGGCGCGTCGGTTCGAATGTCGGGCTGTGCGTCGGGCTGGACGGCGTCGGCTAGTATTCCCACAACGCATTGAGCGGGACACGCCCCGCGCCACGAGACCATGAGAGAGCTGGGTCATGGCTGGAAGCCCGGTGGTCGACGGCGTGACGGCACCACCCGCGAGCGGCCGGCGAACCGGCCCGGGTCCGCCCGTTAGCGCGGCACAAGAGCGCGGCTCGGCTGGCGGAAACGCCACCGGGATCGCGAAGGCGGGTGGAACCGCGGGAGCTCACACCTCTCGTCCTGTCGACGGACGAGGGGTGTTTCGATTCTCGGAGGGTCAGCGTGACAGACGAAGCGGCGAAGACGGCCGAAGCCTCGGTCGCGGCGACGGTCGCCGATGACGAGCTGTTCGAGGCGCCCGCGCGCGGCTCGGCTGAGGAGCTGCTCGACGCCGGGACCGAGGATGTCCTGACGCCCCTGCGCCACTCGACCGCGCATGTCATGGCGGAGGCCGTGCTCGACCTGTTTCCGGGCGCGAAGCTCGGGATCGGGCCGGCGATCCAGGACGGCTTCTACTACGACTTCGAACTCGAACGCCCGCTCACGCCGGACGACCTCGGCAAGATCGAGGCGCGGATGCGCGAGAGCGTCAAGGCGAACCATGCCTTCGTTCGGCTGGAGATGTCGCTCGCGGACGCGCGCGCCCTCGAGACGAAGGCCGGCCAGCCGTACAAGGTCGAGATCCTCGACGACCTCGCCGCCAAGGCGAGGGAGGAGGGGAACCCACCGCCCGCGGCCGGCTTCTACGAGCACGGGCCGTTCAGCGACCTGTGCAAGGGTCCGCACGTCGCGGCGACCGGCGACATCGGTCCGTTCAAGCTGCTCGCCGTCGCCGGGGCGTACTGGCGCGGCGACGAGAAGCGGCCGATGCTCCAGCGCGTCTACGGCACCGTCTGGCCGACGGAGCACGAGCTCGAGCAATACCTCTGGCGGCGCGATGAGGCGAAGAAGCGCGACCACCGCCGCCTCGGTGTCCAGCTCGACCTCTTCAGCTTCCACGATGTCAGCCCGGGCTCGGCGTTCTGGCACCCGAAGGGCCAGCGCATCTGGCGAACCCTCGAAGCCGCGATGCGCGAGCAGCAGGCCGCCCGCGGCTACCAGGAGGTCAGCACGCCGATCATCGTCCACAAGAAGCTCTGGCAGCAGTCCGGTCACTGGGACCTCTACGCGGACAACATGTTCCGGCTCGAGGCCGAGGGCCAGGAGTTCGGCCTCAAGCCGATGAACTGCCCCGAATCGACGTTCATCTACCGCTCGCGCCTGCGCTCGTACCGCGATCTGCCGCTGCGCTACTCCGAGTACGGCCGGCTCCACCGCAACGAGCGCTCGGGGACCCTGTCCGGGCTCACGCGCGTCCGGCAGTTCATCCAGGACGACGCCCATCTCTATGTCCGGCCGGACCAGCTCGCGGACGAGATCGCGGCGCTCATCGGCGAGGTCAAGACGGCCTACTCGTGGGTCGGCCTCACGCCGCGCTTCACGTTCGCGACGAAGCCGGACAAGGCGATCGGCGACCCGGCGCTGTGGGAGAAGGCCGAACGACTGATCCGCGAGGCGTTCGAGCAGACCGGCATGCCGTATCGGGTCAAGCCGAAGGACGGCACGTTCTACGCCCCGAAGATCGACATCTACACGGACGACGCGCTCGGCCGGGAGTGGCAGATGGCGACGATCCAGGTCGACCTGACGATGCTCCCGGAGCGCTTCGATCTCAGCTACATCGACGAGACCGGCCAGCCCCAGCGGCCGATCGCGATCCACCGCGCGATCTACGGCTCGCTGGAGCGCTTCATCGGCATCCTCGTCGAGCACTTCGCCGGGGCGTTTCCGCTCTGGCTGGCGCCCGTCCAGGCGGTCGTCATCCCGATCGCGGACCGCCATCTCGACGCCGCGCGCGAGCTGGTGGCGGTCCTCCACGGCCGCGGCCTGCGGGTCGAGGTGGACGACTCCGACGGGCGGATGCAGAACAAGATCCGCGTCGCCCAGGAGCAGAAGGTGCCCTACATGATCGTCCTCGGCGACCGCGAGGTGGCGGCTCGGACGGCAGCTCCGCGGACCCGCGCCGGGGAGCAGCAGCCGGCCGAGGGCTGGGAGGATCTCGCGGCCAGATTGGCGGCCGAATCCTCTGCTCGGCTGCCGGGCTGAGAAGGCCTCTGTGCTATAGTCCCGCGGCGACTTCGGCCGGGCGCGTGGTGACCATGCGCACGATCGGATTCGCCGTCTAGACAGCTGGAAGGGAAGCCACCATCAGCCGAGACCTGCGAGTCAATCAGATGATCCGGATCCCACAGGTCCGGGTGATCGATGAAGAGGGAGAGCAACTGGGCATCATGCCCACCGCGCGTGCCCTCGAGATGGCGCAGGAGCGTGGCCTCGACCTCGTCGAGGTGGCACCGATGGCAGCCCCGCCCGTCACCCGATTCCTCGACTTCGGCCAGTACAAGTACGAGCTGAACAAGCGAGAGAAAGAGGCGAAGCGGAAGCAGCGGTCCGTGACGTTCAAGGAGGTTCGCCTCTCGCCGAAGATCGGCGTTGGCGACTTCACGACGAAACTGCATCGAGCCGTCGAGTTCCTCGAGGACGGCGATCGAATCAAGGTGACCGTCCGGTTCCGGGGACGGGAGCTGAGCCACCCGGAGCTGGGCCGGAACCTGCTCCAGAGGTTCGCCGATCTCGTGAAGGATCACGGGATCGTCGAGCGAGCACCGGTCCTCGAAGGCAAGTCGATGTTCATCAGCATCGCCTCGGTCCACAAGCCGAAGATCCACGAGGGAACGGCGAAGGCCGGGACGAGGGCGGCGGAGGAGGCGGCGGCAGCAGCCGCAGCCGGCACCGCCAGACCCGCACCAGAGCCGCAGCCAGCTGAGGAGGCACCGCCGAAGGCGGCAGCCGAACCAAAGGCCGCGACCGAGCCGAAGGCGGCAGTCGAACCGAAGTCAAATGGCGCCGCGACCACGGAGGCCGCGGAGGCGAAGGCTCCGGCACCGAAGCCGGTGGCCAAGGCCGAACCGAAGAAGAGCGAAGCAGCGGCCGAACCGGCAGCGGTTCCGGCGACGACGGGAGAGTGAGGCCAGCGTGCCGAAGATGAAGAGCCACAAGGCGGCCCAGAAGCGGATCGGCGTGACCGGCAGCGGCAAGCCAATCCGCATCAACGCCTGGAGCGGGCACCACCTCGAGATCAAGTCGTCGCGCCGCACGCGGCGCTACGCCGGCAAGTCGCTGATCGGCGGCGTCCACGCGAAGCAGGTCCGGCGCCTGCTGCCGTACCTCTAGGCGGCACGCGATGGCACGAGTCAAGCGCGGCGTCACCGCCCACAAGCGCCACAAGCGCCTCCTGCAGGCCGCAGAGGGCCGGGCGGGCACGCGTTCGAAGCTGATCAAGCCGGCGCGCGAGGCCCTGCTTCATGCGATGGCCTACGCCACGCGCGATCGCAAGCAGCGAAAGCGCCAGATGCGCGGTCTCTGGATCGTCCGCATCAACGCGGCCGTCCGCGAGCGCGGCTGGACGTACGCCAGGTTCATTGCCGGACTGAAGACGGCCGAGATCGGGTTGGACCGCAAGGTCCTTGCCGACATCGCCGTGCGCGACCCCGCCACGTTTGGCAGGATCGTCGAGGTTGCCAAGGGCGCCTGACGGCCGGCCGCCGACCAACGCAGCTGCCGAGCCCTCGCCGTCGTCCGACGGACGAGGGTTCGTGATTCGAGGAGGGGAGTGGATCTCGCCGGGCTGACCCGAGAGCTCGAGAAGCTCCGCGACGACGCGCTAGCCGCGGCCACGGCCGCCGGCGATACGGCCGCGCTCGAGGAGCTCGAGGTCGACATCCTGGGGCGGAAGGGCCGCCTGACCGGGATCCTCCGCGGCATCGGCTCGCTGCCGGTCGAGGATCGCCCGAAGGTCGGCGCGATCGCGAACGAGATCCGAGCGGCGATCGAGGCGGCACTCGCGGATCGGCAGAAGGCCCTGCGCGGAAGCGAGCTCAGCGCGCGCCTCGCGACGGAGGCACTGGACGTCACGTTGCCGGGTCGGCCGATCCGCCGTGGCACGTACCACCCGATCATCGCGACGATCGATCGGATCGCCGAGATCTTTGGCCAGTTCGGCTTCGTCGTGTACGAGGGCCCCGAGGTCGAGGATGACCTCACGAACTTCCAGCTCCTGAACATCCCGCCGGACCATCCGGCGCGCGACCTCTGGGACACGCTCTACGTCGACATCGAGGGCCGGCTCCTTCGAACCCACACGTCGCCGGGCCAGATTCGAGTGATGCAGTCGACGCCGCCGCCGATTCGAGCGCTCCTGCCGGGTCGCTGCTATCGCTACGAGAACGTCGCGGCAGACCGGAACTTCGAGTTCTTCCAGGTCGAGGGCCTGATGATCGACGAGGGCACGACGCTCGGTGACCTCAAGGGCCTCCTCGACCAGTTCGCCCAGGCGATGTTCGGGTTCGGGAAGCGGACGCGGTTCCGGCCGGGCTACTACCCGTTCACCGAACCGTCGGTCGCGTTCGACGTGGAGTGCCTCGTCTGCGGCGGAAGCGGCTGCCCCGCGTGCGGGCGCTCGGGCTGGATGACGATCCTCGGCGCGGGCATGGTCCATCCGGTCGTCCTCCAATCGGGCGGCCTTGACCCGGAGCGCTACCAGGGCTTCGCGTTCGGGATGGGCGTCGAACGGATCTCGAACCTGCGCAACGGCGTCGCCGACCTGCGGCTCTACCTCGAGGACGATCTGCGTTTCCTGGAGCAGTTCCGGTGAGGGTGCCGCTGTCCTGGTTGCGCGAGTTCGTCGACGTTGACCTGGAGCCGGAGCGCCTCGCCGAACGCCTGACGCTGCTGGGCATGGAGGTCAAGGGCATCGAGCGCCGGGGCGAGGACTGGCGGAATGTCGTCGTCGGTGAGCTGCTCGAGGTCACGCCGCATCCCCGGGCCGATCGCCTGTCGCTGACGCGGGTCACGGTTGGCGCCGGCGAGCCGCTCGACATCGTCTGCGGTGCGACCAACATCGCGGCCGGGGATCGCGTCCCGGTGGCCCTGCCGGGCGCCGTGCTGCCCGGCGGCCGGCGCATCGAGCGCACCGAGAAGATGGGCGTCGTCAGCAACGGCATGCTCTGCTCGGGCGACGAGCTGGGCCTGACTGCTGACGCCGACGGCATCCTCATCCTGCCGCCGGAGACGCCGATCGGGCTGGCTCTGGCCGAGCAGTTCTCGGATGTCGTCCTTGACGTCGACGTCAAGCCCAACCGTGGCGACGCGCTCTCGGTGCTCGGGCTGGCGCGCGAGGTCGGCGCGATCACGGGCTCGAAGATCCGCGAACCCGTCATCGAGCTCGCCGAGACCGGCCGGCCAACCGCGGAGCGACTGGCGGTCGAGGTGCAGGACGAGCAGCTGTGCCCGCGCTTCGTCGGCCGCTGGGTGGAGGGCGTGACCGTCGGGCCGTCGCCGCTCGACGTCCAGGTTCGCCTGCTGGCAGCCGGCCAGCGCCCGATCAGCAACGTTGTCGACGCATCGAACTACGTCATGCTCGAGCTCGGCAAGCCGATCCATACCTTCGATGCCGCGGCCGTCCACGACGGCCGGATCATCGTCCGCCGCGCGCGGGCACGAGAGCGGTTCGAAACGCTCGATCACGTCGCGCGCGAGCTGACCGAGGACACGCTCCTCATCGCCGATCCGCGCGGGCCGATCGGCATTGCCGGGGTCATGGGCGGCGTGGCGTCGGAGATCAGCGACGCGACGCGCGATGTCATCGTCGAGTCGGCGGTGTTCGATCCCGTGAGCATCCGCCGGACGGCGTTCCGGTACGCGCTACGTTCCGAGGCGAGCCTGCGGTTCGAGAAGGGCCAGGAGTTCCGGCTCGCACGGATCGGGGCAGACCGGACCGCGATGCTCGTCGCTGCCTGGGCCGGCGGGTCGGTGGCGCCCGGACGTGTGGACAGCCATCCGGATGAGCCCGAACCGCGATCGGTCAGGTTCCGGCCCGCTCGCGTGTCGCGCCTCACCGGCCTCGAGCTCTCCGCGGTCGAGCAGGTGGCGCTGCTTTCGCGCGTCGGGATCGAGGCCCATGAAGCGGCCGCCGGGACACCGGTTGTCATCGCCGCTGGGACCGAGGAGCTGACGGCGGTTTCGGATGCCGGCGCGCGGGTCTTCGAAGGAATCGTGCCGACGTGGCGCCGCGACATCTCGATCGAGGCGGACGTCGCCGAGGAAGTCGCGCGCGTGTACGGCTACGACCGCGTGCCGAGCACGCTGCCCGACACGACATTGCCGCCGCGGCGGCCGTCGCCGCTCGAAGTTCGCAACGCGGTTCGGGAGGCCCTCGTGGGTGCCGGGCTCACCGAAGCGGTGACCTACGCCCTGGTCTCGGCCGAACGGCTGGCGGCGGGGCGGTGGTCGGGCACGGACCCCGAGGTCAGTGGCGAGGGCCAGGCCGGAGGCGCCGTCATCGGCGTCACGAACCCGCTGTCGCAGGACCATGCCTGGCTCCGGCAGTCGGTGATCGGCAGCCTGCTCGATGTCGTCGCCGCGAACGCGCGCCGCGGGCGAACGGACGTCGCAATGTTCGAGGTCGGGAAGGGCTACGGGCGCGACGGGTCGGGCGAGCCGAAAGAGTGGTGGCGGCTCGCGATCGCGCTCAGCGGCTCCGCGATCGACGCATCCTGGAACCAGCCGGAACGTCTCGTCGACCTCGACGACGTGAAAGGTCTCATCGAGCTCGTGTGCCGGCGCCTCGGACTCGGTGAGGCAGGCTACGTCGCACTGGCCGACGAACCGCTCCTGCATCCGGGCCGCGCGGCACAGGTGATGGCGCTCACGGCCGATGGTGAAGGCATCGCGCTGGCCGGCCGCCTCGGCGAGCTCCATCCTGGGGTCCTCGAGTCGTGGCCGCTGCGCGCAGAGCGCTGCGTCATCGCGGAGATCGCGATCCGCGGTCTGGGCGGAGGCCAGCTGACCAACGTGCGGGCCGAGACTCCCTCTCGCCAGCCCACGGTGACGCGGGACCTTGCCGTGGTCGTCGGCGGGATGACGACGGCGGCGAACGTGCTCGCCACGATCCGGGCCGCCGCCGGCAGCGGACTCGAGGATGTGCGCCTGTTCGACCTGTACCGCGGTGCGCCGCTCGCCTCGGACGAGCGGAGCCTGGCCTACCGGCTGACGTTCCGGGCACAGGAACGCACGCTCACCGAGGCCGAGGTCGACGCCGCGGTCGCGAACGTCGTCGCGAGCCTCGAGCGCGACCTCGGAGCGCGGATCCGGGGCTGAGCGGAGCGGTCCGGGCGGTTGCGACCGCCGAATGGCCGCTGCTACCCTTGCGCCGCCTGATCGGGCGGAGTTCGCCGCCGTGACACGCGGGGGGTGCCGGGAGAGCTCGTGGACATCCAGACGTTTCTGAGGTCGTTCAACACGTTCGACCTGCTCATCGTCCTCGTTCTGATGGGGCTGTTCATCCTCGGCTTCATCCAGGGGACCGTGCGGCGGCTCCTTGGCATCGCGTCGATCATCTTCTCGTTCCTCGTCGCGGCGCAATTGCGCGAGCCGCTCGGCAA